>NZ_CP114908.1:987857-1317142 GCF_027497315.1 Solwaraspora sp. WMMA2059 | reverse complement strand
CCGACGTGCTGTTGACCGCCGCCGAGCCGCTGCTGGCCGCGCTACGCGACGCCACCGGCGAGAGCGCCCAACTCTACCTGCGCCGGGCCGACGAGCGGATCTGCGTCGCCGCAGCCGAGCGGGCCAGTGGCCTGCGCGACACCGTGCCGGTCGGCTCGGTGCTGCCGATGACCGCCGGGTCCGCCGCCCAGATCCTGCTGGCCTGGGAGCCGCCCGAGGCCGTCATGCCGCTGCTGCCCCGCTGCAAGTTCACCGGCCGTACGCTCGCCGAGGTGCGCCGGCGCGGCTGGGCGCAGAGCGTCGCCGAGCGGGAGGCCGGGGTGGCCAGTGTCTCCGCACCGATCCGGGACCGCACCGGCCGGGTGATCGCCTCGGTCAGCGTCTCCGGGCCGATCGAGCGGCTCGGCCGCCGGCCAGGTGAGCGGCACGCCATGGCCGTGGTCCGCGCCGGTCAACGGCTCTCCGGGCTCTGAATCGGGCATTGGCTCCGCGCCCTGCCGTGCTCTGAGCAGGCCCAGTTTCCGGATAACTCGGCGCAGGCCGGGCCAGGTCGGGCATGATGGTCAGCGACGGACGGTGACCCGCCGACGAAAAAGGCGCCCTCGTTGAGGAGGGCGCCTTGAGCGCTGTAGCCCCGACCGGATTCGAACCGGCGCTACCGCCTTGAGAGGGCGGCGTCCTGGGCCGCTAGACGACGGGGCCAGAACTTTCCTGGTGCAAACTACCGTTTCGTGCTGCTGTGTCCTGTTGGACACGGTGCCGAACTCTAACAGAGACCAGCACCCCGACGCCATCTGGAGCCTTCCGGCGTCGGTGGCTGGGGTACCAGGACTCGAACCTAGACTAACTGAACCAGAATCAGTCGGGCTGCCAATTACCCCATACCCCATCGGTGCTCGCCGCACCGGGACAGAACTCTACCTGACCCCATGGTGCGCGCCAAATCGGGATACCGCAGCGGTTTGCCTCAGTCCGCCGCGACCACCGGGTTGGCCAGCTCACCGATGCCCTCGATCCGGACCGACACCGTGTCGCCCGCGGTCAACTCGCTCACCCCGGCCGGCGTCCCGGTCAGGATCACGTCACCGGGCAGCAGCGTCATCACGTGTGACACGTACGACACCAGGGTCGGCACGTCGAAGACCATCTGCTTGGTCCGGCCCAGCTGCCGTACGTCCATCTCGTCCGGCTTCGGACCCACCTCACAGCGGACCTCCAGGTCGGCGACGTCCAGCCCGGTGACGATCCACGGGCCGATCGGGCAGAACGAGTCAAAGCCCTTCGCCCTGGTCCACTGGCCGTCCGACCGCTGCAGGTCCCGGGCGGTGACATCGTTGGCGCAGGTGTAGCCGAAGATCGCCCGCTCGGCGGCGGCCCGGTCGGCGCGCCGGGCACCTGGCGGTCCGATCACCACGGCGAGCTCCGCCTCGTGCTCCACCTGCCGAGACTGCGCGGGCAGCCGGATCGCGTCCCGTGGACCGATCACCGAGGTCGACGGCTTGAGGAACAGCAACGGCTCGGCCGGCACCTCGGCACCGTGTTCGGCGGCGTGGTCGGCGTAGTTGCGCCCGACGCACACCACCTTGCTGGGCAGGATCGGCGACAGCAGCCGGACGTCGGCCAGCGCCCAGCGCTGCGACGTGAAGGTCAGCTTGCCGAACGGGTGGCCGTCGACCTCGGCGACGGTCAACGCCTCGGGGCCGGCTCCCGGCTCCCCCTCGACGACCCCGAACGACATTCCCTTGCCATGGGCGAAACGAGCGATACGCACCCGGTCAATGTATCGTCCCGTGCCTGCACCACCCCGACGGTCACGGCAAAGGGCGACAACGGTCACGACGAGGGCGACAACGGGCGCGACAAGGGGCGGAAATCTAGCACCGGTCACCGGATCAGGTGTGCGGAACCGCGCTTTACCGACTGGACGGCCGGTACCGGCCTACCGTTCGGGTCGGGGGGCGGAATCGAGATGGCTATGTCATGGTGGCGACATGCGCTGCGGGCCGGGCTGTTCGGCGTCGTTCTTGTGGTCGGCGGGGGGATCCTGGCACCGGGCGTGACCCCGGCACGGGCCGAGAGGGCTGCTTCGGTACCGGCCGAAGGGCAGGAGCTGGTCGCGGTGACGATCAACGAGATCGGGCAGAGCGCGGCGACCTACCGGGTCGAGGCGGTCAACCGGACGGTGTCCCCGGTCGACGTCACCCTGCGGATGGCCGTACCGACCACCACCTCAGTGGCCACGGTCGGCGCCGGCGGCCGGGTCGACGCCTCGGAGATCACCTGGCAGTTGAGCCTGCCGGCGAACAGCGGGCAAACGGTCACCGCGTCGTTTCGGCCGGGCGGTGCCGGCACCGCGCAGACCTTCCCGGTCTGCGCGTACGAGCGGGACACCGCGCGGCCGTACGACTGCGCGAGCGCCCGGTGGACCCCGACGGCCGGCATCGAGGCGGCGGACCCGGCCTGGTGGCAGCGCCCGTCGATGCCGCTGATCGGCGGGCTGACGGCACTCGTCGTGGTGGCGATGATCGGGTACGGGTGGCGCCGCCGGCTGCGGGAGCGCCGGGTCGACCGACGCCGGGTCGTCACCCCGGCCGGGCGGCGGGTGCGGTTGCCGGCGGCGGTGCCGGCCGCCCCGAAGCGCCGCTGGCGCCCGGCTACGCCGCTGGTGTTCGGCCTGCTGCTGGCGATGCTGACCGGGCTGGCGGTGGCGGCGGTACGCGTGGCGAGCTACGGCAGCGAGGTGCTGGACCGGGCCAACCAGGCGCCCAGCGGGTGGATCGGTGCGCCGCCGGCCGGCGGGTTCGGGGTGCTGCTGACCGAGGCCGCCTTCGAGTTCACCGTCTTCCGGATGGCCTGCGCGCCGGCTGATGGGCAGAGGCAGGATCGGCGGTGTGTCGCCACAGTCGGGCTGCGCAACCGCAGCGACACCGAACAGTTCTGGTACGGGCCGTTGCAGCGGGCGTACCTGCCGACCGGTGACTGGGTCGGGGTGGACGAGGCGGCGACCCGGCAGGAGAACGGTGGTCGGGACGTCTTCGCCGAGCCGGTGCCACCCGGGGGTCGGATGCTGGTCCCGCTGGCCTTCACGGTCGGCGGCGAGCTGATCCCGGACCGGTTGGAGCTGCGTAGCGGCGCGTTCTCCGCCGGGGTCGCCGTACGGTGGATCTGACGGTCGGCTCCCGGTGGCCCGGCCTGACGGGGTGACTCGGCAGGCGGGTCAGGACAACCCGAGCGGGTGCATGCCGACCAGCATCGCGAACCGGTGCCCGCCGGTGATGGTGCCGTCACGGGGGACACCGGCCTGCTCGAACCGCCGCATCAGGGCCTGCAACTCGTGGCGGAACTCGGCGATCCGGTCCACGGGGATCTCGGCGACCCCCCGGCTGAGCATCATCCGGACCGGGTCGGGTGCCTCGCTGCTACCGGAGATGGTGCCGGCGTGCAGCCCAGCCTCGATCTCGTCCTTGATCTGGTCCAACAGGGTGGCCACCACCTCGTGCACCGAGCTGGGTTCCTCGCCGGAGCGGCGGTGGAAGGTCAGGTTGAGCTGGCCGGCACCGTACTGTTTCTCGATGATGCCATTGACCACCCGGGTGTCCCGGATGTGCAGCAGTTGGTGCTGTTCCAGCTGGTTGATGTGGTAGTAGATCTTGGTGGGCGCGACGCCCACGATCTTCGCCAGCTCCTTGGCGGTCCAGGTCCGCTCGGGCTCGGACATCGCGAGCTCCAGCACCCGCATCCGGATCGGGTCGGCGAGCGCCTTGAGGGTAGCCACGTCCTCGATCACCCGGCTGGCCATCAGCTCCGTCACCGCAGACCTCCGTTCAACCAACGTTCCACGGTTGATTCTACCCCGACGATTGACTTCCATCCGTCGCTCAGTTTATTTTGAACGTCAGCAAGATCGTATCACTTCCGATTCCACCGACTCACCACGCGGGCCGGCACCACCCCCACCTGCCCGCGTCACCCCACCTGCGTCACCACTTCCTTCGCCGCCCCCGCTCCCCTTCCGGAGGTCGACCGTGCCCACCAACCCCTTCTTCGCCGTCGTCGCCGCGATCGCCATCGCCGCCCCGGCCACCCAGGCCGCCGTAGAAGCGCAGCAGCCGGACGAGACACCCAGCCAGGGCATGGTCGTCTTCGAGCTGCCCGCTGAGAGCACCGGCCTGCTCGACGACGGCTCCAGCGTCAACTTCGCCTGCGCCTTCAGCTGACCCGCAGCTCTCACCAGCACCGGACCCGGAGCGACCGCTCCGGGTCCGGTGACGTTGCACCCCACGGTCCACCGCCGCCCACTCCACCACCCTGGTAGCCCTCGGTAGCCACTCGTCGAGACCTCCGAAAGGCCCCACATGGCCCAGCCCGACCTCGTGCTCAGCCGCTACCTCGTGTTCAGCCCGACCACCTACCGGCACCCGTCCGGCCGGCAACTGCGCGCTGTGTTCCACACCGGACGGGCCCGTACCCTCCTGCTCGACACCGACACCGTGCGGACCCTCCTGGACGGCCCCGGCCCGGCCGGCCTGCCCGCCGACGAACAGGCCCGGCTCGCCGAACTCGGCCTGCTGGTGCCCGCCGACCTCGACGAGACCACCGCGACGATCGACGCCGGCGCGCAGGCGGCCGACGACGCCCGACACCGGCAGTTCGTGCTGATGCCGACCGGCTACTGCAACATGGGCTGCGACTACTGCGGGCAGGAGCACCGTCGGGACACCCCGGCCACCCGGCCGACCCGGCACCGCGACGCCATCGCCGCCCGGGTCGAACACGCCATGGCCAGCGGCGAGCACGACACCGTGGTGGTGCGGTGGTTCGGCGGCGAACCCCTGATGGGGTACGCCGTACTCCGCTCGCTGTCCGCCCGGTTCGTGGCCGCCGCGGCCCGGCACCGGGTCGGCTACTCGGCGATGCTGGTCACCAACGGTGCCCTGCTCGACGCCCGCAAGCTGCGTACCCTGCACCAGGACTGCCGGATCGACCGGATGGAGATCACCATCGACGGACCGGCGGAGGTGCACGACGCCGCCCGGCCGTTGAAGAGTGGACAGAGTTCCTTCCACCGCATCACCGCCGCGCTGCGGACCGTGCTCACCGATCCGGAGCTGGCCGGGCTGCAGGTGACCGTACGGACCAACATCGGCCGGCACAACGCCGACCGGGCCGACGAGTTCGCCGCGGCGATGCGCGACGCCGGCCTCGCCGACCCCCGGATCCGGTTCTACCCGGCACCGGTCCACTCGTGGGGCAACGACGTCAGCGAGGTACGGCTGCGCCAGCAGCAGGCCGCCGAGACCGAACTGCGCTGGTACACCGCCTACCTCGCAGCCGGACTGCACTGCCGGCTGCTGCCCACCCACCCGGTACGGGTGGTGTGCACCGCCGTCTCCCGGCACAGCGAGGTGATCGCCCCGGACGGGCGGATCTACTCCTGCACCGAGCAGCCGCTGGTGCCCGGCTTCACCGAACAGCATCTGGACACCGTGGACCGGGCACCGGTCGACCAGCTGCGACCGACCGGCCAGTTCGACGACTGGTACACCGGGCTGCGCGCCGGCGAGACCGGCTGCCAGGGCTGCCCGATCCTGCCGGTGTGCGGCGGCGCCTGCCCGAAACTGTGGCGGGAGGGCATCGCACCGTGCCCGCCGATGAAGGAGAACCTGGCCGGCCGGATCGACCTGTCCGTCCGCTCATCCGGCCTGCTTCCCGTCTGACCCGCCGCTGCTCACCGGGCCTGCTTCCCGTCTGACCCGTCGTCGCCTGCCCGGTTCGCCGACGCGGCGTCGTCGCCGGACCGGTCGGCCGGCGGGAAGTCCCAGCGCAGCGCCAACTGCGCGGCCTGGAAGTACCGCTCCGCCCGGCCCTGGTCGGTCCGCTGGTTGACCACCCGGATCATCCCCTCGTCCGACAGCACCCGCAGGTGGTAGTGCATCAGGCTGAAGGTGATGCCCAGCTGGTGGGCCAACTGGCGGGCGGACAGCGCCCGGTCCGGCTCGGTGGTGAGCACCGCGAGCACCCGCAACCGGATCGGATCGGCGACGGCACGCAGCTGATTGACGCCCTCGAGCACCCGTACCGCCGGGGTCGGCGGACCGGTACCGCCGGGCGGTCGCGCGGACCCCGGTTGCCGTGGCACACTGGACACAGCCCCCGACGTTCCCTGACGGTCGGGGGCTGCACCGTCTGTAGAACTGGCACCGTCTGTGAACCTGGCACCATCTGCGGGTCGGAGCCTCACCGCGCACCTCCCGGGAGACGACCCACCGGCAGCAGGTAGACCAGCACGTCGTCGATGCCGTCCAGGCCGAGCAGTTCGTGGGCGACGTCGTCGTAGAAGCCGCCGATCATGCCGAGCGCCAGCCCGCTCGCCGCCGCCACCATCGACAGCGCCTGCGCCAGGTGACCCGCCTCCGCCACCGCGAACCGCAGCGCCCGCATCCCGTAGCGTTCCCGCAGCTCCCCCAGCTGCACGTAGAGGCCGAGCAGGGCCGGCACCTCGGTGAGCTCGATCCCGCCGACGTCGAGGGCGTCCGCCCCGAACCACATCGACGACGCCTCCAGCTCCGGCACCGACGGGGCCGGGCCGAGCCGCCACAACTGACGGTCGAGGTCGTCCACGTGGTACGCGCCGGGGGCGACACCGGCGACGTCGCGCACGATCAGCCGCATCCGCGCCGCGTACGCCGCGCCGGCGCTCGGGTACGGGCGGTGGGCGTAGTCGTACAGGTCCCCGTTGGGCAGCGGCACCTGGCTGCGGTGGGTCACCCCGTGCGCGCTCCACACCAGGGTGCCCAACTGCTCGGCGGTGACCGGCCCGGTCAGCCGCCCCCGACCGGAGACCCGCCGGCGCAGCACATCAGCGAGTGCGGCACGCGGCGGGTCCCCGTCGGGCAGAGGAACCGGCCGGCCGCCGAACCGGAACGGGGTCCCGCTCCGTTCCGAGACGGCCTCGCGCGGCCTCTGCGTCTGCAACATCCCCGGCAGGAACTTGCTCGCCTCGTGGTAGCGGCGGTCGGCGGCCGCCGCGCCGTCGGCGAAGAAGTCCGTGGGCCCGCCCGGCGCCAGCGCGGTCCCGGCGACCAGCCAGCACACCGACCGCTCCTCATCCGGCAGGATGCCCAGTCGGTTGAACAGCATGTGCAGCTGGGAGCCCCACACCCAGCGCCACCGCTGGTCGGCCGGGCCGGCGGCGGCCGGCCCCTCCAACGCGTCGCGGGCGGCCCGGACGACCTGCGCCCAGTACCCGGCCGGTGACCGCTCCCCCGCCGGGTCCGCCGCGGCGTCGGTACGCTGCGCGTCATCGCGGGCAGCCCCGGCCGCTGTACGCTGCGCGTCGACCCGGGCCACGGTCCGGTCCCACCGGCGGCGCAGCGCGGCGCCCTGGCTGGCCAGCACCCGGGCCGCCTGCCCCTGCACCGCCGCGGCCGGCAGCATCGCCACCTCGTTCTGCCACCGCCAACCGGCGGCGTGGCCGCGCAGCCACCGGGCCGCACCCAACTCGTCCAGGCCCAACGCGGCGGCGGTGGCGGTGGCCAGCTCGGCGGCGACGGACAACCGGGCCGGGCCGGGCGGGACCGCGCCGACGATCCGGGCGGCGATCTCGCTGGACCGGCAGAAGACCTCCTCGGCGACCAGCAGCGCCTGCGGTCCGCCGTACCGGGCGGTCTCCGGCCGGTACGGGATCTCCCGGACGTCGCCGTGGTCGTGCCAGCCGGCGGCCGACCGGGCGGCGCTGCCACCCAGCCGCCGGTAGTAGCTTCCGCTGTCCATCGGGAACACCTCGTACGGTGCCTGGCCGGCGAGCTCGGCCAGCTCCGCCCGCAACCGGTCGCCGACGCCCGGCAGCGGGTCCCGAACTCGGATCCGCAGATGCGGCCCGCCCTCCCAGTAGCGGATGTAGAACCAGTCGGCGATCGCGCCGTCGGCGCGCAGCCGGGCCAGCAGCGGAGCCACGGTCACCGCCAGGAAAGTGTCCAGGTCGGCCGGCGACCAGTAGGCGAAACAGTGCAGTCCCACCCAGGTGCGGGTGGTGGTGACGGTGATGGTCGGTGCGGTCACGGCGACACCTCCGGGTTACTCAGGTCGTAGGCGAAGTCACGCACCCGTGACCGGCCGATCAACAACAGGTAGATCAGGTCGTGCCCGGCGGGCAGACCGGCGGCTGCCTCGGCGGCTGCCTCCCGCACCGCGCGTACCGGCCGGCAGAACAGGCCGACCTCGGCGGCGGCGGTGCCGACGTGCTGGGCGGTGGCCCCGGCCGCGTGCAGCAGCCGCCGGTACGCCGCCGGTACGCCGGTGCGGACGGCGGCCGGCACGTCCGCGCTGACCAGCCAGGCCAGCGGCATGCCGGCGACGTCGACCTCGGTACGCGGATAGCTGTACGCCCGCTGCACCTGCCCGGTCGCGTCACCCGGCCGGGTCGGCTGCGGCGCAGCAGCCCCGGGTCGGCCGGTCGCGGCCGGATCGAGGTGGTACCAGCCGGCCGTCCGGCCGGCGACGTTGCCGACCGCGAGGGTGTGCCGCAGGCGCACCCCGGTCACCGGTGACCCGGCCGGCGGTCGGTACGCGGCGGCGACCAGCCGCTCGAACGCCTCCGCCGGCAGCGGCCGGGGGTCCGCGCCGAACCCGCGTGGGCTCAGCCCGGAGCTGCGTACCGCCCGCAGCCGGTGCCGTGACCAGGTGGGGGCGGTCGACGGTCCGAGGGTGACGGTGAGCCACGGCCCACTGGTGGCAGTAGCGCTGGCGGTGGTGCCGGCGGCGTACCGCAGTCCGTGGCCGGCGGCGGCCTCGGCGAGCGCGCCGGCGACGTGACCGGCCTCCAGCGCGGCCAGCGCGTCGGCGAGCCGGCCGTAGCCGGCCGGCATCCGCGTCGGCTGCTCCCGCAGCACCAGCTCGACCGACCCGTCCGGCGCTGCGACGAGCGACTCAGCGGACGTCGGATACAGCAGTTCGCGGACCGGGTCGACCAGCCAGTCGACGCCGTCGTGCCGCAGCAGCACGTCGACCAGGTGCGCCGCCCGGGGCGACGGGTACGCCCGGTGCTCGTTGAAGCCGTTCCACGGCTCGAACCGGCGCGGCGCCAGCGCTGTACCGAGCGTCCGGACCAGCCGGGCACCGGTCGGCCCGGCGACGGCCGCCAGCTCGGCGAACGGCACGGCCGGGCCGGTGGGCCGGCGACGGTACGGCCGCGCCGACGCGGGCCGGACGTCCTTGCCGGGGCCGTGCGCGTACACCTCGGCGAGCGTGGCGGTGAGCTGACTGGCGGTGAGCTGCGTGGCGGTGAGCTGACTGGCGGTGAGCTGACTGGACGACATGGCCGACCTCACGGGAACGGGTGCGGGTAGAGGGGCAGGTCGGAGTAGTCAAGTGGGGACGGCAGCCGGCCCAGCTGGGCCGGGACCCGCAGCAGCCGGTCCAGGTCCCGGGTGCGGTGGTGCACGTGGCCGAACGTCATCGGCAACGTGCCGGGGACGATCACCTTCGCCGAGTGCAGTCCGAGCCGGTCCCGGCTCGCCGGGTCGGTCTGGTCCACCACGATCGTCTCCAGGCCGTGCGCCGCCCACCGCTCGACGGTCTCGCCGAGCAGCACCGCGAGGTCGGTCACCGGGGCCGGCCGGTCCGGCCACACGTCCCGCCAGTGCGCCGGCGCGTCGCCGGTGAGCAGGAACTCGTACCGCTGCCGGGCCTGCGGCAGGGTGTTCACCGCGACGTGCTCCTCCAGGCCGGTGACCAGCCGGGGGTCGTCGAACATCGCCTGCAGCCGGTCCGGGTCCAGATGGCCGGGTTTGTTGCGGGCCACCTCGGGCAGGCTGAACACGTCGACCACCGCCTCGGCCGCCGCCGACCGCAGCGCCGACCGGGGGTCCGGGTGGGCGCCAGCGGCGAAGAACGCCTGCGGGGCTCCGCTGGTCGGGTCGCGGTGCAGCACCAGGGCCAGCACGGTCGGCACCCCGAGGTCGTTCGTGGCGTCGAAGAACAGCAGGTCGTAGCCGACCGTGTCGAGCCGGTCGACCAGGTGCGGCAGCACCGGGTCGTCGTCGGGTACGGCGACCGGCCGCAGCGGGGTCCGCGCGTACCAGGCCATCAGGAACGCGTCCCGTTCGGCGACCTCGTAAATGCCGTACAGCGCGGCTTCGACGGCGCTGTTGCCCAGCCCGCAGCCGTTGGAGCTCTCGTAGAGGAACCGGGGGCCGTCGCTGCGGTGCAGTCCCCAGTAGGCGACGTGCTCGGGCACCAGCACCGGGCGGCGGCGGCCCAGCGACCAGCCGTGCACCCAGCGAACCCGGGTCTGCGGCGTGTACGGCACCATCCGGAACGCCGGGTGGTCGTAGTGCGCCGGGTCGTGCAGGCCGAGCCGGGCCGGGTCGACCGCCCGGTCCGGGCCGAGGTCGGCGAAGGCCGCTTCGACGGCGGTACGCCGCCGGTGCGGCCGCATCCCGGTGGCCCGCTCGACCGCCTCGAACAGGGCGATCCGCTCCGACTCGGCGAAACTGCGGGCCCGGCCGTAGCCGGCTTCGCGGACCGCCGTGTCGCTGGACAGTTCGCTGGTGCTCAGGGCCATCGGCGAGCGCTCGGTACGGATCATGTGGGCGACCGGCCCGTGCCGCCAGTCGAACAGTTCGGCGCGCAACGCGGCCCGGCTGGTCCGTGGGTTGTCGCCGCGCAGCGAGTACGGGTCGCTGGTCGGCGCGGCGGTCAGCGGCACCTCGGCACCATGCGGGGTGTCCAGCGGCACCGGCCGGCAGATCCGGCAGCCCTGCCGGCGGGGCCGGACCCGGTGGCTGCTGACGGTGGCGTGGTCGGTGCGGATCGCCACCACTGTCGCGTCCAACCGGCCCGGGTCGGTCAGCGCGTCGCCGACCGCGCCGGCCACCATCGGCAGCAGGCTCGGCGGGATGACGCCGCCCTGCCGCAGCTGCGGGTCCCGGCTCGGCACGCCCGGCCCGAACACCCGCAGTCGGGCCTGCTCGGCGCAGGCCAGGCAGGTGCCGGCTCTCGGCCGCAGCACCGGGCCGACCAGCACCAGGCCGCCGTCGAGGCGGACCGGGACGACCGTCGCGGCGGTCTCCCAGGCCCGGCGGCTCAGCTTCGCGGCCAGTGCCGGGGTCCAGTGGTCCAGCAGGACGACCGCGGTCCGGCCGCCGGTGCCGTCTGGCGCCGTCACAGCGTCCAGCGCTGTCCCGGCATCCAGCACCGGGACGGCCGGGTGACCGGCGGCGGCCAGCGCCGCCGCGAGATCGTCGGTCGGGGTCGCAACGGTACGGGTCGACATGGTTCAGGCTCCTCGGCTCGCGGCGGCGGTGGCGGCCACAGTGCTCCCGGTGACGTCCACGGCGGTGCCGGTGGCAGCCGCCGTCCACCAGAAGGACTGCGCCACGAAACCGGTGACGGCCAGCGCGTGGCCGACCGAGTCGGCGTCGGGGTGCGCGTCGGCGGCACCGGTGTCGGCGGCGACCGGCACCACCGGTCGCCCGGTCAGGGTCGCGCCGTCGGCGGTGAGCGCGGCCCGCAGCGCCGCCTGCAACCGCTCCTCGTTGTCGATCACCCCGGCCGGCCAGTACCAGCTGTCGTCCGTCCACGGTGCCAGGTGCTGGTCGGCCGGCCGCCAGGTCGGTGCCGTGCCGGTCAGGCTCGCCGGCCCGGCCGGCACCTCGACGCCGGCGGCCCGGGCCTGGGCCACACCGGTGGCGGCCAGCGCCGCCATCGCCACCGCGTCGGCGGCGGTGGCCTCCACCGCCCAGGCCAGCGGCCCGGCGTCGGTGACGATCTCGGCGTGTACCGCGCCGGCCGGCAGCCGGCGGGCCACCACCCGCGCCGGTACGGCGAACCGCAGGGTGAGCGCCTTCCACCAGCGGCGCGCCGCCGGTTCGCCGGCCCACTCGGCCTCCGGCACCGGGTCCGTGTCGAGCCGGCTGCGTACGGCGTGCACCAGCCGGCGCAGCGCCGCCCCGCTGGCGTGCCGGACGTCGACGCCGATCGCGGCCGTCTCCGCCCAGCGGACCGCTGACCCGGCACCGTCCTCGGCATCGGCGTCCCGCGCGTCACCGTCGCCGCGCGGCGCACCGATACCGAGGACGGTCTCGGCGTACCGCAGGGTGGCGTCGACCCGGGCGGCGTCGGCGGTGGCCGCGACCCCCAGCGCCGGGCCGGCCAGGGCCAGCATCGCCGGCAGTTGCGGCAGGTCGCCGGGGACCGCCGGCGGCAGTACGCCGAGCTCCGGGTCGCTCAGCGCCTCCAGCCGCAGCCCGACCGCGTCGATGTCGGACGGCGCACCGGGCAGCGGCACGCGGGCGGCCGGCAGCCACGGATGGTACGTGGCGCGGACCGGGTCGAGCCGGGCGACCAGGACCGACGGGTAGTACGGCCCGGGGGCGGCCGGTTCGCCGCCGGGCAGGGTGGCGGCTTCCTCGGCCGGGTCGGGCAGACCGGCGACGGCGCAGACGATGCGGTGCGCCGCGGCGGCCCCGATCAGCGCAGCCAGCGCCGGTGTCACCGACGCCCCCGCAAGCGCCGGGCCGGGCGCCTCGCTCAGGCCCGGACCGGCCGCCCCCGCAGCCGCGGGGCCGGGCGCGCGGGACAGGCGGGCCGCGACCGCCGCACCGTGGGCCAGCGACCGGTCCGGCGTGGACACCGGGGTCACGTACCCGATCTCCGGCAGGCAGCGGGCCGCGACCGCCGCCTCGCCGGCCCGTACCACGGTGTCCTGGGTGGTCGCGGCGCCGACCGGGTCGACTGCCAGACCTGCGCCGGTCAACGTGCGGGCCGCCGACGTCGCCACCGGCCCGGTGCCGGCGACGGTGACCGTGGTCGACCGCAGCCGCTGCCAGGCCGCCGCCGGGTCGGCGGCCACCGACTCCAGCCAGCGGGCCAGGTCGGCCGGCGGCAGATCCGGTTCCTCCCGGTCGCCCCAGCCGGCCGGCACCTCGACCAGCATGTCGTGTTCCCGCAGTTGGTCGAGGAGCAGTCGGATGACCCGGTCCACCTCGGGCCGCCCGGCTGGCTGCGCCAGCCGCTGCGGTGTCAGCCCACCGGCCAGGTGCCGGGCGAGGACCTGCCACACCTTCCACACTCCGGCGCCGCCGCTGACGGTGAAGCTCGACGACCATCCGCGTACGTGCACCCCGGTGGCGGTCGGGGTGGCGAACACCACGGGCCGCAGCCGTACGACGATCTCCGCCGCCGACGGCACGGCGTGTTCGGCCACAACGTGTTCGGCCACAACGTGTTCGGCCACAGTGCGGTCGGCGGAACCAGCTTCGGCGGTCGAGGGTCGCGGGCTCATCACGCCACCTCCTGTGCGGTCGCGGCCAACCTGGTCAGGTAGCCGTTGATCCGTTCCTGCCAGGTGACCCCGGTGATCCGCTCCGCTGCCCGGCTCAGCAGGTAGGCGGCGAGATAGCGCTCGGTCGGCCGGACGTCCAGCAGGCCGAGCAGCAGGTACAGCACATTGGTGGCGAACCGGTAGGTGACGAACTCCCGCTCGTACGGAACCCGGTCGAAGTCGATCTGCCGCAGCAGCTGGTGGTACTCGCTGTACTCGGTCCGGTCCGGATGCCAGCGGCGCACCGTGTCCGGGTCGCCGATCTGCTCGGCCCGGTCCAGGTAGCTGAACGCCGGCACCCGGGGCAGTTCGCCGCGCTGGTACGCGACCCCGGTCACCTCGGCGGCGGACACCGTCCACTGTTCCCACCCGCGTTCAACCGGGTCCAGCCCCGACTCCGGTCCCGGCTCCTGCGCGTGCGTCGGGGCGGCCAGCCGGGCGACCAGTGCGGTCGCCGGGTCGGCCGAGCGCCGCCACTGGGCGTCGAACGCCGCCCGCACCCGGCCGTCCGGGTCGTTGAGCACCAGGAACTCCTCCAGGTGCGACAGGAACGACTGGTGGCCGTTGCCGAGCCCGAGCGGGTAGCGGCTGGCGTGCAGCGCCATCGCGGTCAGGCAGGTCCGTACCCGGGCGGCGGCGCCGGCACCGGCGGCGGCCAACCCGTCGGCGGCGGCGGTGACCGCCGGCACCCCGAGGCGCAGCAGCTCGGCGCGGCACTCGACGGCCTCGGCGGAGCCGAACAGGGTAGCCATCGCGCTGTCGTCCACCGGCTCGACGCGGACCGTGTTGTCCGGGTGGATCGGCTGGTACGGCGGCGGCACCAGTTCGATCCGGCCGGCCTGCTCGGCCTGCGCCAGCAGATCGGCGACGCTGATCTGCTCGGTGCTGGGCCGCTCGGCGAGGTGCCCGCGCAGCCGGTGGGCGACCGCGGCGGCGACCACCGCCAGGTCCGCCGGGTCGACCTGGTCGCGGCGGGCCAGCCGGATCCGCAGGTGCGGGCCGTGCAGCCAGTGCCGTTCCAGGTGTACGGCGACCCCCTGGTCGGCGGCCCACCGGGCGGCCGGCAGCACCGCCGAGCGCAGTAGCGGCAGCTTGGTCGGCGAATAGTAGTAGCTGACGATGTCGAGGGCGTCAGTCATTGCCGCCCCACCCCTTCCGATAGGTTTCGGCGACCAGCTCGACGACCCGCCCGTGCGGGCTGCCGGTCCCCGGCACCGGCAGCGCCTCCTCGATCCGCACCGGTCCGTCGTGGCGGCCCAGCAGCCGAGGCAGGTTCCGCAGGTGCAGGGCGTTGTCCAGGTCGACGTACTGCGGTTTGGGCAGCGACAGGTAGCGCTGGTAGTCGTCCGGGCCGCCGCGTACGTCGACGCCGGCGGCGGCGACGAACACCTCGGCGGGCAGGCCAAGCCGGGCCCGCCAGCTGCTGACCGCGTCGAACGGCACGTCGCCGTCGGCGTCCAGGTCGGCACGCAGCCGCCCGGCGTCGTCGGTCGGCAACGTCCAGGACCGGCGACTGAGTACCAGGTCGTGGTAGCGCAGCCGGGTCCGGTGCCGGACACCGGCCAGCTCGCCGGTCGGCGCCAGCAGGCCGGGGCCGACCAGTCCGCTGCTGAGGTCGAAGTGCAACGGTACGGTCCGGTCCGGCATCACGAACGGGACGAGGAACCCGAGGTAGAGCACGTCCAGGTCGGCGCCGGTGTCGTCGCGGACCAGCCGCACCTGATCGGTGACCGGGTCGTGGCGCAGCCCGACCCGGTCGGCGAGCAGGTCGGCCCACCTCCCGTCCTCGCCCACCTCGTGGTCGACCAGCAACGGGTGCAGGTTGGCGTTGAACCCGGTGACCGGGCGGAACTGGGCCACCTGGGCGTGCCGCCCGGCGGTGGCCCGGATCTGCGCGGCCAGCTGCGTCTTCGCCTGCGGCGCCACCAGGTCCAGGAACCGGCTGGTGAACCGGCCCCAGCCGGCGTACACGTGGTTGAGCACCAGCAGGTCGTCGCCGTCGCGGCGGGCCGGCTGGACGAAGAACGCGTACGAGGCGGGCCGGGCGCTGACCCAGTCGGGCAGCGCGGCGGCGGCGTCCCGGACGATCTCCTCGGGCAGGGTGAACTCGGCCGCGTCGGTCGGCGCCGCCGCCCGGATCCGGGTTAGCAGCCCGGCCCGGGTGTCGGCCAGCTCCCGCAGCGCCGGGGTGACCAGGTCGGCGAACTCGGGGTCGGGGTTGATCACCCCGGACGGCGAGACCAGGTTGTACGCCCGCCACACCTGACTCATCTCGGTGGAGAAGTCGGCGGCGCGCTCGCAGCGTCCGCCCACGCCGTACCGGGCGACGAAGCGGTCCCGGACCAGCCGACGCAGCGGCAGGTACTGGTCGAACAGCTCGACCAGCCCGGCCAGGCGGGGCAGCCGGTCGGCGGCGGCGCGCCCGTGGCGCCGGCCCAGCCGCACCGGTTCGCGCAGCGCCACGTCCTCGGCCAGCACCGGTGCGTCGTACCAGGGCAGCCCCACCGCCTGGTACGCCGAGCGCCAGGTGTCGCGCAGCCGGCCCAGGGCGGCGGCCCGGTCGCCGGCCGCGATGGCTCCGAAGCCGCTGGTCTGCTCGTCGATCGCGATGAGCAGGTCGGCCAGGTCGCGGCGATGGTGCCGGTCCAGCCAGTCGGCGAGGTGCCGTACGGCCTTCGGGTCCTGCGGGTCGACGGGTTCGACGGCGAGCAGCAGCCCGGCGGCGAGCACCTGCCCGACGTAGCGGGTCGCGGCAGCGGTGGTGCGCGGCGGGCCGCCGGGCAGCCGGCGAGCCAGTTCGGCGACCAGGTCGCCGGGGGTGATGCCGGCCGGGCCGGCGGCCCGGGTCCGGTCGAGCAGCAGCCGCAGCGGTCCGGTGCAGGCCAGCGACACCTCCTCCTCCAGCACCGAGATGACCCGGTCGACGCCCTGCACCGGGCGGTCCCGGCGGAACGTCAGCTGGTCACCGGTGACGGTGATCGCGGCGGCCAGCCGGTGCGGCACCGTGTCGCGCAGCCCGGGGTCGGCGATCACTGCGGCGAGCAGCCGGGCCAGCAGGGTCCGGTTGGCCTGGGCGACGGCCACCGGCTGCCCGCCGGCCGAGGCCGCGGCACCGGTCGGATCGGCGCTGCCGGTCGGATCGGCGCTGCCGGCCGGGTCGGCCGGTGCCGCACCGCCGGCCGGCTCCGACACCGTGGTCCAGTTGCCCCAGGCGACGTAGGTGAACCAGGACAGCGGGCTGGTCTTCGCGGTGGCCCGCAGCGCGTACCGCAGCGCGTTGGGTTCGGACTTGCGGGCCCGGCTGTCCGGGTTGGCCCCGCTGGCGGCCGCGCGGTCGATCCCGCGTAGCAGGTCGGCGCCGGTGAGGGTGACCGCGCGGCGCAGTGGTTCGGCGGCGCAGACCGCGGCGAGCGCGGCGCGTTCCGCGCCGAGCGCGCCGGTGGCCAGCTCACCGAGCTCGGCGCGCACCTGCGCGGCCTGGCGCATGACGGCCAGCCAGGCCGGCAGGTCGGGCACCCGGTCGAGCAGGCCGTCGAGTTCGGCGACCCGGTCCGGCCGGGGCAGCCGTCCGTTGTGCACGTCGCGGCGCAGCGGCAGCACCGCCTTGCGGTGGAAGTCGGCCGGGTGCCCGTCGGCGCTGGCGTAGAGCGCGTCGGCGAGCCGGGGGGCCAGCTCGGTGATCCGCGACCGTAGCTCGACCAGCCGGCGCAGCGCGGCACGGAACTCGCGGGCACCGTCCGGCGTCGGCGGGTACGGCAGCGCGGCCAGCCGGACCAGCGCGTACGGTGCCAGGGTGGGGTCGGTCGCCGGCCGCCGGTCGGCGGTGGCCGGGACGACGGCGGCCTCGCTCATCCGTACCGCACCCCCTCGTCGCGCCGGAACGCGGCGCGGGCGAGCAGGGCGAACAGGGTCGTCCAGCCCAGCAGCAGGAAGGCGATCCAGCTCGGCCCGATCAGATGGTCGGCCCGGTCGATCAGCGCCAGCACGAAGTACTGGTACTGGTAGGTGGGCACGTACGGCACCACGGCGTGCAGCGCGGACGGCAGGAAGTCGATCGGCACGAACAGCCCGCCGAAGAACGCCAGCAGCATGAACAGCAGGTTGGCCAGCATCATCGCCGGCTGCGGGGCGAACCGGTAGCCGATCGCCATGCCGAGCAGGCCGAACGGGACGGCACCGAGCACCACCGCGCCGAGCCAGACCGGCCAGGCAGCCAGCGGCAGCCGCAGGTCGGTGGTGAATGCGGCGACGACCAGCAGCGGAATCCAGCTGACCACGTTGAAGCCGAGGACGTAGACCAGCCGGCCGGCGAACCGGGTCAGCGGGGACAGTGGCAGCAGCCGCAGCCGCTGCTCCCACGGGTTCTCCCGGTCGGCGGCGACGCCGGCGGCGAGCGAGGCGACCGTGACGTTGAGCGTGGTGTAGAGCAGGAACGGGGTGATCGCGTACTCGCTGCCCAACCCGAGGTCGGCGAAGCGGTTGGCATTGACCAGCCCGAACAGCAGGAAGAAGACCAGCGGGAAGCCCAGCGCCGGGGCCCAGTAGGCGGGCATCCGTAGCGTGTCGAGGGCGTGCGCGCGGGCGTGCAGCAGGACGTAGCGCATGTCAGGCCACCTTTTCGGCAACGCGGATCCCGGGCCGGGTGACGCCACCCGGGTCGGTGGACCGGCTGATCGTGCGGATCGCTTCCTCGAGGCCGACCCGTTCGACCCGGATGCCGGTGAACGGCACGTCGGCGCGGACCAGTGCCCGGACGGTGGCGTCCGGGTCGGCGGTGTAGATGTGGGTCCGGTTGCCGACGGTCTCCACCCGGTCGGCGGGGCCGGAGACGGCGATCGGCGGCAGCGCGCCGGTCACTTCGATGTCGACCAGGTGCAACCCGACCTCGGCGACCACCTCGGTAACCGCGCCGGTGCGGGCGATCTGCCCGCCGGTGACCACCACGACCTGTTCGGCGAGGTGTTCGGCCTCGGCCATGTCGTGGGTGGTGAGCAGCACCGCGCTGCCGGCGGCGGCGACGGCGGCGATCGCCGTCCACAGTCCGTCGCGGCTGTCGGCGTCCAGGCCGGTGGTCGGCTCGTCGAGGAAGAGCAGTTCGGGGCGGCCGACCAGGGCGGTGGCCAGGGCGACCCGGCGGCGCTGGCCACCGGAGAGGCTGCCGCACCGTTTGGTCAGGAACGGCCCGAGGCCGAGCTGCTCGACCAGGTCGGCGCGGGGCACCGGGTCCGGGTAGTGGGCGGCGACCAGGGCGAGGGTCTCGGCGACGGTGAGCCGCCAGGGCAACGCGGTGCGCTGCGGGGTGAGGCCGAGTCGGCCCTTGATCCGTACGTCGGCGGGATCCCCGCCGAGCACCTCGACCCGACCCGAGCCGGGGCGGCGCAGACCAGCGAGAATTTCGATCATGGTGGACTTGCCGGCGCCGTTGGGGCCGAGCACGGCGGTGACCCCGGCGGGCACCACGAGGGATACCGCGTCGAGCGCGACCACTTTGCCGTACGTCTTGGTGACACTGTCGAGACGGGCGAAGACTTCCACGAGCACTCCTTGGGCATGTGACGGGCGGAGGGGGCGCACCGCGCCCCCTCCGCTCGATCGAACTGACGTGATTCGCCCGGCCTCGGCTACCGGCAATCCCTGACACTGCCGGTGGTGCCCTCGGTCGGGGCGGTCGCTGGTGTCAGAGCGCGGGCTGCTCGATCTCGGCGCAGGAGGCGCAGCACGAGCTGGCGCCGCAGCAGGAGCTGGAGCTGCAGCTCGACGAGCCGGAGGAGGCACCGGTCTCGGGCAGCGCGGCCGAGTCGCGGATGGAGCTGACCGACAGCTCGTCCAGCTCGAGGTCTTCGACGTCGATGATCTCGTCGGACATGTGATGCACCTTTCGGGAGAGGTTCGCCCCGCACGGTCGGCGAGGACGTCGGTGACCGGCGCCGACGGTGGCGCCGGTGGATCAGGTGACGTAGCAGCAGGAGCAGGAGGCGCGACCGCCGTCACCGGCCGAGGAGGCGCCGGTCTCCGGCAACGCCACCGAGTCCCGCATCGCGGTGACGGTGAGTGGCCCGAGGTCCAGCCCGTCCA
The DNA here is from genome assembly GCF_027497315.1 of Solwaraspora sp. WMMA2059. Classification (GTDB taxonomy): domain Bacteria; phylum Actinomycetota; class Actinomycetes; order Mycobacteriales; family Micromonosporaceae; genus Micromonospora_E. The sequence goes on along the minus strand of NZ_CP114908.1, from coordinate 1,297,743 downwards.
CGTCGATGTCCAGGTCGTAGTCCTGGGTGGCACCCCAGGACGTCGACAGTTCCGCCAACATCGCGCACCTCCTTGTCGGCCCGGGAGCCGTTCGCTGGGCCGCTCCTTGACTTCCACCTGACGTTCTAGCTTGTTGCTGCGCTTGAGATTAGTTGAACGTCTAGGTCCGGTCAATCATTGGAGCTGACTGAATTAGGGCAGCGCTCAGCAGGTGGCCACGATTGGCGCAGAAAGCTGAGGGTGAGTCGGAAATGTCAGCTCAGCTGATCCGACTGACCAAACCCATCGAATCGGGCGATACACCGCAACAGGCGGTTCCGCAGTACTGCGGCCCGCTCGGCGAAATCCCGCTGCATCGTCGCGTACTCGGCCCGACCTGCCGCGGTCTCGATCCGCACCGGGGGATAGCCCAGCTCCCGCAGGTCGTACGGACTGGCCCGCATGTCCAGGTCCCGGATGTCACGGGCCAACTCGAAGCAGTCCACCACCAACTCGCCGGGCACCAGCGGACTCAACCGAAAGGACCACTTGTACAGATCCATGTTGGCATGCAGGCAGCCCGGTTGTTCGAAGTCGGCCTGGTCGGAGCGCTGCGGGGAAAACAGGTTCAGCGGCCGGGCCGCCGGGGTGAAGAATCGGTACGCGTCGAAATGGCTGCACCGGATCCGCTGGCCGTCGACGAACTCGGCGAGGCCGGCCGGACTCATCCGCAGCGGCCACCGGTGGTGGCGGACCTCGTCGGCGGGCTGCCGGTAGACCATCGCCCACTCATGCAGGCCGAAGCAGCCCAGGTGCGCCGGCCGGGCCGCGGTCCGGGCCAGCAGGTCCCGTACCCAGGTGACGAACTCGCCGCGCCGGGCCAACAGCCCGGCGGTGTCCACGGTGACCGCCACCCCGTCGCCGCTCGGAACCGTCCGGTAGTCCCGGCCCCACCGCGTCGGCTCGGTGTCGGCGAGCCGCACCCCCGCCCCCGGATGCCAGCGACGCAGCTGCGCCGGCCGGTACGCGTAGTAGGTGAACAGGAAGTCGGCGACCGGATGTGGCTCGCCCCGGCGGCGGCGTTCCAGGTGTGCGCCCACCAGCCGGTCGACGCGCTCGGCGTGCGCGTCGCGGCGCCGGGTCCAGGTAACCCGGTCGAGCAGGGTGTCGGTCACCACCCGACCAGCGTAGGCCGACCCAGGTAGGCCGACCCGCCAGGTCCGATCCGGTCAGGCCTCGTCGGCCGGCTCGTCGTCGGCCCGCCCGCCGGACCGCAGCACCGCGTCCGGCCGGCAGAGCACGCTCACCCGGTAGGACAGCCCGAGGTTGGACCAGATCTCACCGCTCAGGGACAGGCAGAGCCCGACACCGGGCTCGCCGTCGGGGTGCTCGAAGAAGTCGACCGTCGGCGCGGCGAGCGCGCCGACCAGCCCCTGGGTCTGCCGGGCGGTGGCGGCCACCTGCACCAGCCCGCCCGTCACCTGAATTTCCACGTCATCCAGGGCATCGACGGCGTACCAGTGGGTGTCCGGCAGGAACAGCTGCGCGTCCACGCTGCGGCGGGTGTAGTCGGGGCCGGCCAGGCCGGTGTCGTCCGCCGGGCGGTCACCGAGCCACGCGGTGCCGGCATAGTCGGTACGCAGCCGCTGCGCCTCGGAACGCCACTCGGTGACCAGGGTGTCGAGACGGGGTTGGGCGGCAAGGTGGACAGCTGCTTCGATCACCCCCGGGACCCTAGCACCGTGGCCGGGTCCCGGGGTCCCTCCGGTGCGCAGTCCAGTGCCTGGTCGACGACCAGGTCCAGCGGGGTGGCCACACCCGTGCACCAGGCGGCGTCGAACGCGTCAGGGGTCAACGCGCGCCGCGCGACGTCAAGGGCGGCGTCCCGCCGCTGCTGCACCGCCACCGGTGCGACCAGACCGAACCGGTAGCGCAACGAGTCGACCGCGGCGAGAATCCGTACCGCCAGGGCCGGGTCGTCGTCGACGGTCACCTCGGCCACCGTCTCCAACGAGGTGGACAGGTCCGCCCGGTCGCCCAGCTCGAACCGCCGTTCCAGGGCGGCGACGAACAACCGCAGTGCGGCCGGCCGGTCCCCGCCGGCCAGCTCGCACTGCCCGAGATGGTGCAGCGCGACCGCCTCGCCGAACAGGTCCCCCAGCCCGGTGGCCAGGTCGTGTGCTTCCCGGGCCACGGCTGCCGCGCCGGCCGGATCCGGCCGGGCCAGCAGGATCTCGGCCAGACAGGTCAGACCGAGCAGCACGCCGCGACTGTTGCCGGCCTCCCGCTCCAGCGCCAGGCACTGGTTGATGTGCCAGTCGGCGTCGGCGATGTCGCCGGTCCGCAGGCAGACCTTGGCGAGGTTGCCGAGCGCGATCGCCATGCCGGGCTTCGCCCCGAGCTCGCGCCACACCTCCAGTCCGTACCGGAAGTGTTCGCCGGCCTCGCCGTAGCGGCCGGCCAGCATCGCCGCGACGCCGAGGATGTTGCGGGCCTGCGCGGCGCCCTCGGCGTCGCCGGCCTGCTCGGTGAGGCGCAGGCACTCCTCGCCGAGCCGGGCGGCGGTGGCGGTGTCGTCCTGGGTGGCGGCCAGCACCGCCGCCGGATAGAGCAGTTGGCGACGGTGCTCCACGGCCAGCCCGGCGGGGGCGGAAAGCAGCCGGTCGAGCCACTGGCGGCCGTCGCGGATCTGGTTGCCGTTGCGCCAGTACCGCCACAGCCCCAGGCACAGCCGGGTCGCGGTGGCCAGGTCGTCGGCGGCGAGCGCGTACTCCAGCGCGGCCCGCAGGTCCGGGTAGTCGTGGTCGATCTCGTCCGCCCAGCGGCTCTGCTCCGGCCCGACCATCCCGGCGGCCGCCCGGTCCGCCAGCCCGGCGCAGTACGCCAGATGGTTGCGCAGTTGCCGGGCCCGCTGCCCGGTGGTGCACAGCTGGCGGGCCCGGGCCTGGATGGTGTTCAGCATCGCGTACCGGCGGGTGCCGGACCGCCTGGTCACCGCCACCACCAGGCTCTTGCGGACCAACGCCTCCAACGCTTCGGCGACCCGGTCGACGGCCGCAGACCCCGCCGTGGCCGCAGACCCCAGCCCGGCGACGGCGGCCACGGCTGCCGCCGTCGGCTCGGCGGTGAAGACGGCGGTCGCGGTGAACACGTCCTGGTGCGCCGGCTCCAGCAGGCCGAAACTCCAGTCGACCGTGCCATGCAGGGTCCGCTGGCGGGCCGGCCGGTCGCGTGGCCCGGGACCGAGCGGATCCAGATGCGGGCCGAGCCGGTCCAGCACCACCGCCGGGCTCAACTGGTCGGTACGCGCGGCGGCCAGTTCGATCGCCAGCGGCAGTCCGTCCAGCCGCCGGCACAGCTCCGCCACCGCCGGCAGCGCGTCAGCGGTCAGCCGGAAATCCGCGTCGGCAGCTCGGGCGAGCTGGTCGAACAGGGCGATCGCCGGATGCTGCGCCACCGCGCGGGCGGCGGCCGACGCCCCGCGCGGCAGGTCGTCGAGGCGGGGCAGCGGCAGCGGCAGCACCCGGTAGACCTGTTCGCCGTAGATCCCCAACGGCTCCCGGCTGGTGGCCAGCACCCGAACGCGCCCGGCGGCGGCCAGCAGCTGGCCCAACGGCGGTCCGGCGGCCAACGCCTGCTCCAGGTTGTCCAGCACCAGCAGCAACTCGGTGTCCGCGGTGTGGTTGACCACCGCGTCCAGCACCGCCTGCCCGGCGCGAACCGGCACGTCCAGCGCGGCGGCGACCGCGGTGAGCACCTCCGTCGCGGTGCGGCAGGCGGCCAGCGCCACGAAGCACACCCCGTCGTCGAACCGGGCCGCGAGACCGGCGGCCACCGACAGCGACAGCCGGGTCTTGCCGATCCCGCCGGCGCCGACGAGCGTGACCAGCCGGCTGGTCGCCAGCAGCGCGTCGATCCGGGCGACGTCGCGGTCCCGGCCGACCAGCGGGGTCAGCGGGGCCGGCAGCCGCACCCGCCGCCGTGGCCGGCCGAGCAGGTCCGGGCTCAACGTCCAGCCGCCGGTGCCGGAACCGACCAGGCCACGGCGGGCACGTACCCGGTCGAGTTCCCGGTCGGCGGCGGCCGGCAGCCCGCCGGTCTGCCGGACGAACCAGTTCACCAGGGTCCGGCTGGGCTCGCCGCGCAGCGCGGTCCGCAACCAGATCCGAGTCGTCGCCGGCGACCACGGGGCGAGCTCGATCTGCTCCAGCTCTGGCAGGTGCACACCGGACGGACCGACACCGGGCAGCGGTCCGGGACCGGTCACCGAGACCGGCTCGCCGGCACCGGCGGGCCCGGCCGGGCCGGCCGTCTCGGTGCTGGCCTGCACCAGCCCGAGCACGGCGGGCAGCAGCCGCGGACGGGACCAGACCCGCAGCAGGTGTGGGACCCGGTCGACGGCGGCGAGGTCGGCGATCAGCACCACCTGGTTGGCGAAGACCGGCAGCGGCAGCGGCTCCGGTTCGGGCGGCACCGTGACCACGGCGAACCCGCGCAACGCGGCCAGCCGGGCGGTCTCGACGAGGAAACGGGTGTGCCCGGCACCCCGCTGCCCGTGCACCCGGGCCGCGCCGCGGCCGGTCACCTGCAGCCGGGTCAGGAACTCGTGGGTACGGCGCAGCGCCTCGTCGCGCTCCCACAGCCGGGAGCCGCTCCCGTCGGTGATCTCCACGTCATCGGCGACGGCGCTGTCCCGCCCTCGCCGTTTGGCGAGATAGTTGCGCCGGTCAGCGTGGTCCAGCAGGTGTTCGGCGGTGGTGCCGTCCGCAGGTGCGCTCGCCACCCCGAGGCTGACCGTCAGGTGCAGCGGCGGGTCTCCGGAAAACTCGGTACTGCGGATCCGTTCGGTCAGCCGCAGGGCGAGCCGGACCGCCTCGGTGCGGTCGGTCTGCGGTAGCACCACGACGAATTCGTCGCCGCCGTAGCGGAACAGCACGTCCTGCGGCCGGCAGGTGGCGCGTACCCGCTCGGCGAGCTGGCGCAGCACCCGGTCACCGCGTAGGTGGCCGTAGACGTCGTTGACCGTCTTGAAGAAGTCGACATCGAACAGGAACACCCCGCAGGGATGCCCCGCCCGACCCAACTGGCGTCTGAGGAATGGATCAAGGGACGCGCGCGGACGGGCTCCCGTGACCGGATCGGTCGCCGCCACGTCGTACTTCTCACCGCCCTCGTCACCACCGGCGTGCCGGTCACCGGACCCGCCTGCCGCGACCTGGTGGGCCGACGGGCGTGTCGGCGTGGTTAACGGTGCCTCCACTACGGCACCACCGAATTGGATGCTATCCGTCGGTCACCGGGCATGGGAGTCCACCGGCCCGACGCACGTCCTGCACGATAGGGGGATGTTCGTTCTCAGCCGAGAGGTTTCTGCTACGTAACATGTCCACCGTGGTACCGGGAACGCGTCCTTATCGGATCGACTCTCCGGTAGCCATGATCTTGTTATTCGCCAGGAGGATCGCACCGGTGCCGACGATGAGCGCTGTACACCAACGGCGCGGATACCGAAAACAAATCGCTGCACTGTCGACGGTCGTGGTGCTCGCCGCCGCCGTGGCCGGCGGGTCGGCGACGCGGCCGGACGACGTGCCCGCGACGCGGCCGGGCACCGCACCGGCCGGGGACTTCGCCAGCCTGTGGAACGGCTCCCCCGGCATCGGCCAGGGCACCTCACTGGCCGACGTCCGGAGCATCGTCGGCGCGGACACCCCGGCGACGGCGGCACTGGACGGCACCGGGATCGGCATCGCGATGATCGACACCGGGGTGGTACCGGTCCCCGGCCTGCCGGCGAACCGGCTGGTCAACGGCCCGGACCTGTCCTTCGAGTCGCAGGCGACAAATCTGCGCTGGCTCGACACCTACGGACACGGCACCCACCTCGCCGGTGTACTGATCGGCGACGATCCGACCAGCGGCGCACGCGGGCTGGCACCGAAGGCGAAACTGACCTCGGTCAAGGTCGGTACGGCCAACGGCGCGGTCGACGTCTCACAGGTCATCGCGGCGGTCGACTGGGTCGTCACCAACCGCGACCACGACCCCACCCATCCGATCCGGGTACTGAACCTGGCGTACGGCTCCGCCGGCAACCCAGCCTTCTGGACCGATCCGCTGCACTTCGCCGTCGAACAGGCGTGGCACGCCGGGATCGTGGTCGTGGCGGCCGCCGGCAACGACGGCAACGGGTTCGGCCGGCTGGACAATCCAGCGACCAACCCGTACGTCGTCACGGTCGGCGCCAGTCTGACCAAGGGCACGCTGACCACCGCCGACGACGAACTCGCGCCGTTCACCAACCTCGCCACCGCCGGCCGGCAACTGGATCTGCTGGCTCCCGGCGAATCGGTGCTGTCGCTGCGTAACCCGGGCTCCAACGTCGACAACCACTACCCCGGTGCCCGGGTCGGCAGCACCCTGTTCCGGGGCACCGGCACCTCGCAGGCGGTCGCGGTCACCTCGGCCGTCGCCGCGCTGCTGCTCCAAGCCAAGCCGTGGCTGACCCCGGACGAGGTCAAGCAGGTGCTGGTGGAGAGCGGCACCTTCCTGCCCACCGGCGGGGGCGCGAACCTCGGTCTGCGCAGCATCAACCTGCAGACGGCGCTGACCTACACCCCGGTGTGGCAGCCGCAGCAGTGGACAAGGTCCGACGGACACGGCCCGATCGACGCGTCCCGGGGCACCAGCCGGGTGGCCCGCAACAACGTGACGCTGCAGGGCGAGCAGAGCATCTTCGGCCCGTTCAGCAGCCCGGCCTGGGCCAGCCAGTCCGCGGCCCGGACCGCCTGGTCCGGCGGCGTCTGGCTGGGCCACCGGATGGCCGCGGACGGCTGGACCGGCACCTCCTGGGCCAGTCGCACCTGGGGCGGCGCGGCCTGGACCTCGCCGTCCTGGGACGGCTCTGGGTCCTGGGTGGACCCCGCCTGGTCGAGCCACTTCTGGTCCACCGGATCGTGGACGCCGGGCGACTGGGGCTCGCACTTCTGGTCCACCGACAGCTGGGCCAACGCCTGCTGGTGCTGACCGGGCCGAATAGCTGACCAGGCCGCGTACCGGGTCAGTCAGGATCGCCGCGGCGCAGACGCTTCGTCTGCGCCCGGCGTTTCTTGTCGCTGATCCGCCGTTCCTTCGCCGCCCGGGACGGCCGGGTCGGCCGCCGCGGCGGCGCCGGCGGCGCGATCGCCTCCCGCAGCAGCGCGGACAACCGGTCCCGGGCCGCGGCCCGGTTCGCCAACTGGTTGCGGTGCTCGCTGGCGGTGACCGTCAACACCCCGCCGACCAACCGACTGGCCAGCCGCTGCACCGCCCGCTGGCGCAGCCACGACGGCAGCGCGGTCGAGCCGGCGACGTCGAACGACAGCTCGACCCGCGAGTCCGCCGTGTTGACACCCTGGCCGCCGGGTCCGGACGAACGGGAGAACCGCTCGGTCAACTCGCCCGCCGGGATCACCACCGAGTCGGTGACCCGCATCTCGCCTGCCGCCATCATCCGACAGTACCGCCGCCCTCGGCGCCGACCACCTGGGCGGTGGTCAGCCGCCCCGCCGGATGATCTCGTCGGCCGTCTGCTCGGCCCGGTGGATCGGGATGGCGAAGCCGATGCCGATCGACCCGACACCCTCCAACGTGGCGATGGCGGTGTTCACCCCGATCACCTCGCCGTCGACGTTGACCAGCGGCCCGCCCGAGTTGCCGGGATTGATCGACGCGTCGGTCTGCACCGCGGTCTGCCGCCCGCCGTTGCCGAGCATCACCTCACGGTCCAGGGCGCTGACAATCCCGGCGGTGACCGTGCCGGACAGGCCGAGCGGGGAGCCGACCGCCAGGACCGACTCTCCGACCTGGGTGGCGCCGGGCTGGGCCAGGGCCAGCGGACGAAGACCGGCGGACGACGGCACCCGCAGCACCGCGATGTCGCTGTCCGGGTCCCGGCCGACCACCTCGGCGACGAGCCGCCTACCGTCCTGGGCGACGACGCTGACCTGGTGGCCGTTGAGCGGAGTCCCCGGTTCGCTGTCGCCGTCCAGGATGTGGTCGTTGGTGATGATGTGATGCTGGTCGTCGATCGCGAAGCCGGACCCGCCGGATATCATGCTGCCCCGCTCGACCTGGACCGACACCACACCGGGCAGCACCTTGGCCGCCGCCGCCACCAGGTCCGGCGACACCCCGGGGGTGGCCGACGGCGACGGCAGCGCCGCCGGCTGTCCCGCGTCGCCGCCCCGGCCGGCGACCACCGCGCCGGCCAGCCCGCCGGACGCCGCCGACAGGGTGAGCACCGCGGCGACGGTCAGCAGCCGGCGGCGCCACCGTCGCGGCGGGGTCGGTGCCGGCGGTACGGCGGAGCCGTCCAGCCCCGGCCAGCGGTCCGCGTCCGGCGAGACGAACCACGGGCCACGCGGCTCGCCCAGCCCGGTGGGCACAGTCATCGGCTCCTCCTCAGGTCCAGGTCGGGTCTCGCGGGGGGGGTGACGCGGGTCAGGGCAGCCGGGAGAACCACAACAGCGAGGTCCCGGCGGCAGCCACGGCGAGCAGCAGACCGAATCCGATGAACCGGGCCGACACGTCGGCCAGCTCCAGCCGGTAGCCGACCGAGGTGCCGATGTCGGCGTACACGGCACTCAACTGGCTGCTGCTGGCCGCCTCGTGGTAGGCACCGCCGGTCAACTCGGCCACCGCTTCGAGGTTCTCGCCGTCCACCGGCACCCGCAGCGGCCGGCCGCCGCCGTAGTCGATGTAGCCGGCGGCGGTCCCGACCGAGATGGTGTCGATCGGGATCCCGGCCTCCACCGCCTCGGCCGCCGCCGATTCCGGCGACCGCCCGGACGTGTTCGCCCCGTCGGACAGCAGCACGATCCGCGCCGGTGGGATCTCCTCGGCGGCCTGCGCGTCCAGCGACCGGATCGCCTCCAGCGACGTCTTGATCGCCTCGCCGATGGCGGTGCCCTGGGCCCCGGTGATCCCTTCGGCGAGCCGGTCGATGCCGGCTCCCAGCGCCTCCCGGTCGGTACCCGGCCCGACCAGCACCGAGGCGTTGCCGGCGAACGCCACCAGGCCGACGTTGAACTGCGCCGGCAGATCGCCGACGAACTCGTGCGCCGACCGTTTCGCCGCGCCGAGCCGATCCGGCCGTACGTCGTTGGCCAGCATCGAGGTGGACACGTCCACCGCGACCATCACCGTGGCTCGTTCCCGGGGCACCCGGACCTCGTCCATCGGCCGGGCGAACCCGGCCACCAGCAACGCCAGCATCGCCAGGAACAGGCCGGCCGGCAGGTGCCGACGCCAGGCCGGACGCTGCGGCGCCACCCGGTCCAGCAGCCGCAGGTTGGTGAACCGAACCGCGTACCGGGCACCGCGCCGCTGCATCAGCAGATAGCCGCCGGCCAGCGCGGCAACCGCGGCGAGCAGCCACAGCCGCTCCGGGGACTGCCACGTCATCGGTCTCCTCCTGCCGGTACCGGGGCGGGGCGGGCCGGCGGGCAGCCGGCCAGTTGCCGTTGGCGGTGCACGTGCCGGACTATGTCGGCCACCCAGTCCCGGTCGGTACGCAGCGCCAGATGGGCCGCGCCGGACCGGCGGATCGCCCCGGCCACCTGGCCACGCTGCTCGGCGGCGGCCTCGGCGTACCGTCGCCGCAGGTCCCGGCTGGCGGTGCTGATCTCCCGCCGACGGCCGGTCTCCGGGTCCTCGACGGTGATCACCCCGACGTCGGGCAGGTCGAGTTCCCGGGGGTCGGTGACCTCGATCGCCAGCACCTGGTGCCCGGCGGCGAGCCGGCGCAGCGGCCGTTCCCAGTCCGGCCGGTCGGCCGGGTCGTCCGGCAGTCCGTCGAGGAAGTCGGAGACCACCACCGCCAGCCCGCGCCGGGTGGCCGCCCGCCGGAGCCCGTCGATCCCGTCGGCCAGCGGCGGCGGCGCGTCCCGGCCGGACCGGTCGGCCGGTACGCGGGGCGCCGCGAGCAGCGCACGGAGCAGGTGCAGCAGATGGTCCCGGCCGGTGCGGGCCGGGAACCGGCGGATGCCGCCCGCCCCGATCAGCTGCGCCCCGACCGCGTTGCCGGTGCCGGCGGTCAGGAAGCCGACCGCGGCGACCGCCGCCACCGCCAGTTCCCGCTTCTCCAGCTCACCGGTGCCGAAGTCCATGCTGGCCGTCCCGTCGACCAGCAGCCAGCAGGTCAGCTCCCGGTCGGCGTCGACCTCGCGGACGTGCGGCACGGTGGTCCGGGCGGTGACCGCCCAGTCCATCCGGCGTACCTCGTCCTCGCCGGGCCGGTACTCCCGGCTGCCGGCGGGTTCGCTGCCGGCGCCGGGCAGCAGACCCAGGTGCTGCCCGTGCAGCAGGCCGTCCAGCCGCCGGGTCACGGTCAGCTCCAGCCGGCGCAGCGGGTCCGGTGGGGTCAGCTCCGGCAGGGTGGCCGGGCCGGGCGGGCAGTCGCCAGTCACGCGACGGCCGCCAGTCCGGGTCGCTGGTCGTGGGCCGGCGCGATCCGCGGCGGCGGGACCACCTGGATCAGCCGGCGGACGATCGACCCGGCGTCGACGCCGTCCGCGACCGCGTCGAAGGAGAGCACCAGCCGGTGGGCGAGCACGTCGGTGGCGAGTTCCCGGACGTCCTCGGGCAGCACGTAGTCGCGGCCGCGCAGCAGTGCCAGGCCCCGGGCGGCGGCGACCAGACCGAGGGTGGCGCGCGGGCTGGCACCGTACGCCAGCAGCCCGGTCAGCTCCGGCAGCCCGAACAGTTGCGGGCGGCGGGTGGCCAGCACCAGCCGGACGATGTACTCGGCGAGCGCGTGGTGGACGAACACCTCCCGGGCCTGCTGCTGCATCGCGCACAGGGTGGCCGCGTCCAGCACCTGGCGGGGCTGCGGGCGGTCCACCCCCATCCGGTAGAGGATGCCGAGCTCCTCCTCGTCGGTCGGGTAGTCGACCACGACCTTCATCAGGAACCGGTCCCGTTGCGCCTCCGGAAGCTGGTAGACGCCTTCGGACTCGATCGGGTTCTGGGTGGCCAGTACCAGGAACGGGTCCGGCACCGGGTAGCTGCGGCCGCCGATCGAGACCTGCCGCTCGGCCATCGCCTCGAGCAGCGCCGACTGCACCTTGGCCGGCGCCCGGTTGATCTCGTCGGCGAGCACCAGGTTGGCCATCACCGGCCCGAGTTCGACGTCGAACGACTCGGTCGACGCCCGGTAGATCCGGGTGCCGACGATGTCGGAGGGCACCAGGTCGGGGGTGAACTGGATCCGGGAGAAGCTGCCGCCGACGGCGACCGCGAGGGTCTGCGCCGCGAGGGTCTTGGCGATCCCCGGTACGCCCTCCAGCAGGCAGTGTCCGTTGGCGAGCAACGCGGTGAGTAGCCGCTCGACCAGCCTGTCCTGCCCGACGATCACCCGTTTGACCTCGAACAGCGTCTGCTCCAGTGCGGCCGCGGCCGGAGCGGCGTCGGCTGGCTGTTCCGTACTGACTTGTGGCTCGGTCGTCGTCATCGCACCGTCCTTGACGCTGGTCGCCAATCGCCGGTCGGCCCCGACGGTGCGGGGCCACTGCGGCGCCGGCGCAGGGGTGCCCCGGATCGGGCCGTTCTAACGCCGGGATCCGTCGCCGACCGGGTGATTGACCGGCCGGGGTGGTAGGACCGACACCGAACCGGGGTGGCAGGTCCGACGCCGGTCACACCGGATACCGTTCCGGCGTGACCGCGCCACAGACCAGTTCCACCCCGCAGCCCCCGGCCAGCACCAGGCGCCGCCCGGCCGGTTGGCTGGTGTGGCCGGTGGTGCTGCCGGGGCTGCTCTGGGCGGTGCTGCGGCTGGCCGGCTGGGAGTCCGGCCCGCTGGTGCAGCTGCTCGCGTTCACCCCGTACGTGGCGGCCTGGACGGTTGTCCCGCTGGCGGTGGCGGTCTGGTCCCGGCGGTGGTGGGCCAGCGGTGCCGCGCTGCTGGCGGTGGTGTCGTTGGCCGTCGCGGTGCTGCCCCGGGCGGTGCCGGACGGCGGCCGGACCGCGACCGCCGCCGACGGGGTCACGGTCCGGGTCGCCACGGCCAACCTGCTGGCCGGGGCGGCGGACCTGACGGTGCTGATGGAGTTGCTGCGCCGGGAGCGGGTGGACGTGCTGGCGATGCAGGAGTTCACTCCGGCGGCCGAGGCCGAGCTGGACCGGCTCGGCGTCGGCGACCTGTTGCCGTACCGCCGGGCCGATCCGGAGGTGGGGACCACCGGGTCGGCGGTCTACGCGCGCTGGCCGGTCACCGACGACGGGGTGCGGCGCAACGTGGGCGGCTTCGCCCAGTCGTACGGCACGGTCCGCCCGCCGGGCAGCGGGCCGGTACGGGTCGAGTCGGCGCACCCGATGGCGCCGTTCGCGCTGCACACCCTGTCGTCGTGGCGGGCCGACCTGGCCGGACAGCCCCGCCCCGACCCGCAGGGCCCGCCGCGAATCCTGGCCGGCGACTTCAACGCCACCCTGGACCACGCGGCGCTGCGCCGGCTGATCGCGGCAGGCTACGTCGACGCCGCCGACGCGACCGGCGACGGGCTGGTCGGCACCTGGGGGCCGTACAGCGGTAGCCCGATCCCGCCGGTGACGCTGGACCGGGTGCTGGTGGACGACCGGATCGGGGTGCGGTCGGTGACCGTGCACCGGGTGCCCGGCAGCGACCACCGGATGGTCGTCGCCGGGCTGGTGCTGCCGGCCGCTTGACCTGGACCGCCCGCCCGGGGCCAGGGCAGGTCACCGGTGGCCCCGGGCCGGCAGGTCAGACGCCAGTGGTGGTCCGGCTGCGGGCCAGTCCGTAGGTGAGCGCGTCGACCAGGGCGTGCCAGCTGGCCTCGACCACGTTCTCGTGCACCCCGACGGTGGTCCAGTCCCGGGCGTTGCCGTCGACCGTCTCCACCAGCACCCGGGTGATCGCCCCGGTGCCCTGGCTGCCTTCCAGGATCCGCACCTTGTAGTCGGCCAACCGGAAGTCGGCCAGGTCCGGGTAGTGGCTGCGCAGCGCCACCCGCAACGCCTCGTCGAGGGCGTTGACCGGGCCGTTGCCCTCGGCGGTGGCGATCACCCGCTCGCCGCGTACCCGGACCTTGACGGTGGCCTCGGAGACCACCGCGCCGTCCTCGCGGTGCTCCACCAGCACCCGGTAGGACTCCAGGGCGAACGGCCGGGTGGTGACGGCACCGGTGTCGGCCGCCAACTCGGAGCGGACCAGCAGCTCGAACGAGGCGTCGGCGGCTTCGAAGGACCAGCCGCCGGCCTCCAGCTCCTTGACCCGCTTGGTGACCCGGGACAGCGCGTCCGGATGGCCGGCCAGGTCGACACCGAGTTCACGACTCTTCAACTCGATGCTGGCCCGGCCGGCCATCTCGGTCACCAGGATCCGCATGTCGTTGCCGACAACCGACGGGTCGACGTGGTTGTACAGCAACGGATCCACTTTGATCGCACTCGCGTGCAGCCCCGCCTTGTGGGCGAAGGCGGCGGCCCCGACGTAGGCCTGGTGGGTGTCGGGGGCGATGTTGGCGATCTCGGCGATGGCGTGCGAGACGCGCACCATCTGTTCCAGGCAGCCGTCCGGTAGGACCGGCAGCCCGAGCTTGAGTTGCAGGTTGGCGACGACGGCGAACAGGTCGGCGTTGCCGGGGCGTTCGCCGTACCCGTTGGCGGTGCCCTGGAAGTGCCGGACGCCGGCCTCGACGGCGGCGATGGTGTTGGCCACCGCGCAGGAGGTGTCGTTCTGGCAGTGGATGCCGAGCCGGTCGGCGCTCAGCCCGGTCCGGTCGACCAGATCGGCGATCGCCGCGCCGATCTGTGACGGCAGCATCCCGCCATTGGTGTCGCACATCACCACGACCTCGGCGCCGGCGGCGGCCGCCGCGCTGACCACCGAGGCGGTGTACGCCGGGTCGTGCCGGAAGCCGTCGAAGAAGTGTTCGCAGTCGAGGAAGACCCGCCGGCCCTCGGCGACGAAGTGCGCGACCGTGTCGGTGACCATCGCCAGGTTCTCCGCGCCGGTGGTGCGCAGCGCCCGTTCGACGTGCCGGATGTCGGACTTGGCGACCAGGCAGACCGCTGGTGTCTCGGCGTCGAGCAGGGCCCGTACCTGCGGATCGTCGGCGACCTTGACGCCGGCCTTGCGGGTGGCACCGAACGCGACGAGTACGGCGTGCCGCAGATCGAGTTCGGTGCGGGCTCTGCGGAAGAACTCGGTGTCCTTCGGCATCGCGCCGGGCCAGCCGCCCTCGATGAAGCCGACGCCGAAGTCGTCCAGCAGCCGCGCGACGGCGAGTTTGTCGACCACCGAGTAGCTGATGCCCTCACGCTGCGCACCGTCGCGCAGAGTCGTGTCATAGACCTGGAAAGTCATCTCGATCCTTTCGACGGACGTCCCGTACCACCCGCTGCTCGCGCCGGGCCGTCCCCACCCGCTCGTCCGGCCGACCTCGTACGGCCAACAAAAAGACCCCCCGCGGATGCGGGAGGTCTGCGCGCTCGGCGGACGGTTGCCGGGCGCGCTAACTGCCAATAATGAGTACGAGGCGAGTCACGCAGGGTACTTTGCCACCGACCGCGCCCGGACCGGTAGTCGAATCCACATCGCGGGACAGTGGGACCGTCCGAGGTCAGGTGTACCGATCGAGCGCCATGGGTATTCCTGGGACGACGACGCAGTCAGTTCCGCCGAGCGAGGGAGTGACCTCCGATGGACAGGCTCGATCCGCAACACACCGCACTGACGGGGCCGGCCGGTGGTCAGGGTGACGTCGTGGGCGGCACCCCGGCCGGCACGTTCGACCCGTGGCGCTACCGCGACGACGCGGGGGTCGACGGCGCCAACCTGGCCGGCTACCACGTCGAGGCGACCGACGGCGGCATCGGCAAGATCGACTCCGCCACCGAAGAGGTGGACGGCAGCCATCTGGTGGTCGACACCGGGCCGTGGATCTTCGGCCGGAAGGTGATGCTGCCGGCCGGGGTGGTCAACCACGTCGACCACGACGAGCAGAAGGTCTACGTCGACCGCGACAAGAGCCAGATCAAGGACGCCCCCGAGTACGACGGGACCAGCTCGACAGATCCGGCGTACCGCGACAAGCTGAGCGCCTACTACGGCGGTGCCACCGGCACCCCGGTCCCGCCGATGGCGCCGGGCCGGATCATCTGACCCGGTGACGACCCACCCGGTGCGGGTGGCCGGTGCGGGTGGCACCGGCTACCCGCACCGTTTACCGGTGTCGGTCGGGCTGGCTACCGTAGGATCCATGACTGCCGCCGCCACCCGCTCGTTGGCCTTCGCGACCATGTTCAACTTCCGCGACATCGGGGGCTACCCGGGGCTCGACGGCCGTACGGTCCGCTGGCAGCGGATCTACCGGGCCGACTCGCCGCACCGGCTCGACACCGACGACGCGGCGGCGTTCGATGCGCTCGGCGTACGGACCGTGATCGACCTGCGCCGGCCGCACGAGGTCGAGACGTACGGACGAATCCCGCCAGCGGACGGCTTCGAGTACCACAACATCCACCTACGGCACCAGGACTGGGGCGAGATCCCCTACCAGCCGGAGCAGGGTGCCGCCCGCTACCTGGCCGACCGCTACCACGATCTGACCGAACAGGCCGCAGACGGTTTCGTCGCGGCGATCTCACTGCTGGCCGAGGCGCGGACCGCACCGGCGGTGGTGCACTGCATGGCCGGCAAGGACCGCACCGGGCTGGTCTGCGCGATGACTCTGTCCCTGCTCGGGGTCCGGGATTCGGTGATCGCCGAGGACTACGCGTTGAGCAACGCCGGCAGCGAACGGCTGCTCGCCTGGCTGCGTACCCAGGCCGGCAACGACCATCTGGTGCCGGTGCCGTTCTTCTCCTGCCCGGCCGAGGCGATGCAGACGTTCCTCACCGAGCTGCGGCAGCGGCACGGCTCGGTCGAGGGGTACCTGCGCGCAGCCGGGCTGCCCGCAGACCGGATCACGGCGTTGCGCGACCACCTGTTGACCCAGTGACCGGATGACGTGGTGACCGGGCCGGGGCCCGGTCACCACGTCACGGCGCTGCTCAGAACACCCGGTGCACCCAGCCGTCCGGGTCGGCGCCCCGGCCCCGCTGCAGGTCGACCAGGCTCTGCCGCAGCGCCATGGTGACCTCCCCCGGCCCGCCGTCGGCCACGGTGAACTCGCCGTCGGCCGAGCGGACCCGGCCGATCGGCGTGATCACCGCAGCGGTGCCGCAGGCGAACGCCTCACGCAATCTGCCGCTGGCCGCGTCGGCCTGCCACTGGGCCAGGCTGACCGGCTGTTCCACGACCTGGTGACCGGCCCGGCGGGCCAGGGTGATCACCGACTCGCGGGTGATGCCCGGCAGGATCGCGCCGGTCAGCGGCGGGGTGACCAGCGAACCGTCGTCGTAGACGAAGAAGACGTTCATGCCGCCGAGTTCGTCGACGTACTGCCGTTGCACCGCGTCGAGGAAGACCACCTGGTCGCAGCCGTGCTCGATCGCCTCTGCCTGGGCCACCAGCGAGGCGGCGTAGTTGCCCCCGCACTTCGCGGCCCCGGTACCGCCCGGGGCGGCCCGGGTGTAGACCGAGGACGCCCAGACCGTCACCGGTTTGACGCCGCCGGAGAAGTAGGAACCTACCGGTGAGGCGATCACCGCGTAGAGGTACTCGCGGGCCGGCCGGACACCGAGGAAGACCTCACTGGCGAACATGAACGGTCGCAGGTAGAGGCTGCCGTCGTCACCGGCGGGAATCCACTGTCGATCAATCGTGATCAGGTGCCGCAGCGAGTCGAGGAAGACCTGCTCCGGCAGGGCCGGCATCGCCATCCGGGCACCGGAGGCGATGAACCGCGCCGCGTTGGCGTCCGGGCGGAACAGGGTCACTCCCCCGTCCGCAGCGTGGTAGGCCTTCAGTCCTTCGAAGATTTCCTGGGCGTAGTGCAGCACCGCGGTCGCCGGATCCATCGGGATCGGCGCCCGTGGCTCCACCCGGGCGTCGTACCAGCCCTTGCCCTCGGCGTACCGGACGGTGACCATGTGGTCGGTGAAGATCTGACCGAACCCGGGATTGGCCAGCAGCGCGGCGCGTTCCGCGTCGGCTACCGGGTGTGGATTCGGACGGATCTCGAATTCGAGTTTGTCACCGCCGATCATCGGGCTGACCTCCATGGCGAGAAAGCGACGAAGCTGTGTGTCATGCAACTTACCCCGAACGTTCGTTCAGCGGGAACCGGCACGACGGCCGGTAGGTCCGCCACCTGGTGATTGGCCGTCGGCGGTGGCGTCGACGGCCGAGGTACGTCGGCGCGCCGACCGGCACGGGGCACCCGGATCGATCCGCGCATCGGCGTGTGAATCGACGGAGGCCGTACCGGTCGGGCTCGACGGAGGACGGCGCGGATCCGGCCGCCGACGCGCGTGACGTGGGCGGACACCGGTCCGCACGGCCGGTGCGCGGTGTGGCAACGGCGAGGCTCGACCGGCGGTACGCGGGTCGAGCGGTTGGGCTCAGCCCACCGCGTGAGCGGCCAGCCGATCGCCGATCTCGGCGGTACGCAGCGTGGCTCCCGGAGCGCGGGAGGCCAACTCGGCCGCGACCGCCCTGGCTACTCGCTCGGCCGATTCAGGGTGACCGAGGTGGTCGAGCAGTAGCGACGCGGACAGCACGGCGGCCACCGGGTCGGCGACGCCCTTGCCAGCGATGTCCGGCGCGGAGCCGTGCACCGGCTCGAACATCGACGGGTAGCGGCGTTCCGGGTTGATGCAGCCGCTGGCCGCCAGTCCGATGCCGCCGGTCACGGCAGCGGCGATGTCGGTCAGGATGTCACCGAACAGGTTGTCGGTGACCACCACGTCGTAGCGCTGGGGCTGGGTGACCATGAACATGGCCGCGGCGTCGACGTGCTGGTACTCGGTCTCGACGTCCGGGAAGTCGGCCTTGACGGCGGCGAAGGTCCGCGACCACAGCGACCCGGCGTGGGTCAGCACGTTGGTCTTGTGCACCAGGGTGACCTTGCGCCGCTCCCGGCGCGCGGCGCGGGTGAAGGCGTCCCGGATCACCCGCTCCACCCCGTGCCGGGTGTTGAGGCTCTCCTCGGTGGCGACCTCGGCGGGGGTGTCGCGGTGCATCGTGCCGCCGGCCCCGGTGTAGAGGCCCTCGGTGCCCTCGCGAACCACGACGAAGTCGATCTCGCCCGGCTTGACGCCCCCGAGCGGGCTGGCGGTGCCGGGCCAGAGCCGGGACGGACGCAGGTTGACGTACTGGTCGAAGGCGAACCGCAGCTTGAGCAGCAGGCCGCGCTCCAGTACTCCGGGCGGGACGCTGGGGTCGCCGACCGCGCCGAGCAGGATGGCGTCGTGACCGGCGAGTTCGTCCAGTACCGAGTCGGGCAGCACCTCGCCGGTGCGGTGGTAGCGGGCGGCGCCGAGGTCGTACTCGGTCGCCTCGACGCCGGGCAGCACCGCGTCGATGACCTTCCGGGCCTGCGCGGTCACCTCGGATCCGATGCCGTCGCCGGCCACGACCGCGATCCGCGCCATCGCCACGTCAACTCCCTCGTCTGCTCCGTCGACCGCCTAGCGCACGTTAAGCGATCGTCCCGGAAATCGGTACGTCGGTCCCAGGATACGGACGTTACCCGCTGGTCGAGGAGTCCCGCGCCGCCCAGGGGGCACACAGCCGGGCTTAACACCATACTTACCTCGGACGGCTACTGTAGGTGAAGACCGGATCCGGGCACCGGCGAAGGAGAATCGACGATGCTGGCGTACCGCGCCGCCCAGCCGGAACCGCCCGATCTGCGGATCGGTCCGACGCCGGGAGCCGGCGCCCCGACCGGGTCGTCCGGCACCGCCACGGCAACGGACGGCAACCGCCCGGCCGGCCAGCTGGTCGCCCGGCACACCGTCGCCACGTCCACCACCGAGTACCAGCTCGTTCTGGTGGGCAGCGAACGGATCGGCCGGCGTGGGCTGAGCGAGGCGATCGGCGACGCGGTCGCGGAGCTGCGGGCGATCGACGTGACGTACAGTCCGCTGCGGCCGAACAGTCTGGTTTCGCTGCTGCGCCGGGGTGAGGTCGCGGCCGAGGTCTATCCGCCGCTGGCCGATATCGTGCACCGGTGCGAGGCGATGCGGGTGGCCACCGAGGGCTGGTTCGACCCGTGGGCGGTGCCCGGTGGGTTCGACCCGGCCGGCATGATCAAGGGCTGGGCCATCGAGCGGGCCGCTGGTCGGTTGCGCGCCGCCGGAATCACCGAATACGCCGTGGTCAGCGGCGGTGATCTGGTGGTACGCGGACGCGCCCCGCACGGCGGACCGTGGCGGATCGCCCTGCAGCAGCCGCTGTCCGCAGACACCGGCGACGGCCCGGCCGGCGCCACGCCGGGCAGCCAGCCGACCACCGTGACCATGGTGGACGGAGCGATCGGGACCAGCGGACTGACCGCCGGCAGCCGAAAGGTCGTCGACCCGCACACCGGGGCCGTAGTGGAGCGGGACAGCGCCGCCATGGTGATCGGCGCGGACCTCGCGGTGGCCGACGGCTACGCGACCGCGCTGTTCGCCGCCGGACCCGCCGGCCGCGACTGGTTTCCTACAGTGGACGGATACCACGTACTGGACCTGGTCGGCGAAAGAAGATCGCCCCCTGGCGCGGCCCACCCCCGTGATCTCGGCAAATGACCACGGGAGCGGGCCGGCGACACGTGCGCTCAGCTCGCGCACCGGGGGTGCAGTCACCCGGGAGACCACGGCCCGGCCGGAACGTCACCCGAAGACGCGACCGGCGCCGGAGCAACTCCTGAGCAACCGCACCGCCACGCTATCGATTCCGCACAACCGGGCGCAAGGTTCCAATTCCTCTGACATTGCTTGTCGGCCACGGCACTGGGTGGAATGATCCCCCTGATGGATGGCACGCTGTGCGGCGTGACATTCGATCTAGTCGTATGGGCGTTGGACGATCAGTCCACCTCGGCGGACGTACACGCCGCACACGAACTGTGCCGGCAGGGTGAGCACGCCGACGGTGCGACCGACCGCCGGATCACGTCCTTCCACGCCGCGCTGACCGCCAGTTACCCGGATCAAGGTGCCGCTTCCACCACAGAAGACTGCCCCTGGGCAAAGGTCCCATTACATACCGCAACCGACCACGTCGAGATGAACCTGCGTCAGACCTGCGCCGACGAGGTGCTGCTCACCATCGAACGGCTGGCTCAGGAACACGATCTGCTGCTGCTCGACCCGCAGGACGGCTCGGTCTACCCGCCGCCGGCCAGCGCGTCGACCCGCTGAGCGGGCGGCGGTTCGGGGACGAGGGTCCCCGAACCGCCGAAGTCGGACGACACGTCCGGCGGGTCACTCCTCGCGAAGGTCCACCGCGCTGGCCGCGGTCGCCCCGATCGAGCTGGCGGCATTGTGCAGCGACTCCGCGCCGACGGCGGAGTCGACGGTGAGGGTCATCAGCGCCTCGCCACCGGCGGACCGCCGAGCCACCTGCATGGCGGCGATGTTGACACTGGACTCGCCGAGGATCGAGCCGATCGTCCCGACCACGCCCGGCCGGTCGGCGTACCGGAAGAAGAGCAGGATGCCCTCGGCGGACAGCTCGAGGTCGAAGCCGTCGACCTCGGTCAGCCGGACCACGTCCCGCCCGGCGGACTGCACCACGGTGCCGGAGACACTTGCCGTACCGCCGTCGGGCAGCACCCCCCGGACGGTGACCAGGTTGGGCTGGTCGACGGTGTCCGGGTGGGTGACCAGCTCCACCTCGACGCCCCGGTCGGCGGCCAGGTGCGGCGCGTTGACGTAGGTGACCTGCTCCTCGACCACCGAGCTGAACAGCCCCTTGGTGGCGGCCAGCTTGAGCACCGACACCTCGTTGCCGACGACCTCGCCGCGGACCTCGACGGTGACGCTGGCCGCGACCACCCCGGCCACCGCGGTGAACACCTTGCCGAGCTTCTCGGCCAGCGGCAGCAGCGGCCGGACATCCTCGGCGACCACCCCGCCGGCCTGCACGTTCACCGCGTCGGGAACGAACTCGCCCTGCAGCGCGAGCTTGACGCTGCGGGCCACGGCCAGACCCGCCTTGTCCTGCGCCTCGGCGGTCGAGGCCCCCAGGTGCGGGGTGGCGACGACGTTGTCGAAGGCGAACAGCGGCGACGAGGTGCACGGCTCCTTCGCGTACACGTCGACGCCGGCACCACCGACCCGGCCCTCGGCCAACGCATCGGCCAGCGCCTGCTCGTCGACGAGGCCGCCCCGGGCGGCGTTGACGATCCGGACCCCGGGCTTGACGATCGCCAGCTCCTTCTCGCCGATCAGGCCGAGCGTCTCCGGGGTCTTCGGCAGGTGGATCGAGATGAAGTCGCTCTCCCGGAGCAGCTCCTCCAGCCCGACCAGGCGAACCCCGAGCTGCGCCGCGCGGGCCGGCTGGATGTACGGGTCGTACGCGATCAGCCGGGTGCCGAACGCG
This sequence comes from Solwaraspora sp. WMMA2059, assembly GCF_027497315.1. GTDB lineage: Bacteria > Actinomycetota > Actinomycetes > Mycobacteriales > Micromonosporaceae > Micromonospora_E. The sequence continues at coordinate 1,276,286 of NZ_CP114908.1, read as the reverse complement.
GCGATCCGCTGCGCGAACAGCACGCCGATGCGGCCGAGCCCGACCACGCCGACGGTCTTGCCCTGCAGCTCGACGCCGGTGTACTTCGACCGTTTCCACTCGCCGGCCTTGAGCGCGGCGCTGGCGCTTGCGGTGTTGCGGGCCACCGCGAGCAGCAGGGCGATCGCCTGCTCAGCAGCGGAGACGATGTTGGAGGTGGGTGCGTTCACCACCATGACGCCTCGGGCGGTGGCGGCCGGCACCTCGACGTTGTCCAGGCCGACGCCGGCGCGGGCGACCACCTTCAGCTGGGGCGCGGCGGCCAACGCCTCGGCGTCGATCTGGGTGGCGCTGCGCACGATCACCGCGTGGGCGTCGGCGAGCGCGGCCAGCAGGGCGGGACGGTCCGTGCCGTCGACGTGGCGGACATCGAAGTCATGAGCGAGTACGTCGATTGCGGCGGGCGCGAGCTCTTCAGCGATCAGTACGACAGGATTCATTGGTCCTCAAAGTCGTCCGGGACGGGTATCGGCGGCGGTGGGGCGCCGCTCTGCGCCCTACGCTCCCCCGCCCGGGTGTCGCGCCGGCACGGAGGCGGCCTACCCGCGATCGTAGGCGCAGCCGTGGACGGCGCGGCTCAGGGCCGGGGGTGAGGGCCCTCACAAATCAGACCTAACACCCGCCCCCGGCCAACCGCCGCCGCACTCCGACCGCCGCCGGACCGTCAGCCGGCTGCCGCCGTACCCGTCAGCCCGCCCCGCCGGACCGTCAGCCGGCTGCCGCCGGACTGACCGGATGGCGGGGGATCCGGCTGCGGACGATGCCGCCGTCACCGATCTGCCGGAACGTGCCGGCCTCCGCCTCCAGGGTGTCGTAGAGCAGGTCGAAGGCGAGCGAACCGACCGGCGGATAGACCCGCTCGCGGGGCGGCTCGGCACCCGGCGACAACGCCCCCTGGTCGGTCATGAACTCGAGAATCGCCTCGCGGACCGCCGGCAGGCACACCGGGGAGTGGTACAGCACGTTGAGCGCCTGCATCCGCATGCCCTGGACGTGCTCCTCACCCTTGTTGTCGTGGAAGTGCGGGTTGCGGGTCTCCACCTGCAGCACCGGCACCGAATGCGCCATCACCTCGGGGCTGTCGGTGTCCAGGATGCCGCCGAAGCGTTCGAACAGGTCGACGTACTCGTACGGCTCGACGGCGAAACCGCCGGCCAGCCGCAGCCGCAGGCCGAGGTCGAGGCTGAGTGCGTGCTCGCCGGCGTTGCCGGTGGCGATCACCTCGGTGCCGAAGCCGGAGTACTCGGCGATCAGCCGGTTGAGGAATCCGTTGGTGATCTCCGAACTGCGGCCCCGGCGGCTGAAGAACAGTCGACCGTCGCGCAGCTTGGGCTTGGAGTGCCAGGAAATCCGGACCATCGAATACGGGCTGTCGGCCAGGTGCAGGCCAGCGGCGTACACCTTGCAGTATTCGTGGACCGCGCCGGGGACGTAGTTGTCGGCGTCCACGTAGCCGACGTACCGGCGCCCGGTGAGCGCGGCGACCGCCATGCCGATCAGCATCGCCTCGCCCTTGCCGGTGCGGATCAGCCCGCTCTCGTCGATCAGCTCCGGCATGCCGGCGGCTTTCATCGCCGCGGCCAGCCCTGGATCTCGTTGGTGCACGGTGACCGCCGGCCGGTCCGCCGACCGGCAGAACTGCTCAACGGTATGGGCCTCGATCTCATAACGGTCCACCGGCTGCCGGCCGCTGTTCGAGACGAGCACGATCAGACAGTCGTGCGGAATACCAGAGAGCACTCCTTCGATCACCCTGCGTGTTTCATTCATGCAGGGTATGACCACCACCATGTCCCGCTCGACGGCCCGGATGTCCTCCTGAGAGACCAGCCCACGGCTGCGGTCACCGGCGACATCCCCCGAGTCCAGCTCGATGACACGCTGAAGCTCATGGATGCGAACGGCCCCGAAGCGCTCCGTACGGTGCGATTGCTCCAGACGCATGCGGGGCACATTACCCGAGGCGGCCATTAACTACCTGTAACCGTAGGTCAATTATCGGCGTCGGAAACCGACTACCCGAAACCGACCCCAAGCCGCAATCTTCCGGTAACGAAACTCCGCCCGAGATAGGCGCAGAGCCCATCACCGATCACTGTCGGTGATGGGCTCTGTCCGGCGTCAGGCGGTCTCGGTGATCGGTCGGTCGACCCAGCTCATCATGCCGCGCAGCTTCCGCCCGGTCTCCTCGATCGGGTGCGCCGCGCCCTCGGCCCGCCACTTGGCGAAGTTCGGCCGGCCCGCGTCGTCCTCGGCGATCCACTCCCGGGCGAACTCCCCGGACTGCACCTCGGCGAGGATCTTGCGCATCTCCTCCTTGACCCTGGCGTCGACCACCCGTGGGCCACGGGAGTAGTCGCCGTACTCGGCGGTGTCCGACACGCTGTAGCGCATCCGGGCGACGCCGCCCTCGTACATCAGATCCACGATCAGCTTGAGCTCGTGCAGGCACTCGAAGTAGGCGATCTCCGGCGCGTAGCCGGCCTCGGTCAGCACTTCGAACCCGGTCTGCACCAGCGCCGACGCGCCGCCGCAGAGCACCGCCTGCTCACCGAACAGGTCGGTCTCGGTCTCCTCCTTGAAGGTGGTCTTGATCACGCCGGCCCGGGTGCCGCCGATCGCCTTGGCGTACGCCAGGGCGAGACCGAAGGCAGCACCGCTGGCGTCCTGCTCGACCGCGACCAGGCATGGCACGCCCTTGCCGTCGACGTACTGCCGACGGACCAGGTGCCCGGGGCCCTTCGGCGCCACCATCGCCACGTCCACATCGGCCGGCGGGGTGATGAACCCGTACCGGATGTTCAGCCCGTGGCCGAAGAAGAGCGCCTTGCCGGCGGTCAGGTTCGGTGCGATCGCCTCGGCGTAGAGCGACCGCTGCGCGGTGTCCGGGGCCAGCACCATGATCACGTCGGCCCAGGCCGAAGCCTCGGCTGGACCGAGGACCCGCAGCCCCTGCTCCTGTGCCTTGGCCCGGCTCTTGGAGCCCTCCGGCAGGCCGATCACGACGTCGACACCCGAGTCGCGCAGCGACAGCGCATGGGCGTGGCCCTGGCTGCCGTACCCCAGCACGGCGACCTTCCGCCCCTGGATGACGGTCAGGTCGGCGTCGTCGTCGTAGAACACCTCAGCGGTCATGACTTCCCTCTCGTGTGCCCGGCCACGGTGGCCGGCTTTTCCTCGGGCGGCAGCTGCCTGCCGCAGGTCATCAGGGCCGGCAGCCGATGCTGCCGGCCGGCGGTCAGGCGGCGCGCAGCGCCGGCCCGGTGGTGATCGACCGGGAGCCGCGCCCGATCGCGACCAGACCGGACTGCACCATCTCCTTGATGCCGAACGGTTCGAGATCGCGCAGCAACGCGTCCAGCTTGTCGGTCGTGCCGGTGGCCTCGACGGTGAGGGTGTCCGGTGCGACGTCCACCACCCGGGCGCGGAACAGGTTCACCGTCTCCAGCACCTGCGAGCGCATCGCCCGGTCCGCGCGGACCTTGACCAGCAGCAACTGGCGGGCGACCGACACCGCCGGATCGAGTTCCACGATCTTCAGTACGTTGACCAGCTTGTTCAGCTGCTTGGTCACCTGCTCCAGCGGCGACGAGTCGGCGTCGACGACGATGGTGACCCGGGAGACCTCGGGGTTCTCCGTTTCGCCGACCGCCAGTGAGTCGATGTTGAACCCGCGCCGGGAGAACAGGCCGGACACCCGGGCCAGCACCCCGGGCTTGTTCTCCACCAGCACGGAGAGCGTGTGCTTGGTCATTTCTTCCTCGTCATCATCGGATTGGCCGGGTCGTGACAGGTCGTCCTCGTCACAGGTCGTCCTCGTCGAAGGTGGGCCGGACGTCCCGGGCGAACATGATCTCATCGTTGCTGGTGCCGGCGGCGACCATCGGCCAGACCATGGCGTCCTTGCCGACCACGAAGTCGATCACGACCGGGACGTCGTTGATCTCCATTGCGGCGGCAATGGTCTTGTCCACGTCCGCGGCGTTTTCGCAGCGCAGCCCGACACAGCCGAGCGCCTCGGCCAGTTTGACGAAATCCGGGATGCGGTGCTTGTGGGTGCCCAGGTCGGTGTTGGAGTAGCGCTCGCCGTAGAACAGTGTCTGCCACTGCCGGACCATGCCCAGGTTGCCGTTGTTGATCAGCGCCACCTTGACCGGGATGCCCTCCAGGGCGCAGGTGGCCAGCTCCTGGTTGGTCATCTGGAAGCAGCCGTCGCCGTCGACCGCCCAGACCACCGTCTCCGGCTGGCCGACCTTGGCGCCCATCGCGGCCGGGACCGCGTACCCCATGGTGCCCAGGCCGCCGGAGTTGAGCCAGGTGTTCGGCTTCTCGTAGGAGATGAACTGGGAGGCCCACATCTGGTGCTGGCCGACGCCGGCGACGTAGATGGCGTCCGGTCCGGCCAGCTTGCCGAGCCGCTCGATCACGTACTGCGGGGACAGCGTGCCGTCGTCCGGCTCGTCGTAGCCCAGCGGGTAGCGTTGCCGCAGGTCGTCCAGCTGCGCCCACCAGTCGCTGCGGTCGCCGGCCGGGCCGGCGGGGCGCACCGCCGGGCGGCCGGCGGGGGGGGCGGCCCGCTCCGCCGCCGGGTACGCCTCGATCAGCTCGTCGATGACGTGCCGCGCGTCGCCGACGATCGGCACGTCGGCGGTACGGTTCTTGCCGATCTCGGCCGGGTCGATGTCGGCGTGCACCACCGCCGCGCCCGGGGCGAAGGAATCCAGCTTGCCGGTCACCCGGTCGTCGAACCGGGCGCCGAGAGCCACGATCAGGTCCGCCTTCTGCAGCGCGTACACCGCCGCGACGGTGCCGTGCATGCCGGGCATGCCCAGATGCTGCGGGTGCGAGTCGGGGAACGCGCCCCGGGCCATCAGCGTGGTGACCACCGGGATGCCGGTCAGTTCGGCGAGCCGGCGCAGCCCCTCGGTGGCCTGCGCCTTGAGCACGCCGCCGCCGACGTAGAGCACCGGGCGGCGGGCACCGGCCATCAGCCGGGCCGCCTCGCGGATCTGCTTGCCGTGCGGGTGCAGGGTCGGCCGGTAGCCGGGCAGGTCCAGCGTCGGCGGCCAGGCGAAGGTGGTCTGCGCCTGCAGCACGTCCTTGGGGATGTCGACCAGCACCGGGCCGGGCCGGCCGGTGGCCGCCAGGTGGAACGCCTCGGCGAGCACCCGGGGGATCTCCTCGCCCGACTGCACCAGGTAGTTGTGCTTGGTGATCGGCAGGGTGATGCCCTGGATGTCGGCTTCCTGAAAGGCGTCGGTGCCGATCGACGGGCGGGCCACCTGGCCGGTGATGGCCACGATCGGCACCGAGTCCATGTACGCGTCGGCGATCGGGGTGACCAGGTTGGTGGCACCCGGACCGGAGGTCGCCATGCACACCCCGACCCGACCGGTGGCCTGGGCGTAGCCGGTCGCGGCGTGCCCGGCGCCCTGCTCGTGGCGGACCAGGATGTGCCGCACCGTCGAGTCGTACAGCGGGTCGTAGGCCGGCAGGATCGCCCCGCCGGGGATGCCGAACACCACGTCGACGCCGAGTGCCTCCAGGGACCGGACCAGGCAACCCGCGCCGGAGACCGGCACCGGCGGGGCCGGCGGCGGGGTCACGGCGTTGGCGAGGGTGACCGGGGTCGGCGCGGCCGCCGCGGCCGAGTGCGCGCGGTGGGCGAGGGTCTCGGGCGTGGGTCTCGTCATGACGATTCAGGCCTTCAGCTCAGTGGTCTCGTGACATGGGTCTCGGCGGCGTATCCGGCAGATGGGACCGATCGGCCGGAACCGGCAGGGATGTGGCAATAAAAACGGCCCTCGTGCAGATGCACGGGGCCAGCGCACTCTCGATCGGAGAGTGCGCTCAGGTAAGTACTCGAGACGACAGAGTCAGCGACATGGGGCTAAGCCTGACGCATCTCACGCGATGAGTCAACTGATCTCACATCCTGGGCGACTAATGACGCCGCACCGGCGCTGGCCTGCTGATCTTCGCCGGGACGGCGGCGGCCGCCGATTCCATGCCGGTTACCGGACGACGTCGCCGCAGACAGCATCGCCTCCAGATGCTCGGCCGGCACCCCCCAGCCGAACAGCGCACCCTGCCCGAACCGGCAGCCCGCCTCCACCACGACGGCCAGCTCGGCCTGGTTGGTCACCCCCTCGGCGATGACCTCCAGACCCAACTGGTGCCCGAGCCGCATCACCACGTCGACCATCGGCGCGAACGCCCGCCGACCCGGCAGCGGCGGCGCGACCGGCCCCTGCTCCGCCACCAGGCTGTGGTCGATCTTGAGAATGTCGATCGGCAGGTTCCGCAGCTGGCCGAGCGACGAGTAGCCGGCGCCGAAATCGTCCAGGGCGATCCGTACCCCGGTGGCGCGCAGCGCCTTCAGCCGGCGGATCAGCTCCGCGAGGTCCCGGGCGACGGCATGCTCGGTGACCTCCAGCACCAGGCGTTGCGACGGCACCCGGTGCCGTCGCAACGCCTCGTCGACCTGCAGCACGTACTCCGGGGCGTGCAGCTCGTGCGGTGACACGTTGACCGACACCCAGACGTCGTGCCCCTCGGCCAGCCAGCGGGACAGCTGCCGGCACGCCTCGTCGAGCACCCAGGCACCCAGCCGGCTGATCATCCCGCACTCCTCGGCCAGCGGGATGAACTCGTCCGGTGGCACCTTGCCCAGCTCCGGATGGCGCCAACGGATCAACGCCTCGGCACCGACCGGCCGTACCGACGGCACCGCCACCACCGGCTGGAAGGCCAGCCGCAGCTCGCCGCGGTCGATCGCGCCGCGCATCTCGTGCTCCAGCCGGACCCGGCGACGCTGGGCCTGGTCGTAGGAGACGTCGTAGCGCTCCACCCGGTTCTTGCCCCGCTGCTTCGCCGAGCGCAGCGCCAGGTCCGCGTTGCGCAACAGCGTCGGCACGTCCTGCGCAGTCGAACAACAGGCCATCCCGATGCTCGTCGACACGTAGATCGGCCCCTTGTCATGCGGGTACGGCTCGTCGAGGGCGCGCAGGATCCGGACCGCGACGCTGTGCGCCTCGTCCGGGTCCGGCAACGACAGCAGTACGGCGAACTCGTCGCCGCCCAACCGGGCAGCCAGCCCCGCCCCGGCCAGCTCGGCGATCAGCCGCCGGCCCACCTCGATCAGCACCGCGTCACCGACGTCATGACCCCGCATGTCGTTGACCGTCTTGAAACCGTCCAGGTCCAGGGTGAGCAGCCCGCCGGGACGCCGATCGGCGACGCAGTCGTACAGCTCACGCAGCAGCGCCCGCCGGTTGGCCAACCCGGTCAACGGGTCGGTGTGCGCCAGGTTGCGAAAGTGCGCCTCGCTGGCCGCCAGCCGGGCCGCGTACCGGCGCACGTCGAGCAGTGCCAGATACTGCCGGCTCACCAGGATGAAGCCCTCCAGGCTGCCGACCGCCACCGCGACGGTGGTGAACTCGCCGCCGCTGGCCACGTGGTAGAAGCCTGCGGCGGCCATCACCACCATCGGCAGGAACACGTAACCGGCCCCGCGCGGCACCAGGCCGGCCGGCGCGCTGCCGCCGCACCCCGGCCGTCCCCCACCGAACCAGACCAGCACCAGCCCGACCGGCAACCCGACGGCACCGACCAGGACGAGCCCCACACCGTACTGGCAGATGCCCGCCGCCGCGCCGATACCGCTGAGCCCGATCAGCACAGTGCCCACACCGCCGAGCAGCGGACCGGCCGGATGCCGGCCGCTGTGCAGCGCGGTCATCACCGCCACGCCGGTGATCGCGGCGACGGTCGCGGTGGCCAGCAGGATCGCCGGGCAGGCGGTCGGGGTGGCCGCGCCCAGCAGCCGGGTCGGTGGGGCGACCAGTACCCAGCCGGTGAACCACAGCGCCGCACCGACCGCCAGGCAGTCGAGCAGGTGACGCGCGGTCGGCGCGGACCGCCCGGCGGTGCCCGGCAGCCGCAGCAGGCCCCAGATCAGCAGCAGTCCGCCGAGCGCGCAGCCGACCGCGACGACCGTGGCGAGCAGACTCCGCTGAGGCTGCTGCCGATCCCACTCGGCGGCCATCGCGACGGCGCCGACCAGCCCGGTGAGCACGCTGACGGTGGTCAGCCCGGCGCCGACCGCGAGCAGCCGGTGGGCCCGGTCCGACGATCCGTCCCGGCGGCGGGCCACGACGAACAACCATCCCACGCCCAGCGCAGCCGCCAGCCCACTCGCCAACGCGAGCGCCTGCATGCCCGAGGGGAGGTGCACGCCACAACTCTGCCGGATCGGCGCCGGCCCGTGGTGCCGGGGTGCGGGTTTGCCGGCAGGAGACATCCCGACACGTGAAACGCGACACGGCTGGGACCGCCGGCCCGGCAACCGTGGTGTAACACTTGTCGAATGCCTGAGCTGCGGTCGAGGACCTCCACCCACGGTCGGACGATGGCCGGCGCCCGGGCCCTGTGGCGGGCCACCGGGATGACCGACGACGACTTCGGCAAGCCGATCGTCGCCATCGCCAACAGCTTCACCCAGTTCGTGCCCGGCCACGTACACCTGAAGGACCTCGGCGGACTGGTCGCCGACGCGGTCGCCGACGCCGGCGGGGTGGGCCGCGAGTTCAACACGATCGCCGTCGACGACGGCATCGCCATGGGCCACGGCGGCATGCTCTACTCGCTGCCCAGCCGGGAGCTGATCGCCGACGCCGTCGAGTACATGGTCAACGCGCACTGCGCCGACGCGCTGGTGTGTATCTCGAACTGCGACAAGATCACCCCGGGGATGCTGCTCGCCGCGCTGCGGCTGAACATCCCGACCGTATTCGTCTCCGGCGGCCCGATGGAGGCCGGCAAGACCGTCGCCGTCGAAGGCGTCGTGCACGCCAAGCTCGACCTGATCGACGCCATGATCGCCGCGTCGAACGACAACGTGACCGACGCCCAGCTCGACACCATCGAGCGGTCCGCCTGCCCGACCTGCGGCTCCTGCTCCGGCATGTTCACCGCCAACTCGATGAACTGCCTCACCGAGGCGGTCGGGCTGGCGCTGCCGGGCAACGGCTCGGTGCTGGCCACCCACGCCGCCCGCAAGTCACTGTTCGTCGAGGCCGGCCGGACCGTCGTGGAGATCGCCAAGCGGTGGTACGACGGCGACGACGCCTCGGTGCTGCCCCGCGCCGTCGCCAGCCGGGCCGCCTTCGAGAACGCGGTGGCCCTGGATGTGGCGATGGGCGGCTCCACCAACACGGTGCTGCACCTGCTGGCCGCCGCCCGCGAGGCCGAGCTGGACTTCGGCGTCGCCGACATCGACGACATCTCCCGCCGGGTGCCCTGCCTGGCCAAGGTCGCCCCGAACACCCCGAAGTACCACATGGAGGACGTGCACCGGGCCGGCGGCATCCCGGCGATCCTCGGCGAACTGGACCGGGCCGGCGCGCTGCGCCGCGACGTGCACGCCGTGCACTCGCCGTCGCTGAGCCGGTGGCTGGCCGACTGGGACATCCGGGGCGGCAGCGCCACCGACGAGGCGGTCGAGCTGTTCCACGCCGCCCCCGGCGGGGTGCGTACCACCGAGCCGTTCTCCACCACCAACCGCTGGTCCAGCCTGGACACCGACGCGGCGCAGGGCTGCATCCGCGACGTGGCGCACGCGTACTCCGCCGACGGCGGCCTGGCGATCCTGCACGGCAACCTGGCCCCGCAGGGCGCGGTGGTCAAGACCGCCGGGGTGCCCGACGACTGCCTGACCTTCCGCGGCCCGGCCAAGGTGTACGAGTCGCAGGAGGACACCGTCTCGGCGATCCTGGCCGGCGAGGTGGTCGCCGGTGACGTGGTGGTGGTCCGCTACGAAGGCCCCAAGGGTGGGCCGGGCATGCAGGAGATGCTCTACCCGACCTCGTTTCTGAAGGGGCGCGGCCTCGGCCGGGCCTGCGCGCTGATCACCGACGGCCGGTTCTCCGGCGGCACCTCCGGGCTGTCCATCGGGCACGCCTCCCCCGAGGCCGCCTCCGGTGGGCTGATCGCCCTGGTCGAGCCGGGCGACGAGATCGTCATCGACATCCCGGCCCGCAAGCTGGAGCTGAACGTGCCCGACGAGGTGCTGCAGGCCCGCCGGATCGCCCAGGAGAAGCGGGACCGCCCGTACACCCCGGTCGACCGGCAGCGGCCGGTATCGGCGGCGCTGCGCGCGTACGCCTCGATGGCCACCTCGGCCAGCGACGGCGCGTACCGCCTCGTCCCGGAGTGACCCGCTGCCACCCGCAGCGACCCGCCGCCGGGTAGGCGACGTCTGCGCAGCTCACACCCGTTCGTCGAACATCTGTGCGATGATGGCGCGGTGGCGGGTGAGGCCAGCATCCTGCACGCCGACCTGGACGCGTTCTACGCCTCGGTCGAGCAACGCGACGACCCCCGGCTGCGCGACCGGCCGGTGATCGTCGGCGCCGGCGTGGTGCTGGCCGCCAGCTACCAGGCCAAGGCGCGCGGCGTCCGCACCGCGATGCCCGCCCGGCGGGCCCGGCTGATCTGCCCGGAGGCGGTGGTGGTGCCGCCCCGGATGGCGGCCTACACGGCGGCCAGCCGGGAGGTGTTCGAGGTGTTCCGGCAGACCACACCGCTGGTCGAGCCGATCTCCATCGACGAGGCGTTCCTCGACGTCGGCGGGCTGCGCCGGCTCGTCGGAGCGCCGGCCGACATCGCCGCCCGGCTGCGGGTCGCGGTCCGCGACCAGGTCGGGCTGCCGATCACCGTCGGGGTCGCCCGGACCAAGTTCCTGGCCAAGGTGGCCAGCGGCGTCGCCAAACCGGACGGGCTGCTGGTGGTGCCGCCCGACGAGGAGTTGGCGTTCCTGCACCCGCTGCCGGTCGAACGGCTCTGGGGCGTCGGCCCGGTCACCGCCGGCAGGCTGCGCGAACGCGGCATCACCACGGTCGGCCGGGTCGCCGGCCTCGGGGAGGCGGCGCTGGTCAGCATCGTCGGCGCCGCCGCCGGCCGGCACCTGCACGCCCTCGCCCACAGCCAGGACCCGCGCCGGGTCCAGACCGGCGGCCGACGCGGCTCGATCGGCTCCCAGCAGGCGCTGGGCCGGGCCAGCCGGGACCCGGCCGACGTGGACGCGATCCTCGCCGGGCTGGTCGACCGGGTCGGCCGACGCATGCGGGCCGCCGGGCGCACCGGCCGGACGGTCACCCTGCGGCTGCGGTTCGGCGACTTCACCCGGGCCACCCGCGCCCACACCCTGCCCCGGGCCACCAACCAGACGTCGACCATCCTGGACACCGCCCGCGACCTGCTGGCCGCCGCCGGTCCGATGATCCGCGAACGCGGGCTGACCCTGGTCGGCGTCTCAGTCGGCAACCTCGACGACGGACACGCCACCCAGTTGGCGCTGCCCCTCGATTCGGCCGACGCGCCGCCGCAGGCAGCGCCACACCCCGTCGGCCGGCAGGAGAGCCTGGACGCCGCGCTCGACGCCGTCCGGGACCGGTTCGGGTCCAGCGCGGTCAACCGCGCGGTGCTGCTCGGCCGCGACCTCGGCCCCGCCGCCCCACTGCTGCCGGACTGACCCGGCCACCGACGATGGCCAGCGTCAGGCCTCCGGTCAGCCGGCCGGCACCGCCGGGTCGGCCGGCGGTGCCGCCGGCCACAGCTCGACGGCACCGGCCGCCGCCTGCCGGATCAACTCACCGGAGACCTCCACCCGGCTGTGCGGGATGTCCCGCGCCGGCCAGGCACACTCCACCGTCACCGGGCCGTCCGGCGGCAGCGGCCACACCCAGAAGCGGGCGTCGTGCCGCTGCTGGTCGGTGCTGGCCGCCACGGGCGACAGCAGCGGGCCGGCGGGTTCGCGGTCGGCCCGCGACGTGCTGCGGTGCAGGCTGCTCAGCACCGTACCGTCGGCGAACCGGACCATCACCTGCAGGCCGCCGACCCCTTCGACCGGGGTACGCGGCCGGGGCGGCCCCGACGCGCCGGCCGGCTGCCGTGCCGGACCGGCGGCGGTCGCCGGCTCCGGGGCCCGCAGGATCGCGCTGATGTCGAACTCGAAACCCGTCGGGTACGCCAGCACACTGGTCAGGATCACCGCGGCCTGGTCACTGCGGGCCAGCAGCAGTTGCCCGGCGACCACACCGCCGAGCACCGCCACCGGGCGGGCCAGCCACGGACGCGGCGGAACGCCTGCCTGCGGAGGATCTGCGGTATCCATCGGCTAACCATGCCACGAACCTGGCATTGGTCAATGGTGCCGCAGCGGCGGGCGGTCAACGGCACCGCCGCCGGCCGCACCCGACACAATGGCGGTCATGACGACGGAGGAACGACCCGGGTCGACGCCGGACCACACCGTCGCCGGCCTCCTGCCGACGACCCGGCGGGCGCTGCTGCACCGACTCGCCGTCGGCCAGGTCGACGGGCGGGCACCGTCGATGGTGGCGGCGGTGGTCCGCGCCGACGGGCTGGTCTGGGCCGCCGGCCGAGGTGAGGTCGACCACGGCACGCCGGACGCGGCGACCAGCTACCGGATCGGGTCGATCAGCAAGACCTTCACCGCAGTGCAGGTGCTGCTGCTGCGGGAGGCGGGCCGGCTGGAGCTGACCGATCCGATCCAGCGGCACCTGCCCGGCTGCGGGGTCGCGGCGACCGTGGAGCAGTTGCTGGCACACACCGGCGGGCTACCTGCCGAGCCGCCCGGCCCGTGGTGGGAGCGCACCCCCGGCGAGCTGCGCCCCGAACTGTCCGACGTGCTCGGGCCGGCGTCCGACCGACGGCCGGCCGGGCACCGCTACCGCTACTCGAATCCCGGGTACGCGCTGCTCGGCGCGCTCATCGAGCGGCTGTCCGGGCACCGGTGCGGCGACCACCTGCGGCAGGCGCTGCTCGACCCGCTCGGCATGTCCGCCACCGGCGCCGAGCCGAGTGGACGGCACGCCACCGGATGGGCGGTGCATCCGTGGGCGGATGTGCTGCTGCCCGAGCCGACGCCGCAGTACGGTCACCTCGCCCCGGCAGGACAACTCTGGTCCACCGCCGCAGACCTGGGACGGCTGGCGGCGGTGCTGCTCGGCGCGGACACCCGGCTGTTGTCGGCGGACTCGCTGGCCCGGATGCGCACCCCTGCCTCGCCGCCGGAGAGTGCGGACCCGGACTGCGGGTACGGCCTCGGCCTGCAACTGCTCCGCCACGAAGGTCTGGAGCTGGCCGGGCACACCGGCTCGGTACCCGGTTTCCTCGCCGCGCTGTGGACCTGCCCCGACCAGGACGTCGCCGCTGTGGTGCTGGCCAATGTCACGACGGGACCGCAGATCGACGAGATCGCCGCCGACCTCGTCAAGATCGTCGCTGACCGGGAGCCGGTGATCCCGCCTCCGTGGCGGCCGGCCACCGATGTCGACCTGGCGCTGGTCGACCTGACCGGACCGTGGTACTGGGGTGCGCGCCCGGTGGCGCTCCGCCTGCTCGGCGACGGCACCCTGCAGCTCACCCCGATCGGCGTGGCCAACCGGGGCACCCAATTCCGCCGTACGGCTGATGACCGATGGTTGGGCTTCAAGGGCTTCTACGCCGACGAGACGCTGCGGGTGTGCCGGGACGCGGCCGGCGCGGTCAGCCATCTCGATCTCGGCACCCTGGTGCTGACCCGGGGGCCGTACCAGCCGGCGACAGCGGTGCCGGGCGGGGTCGACCCGGCCGGCTGGCGTGCCGGCTCCGGCCAGCCGACCACCGGGACCGGCCGGTCGGTCAACGGATCCGCTGGCTGAGGATCTGGCCTGGCCACGGGCCGGTCGGCTGGTCGACGGTGAACGGCTCGGCGGCGGTGAACCCGGCCCGCTCGTAGTAGCGGACCAACGCCCGGTCACCACCGGCGTAGCAGTCGACCCGCAACAGGGTCGCGCCGCGTTCGACGGCGAGCGTCCGCGCCCGGTCCAGTAACGCCTGACCGACCCCTCGACCGGCCCACGACCGGTCGGTGACCAGCAGGTTCACGTACAACTCGGGTTCGTTGACCGGCGGCGCGTAGGACCGGGCCGTGCCGACGGCGAGCGCCCCGACGACCCGCTCACCACCGTCGCCGGTCGGCACACAGGCCAGCACCAGGCCGCTCTCCTTCGCCCAGCCGGTGACCATCGCGATCCGGCGCGGGTCGGTCGACTGCGGTTCGGTCCCCCACTGCCCGGTACGGCCGTGTTCGGCCAGCCAGCGGACCGCGTCGTCGAGCAGCGCGAGAACCGCCGGGACGTCCGCCTGCGTGCCGGCCCGGTGGTAGATCCGAAGCTGGTCGTCGAAGCGGTCGCCGTCGTCGGTGTCACGTTGCATGCCGGACATCCTGCCGTCTCGGCCGAGGTGACGTCGACCGGGCAGGACGTCGGTCACAGACCCTTGCCCGCCGGGCGCATCGACGCCGGCCTTCCCTGGTCAGCGCGGTACCTCTCGCCTGGTCAGCGCAGGACCCCTCCCCTGGTCAGCCCGGCACCGGGCACGGGTTGGCTGCCGGGTACGGCCCGGCACCGGCCCGCCGCCCGTCGACTGCCACGACGGCGACCTGCCAGGCGACCGACGCCACGGCCACCCGCCAGACCTGCCCGGTGGCGGTGTCCCCGGAGACCGTCGTCGCCGCCTCGCCGCCCCGCGCCGGCACCGTGCCCGGCGCGGCGATGCCACCCGGGCCGCCGGCACCGGGACCGGAGGTCGACTACGGGTCGGATCCCGGTTCCGCGGTCGGATACGTCGGCGACGGCTGCGTCGAGCCGGCCGCGCCGCCGGTCCAGGTGAGCACCGCCGACTCGACGGTGCCACCGGTGACGGTGGCGACCACGGTCAGCTGTTGACATCCTCGCCGCCCTAAACGGCGGCGATTCCAGCCACGCCGCGCGTGACACGCGCAGCGTTCTGGCGGGTTACCGTTTCACCGCGCGGTGCCGGGACGGGTCCCGGTCCTACCCGCGCTCCACGGTCGTTGACGTCCGCCTGCCCGGCGGCCTTGATGTTGATCGCCGCGTTGACATCCCGGTCGTGGTGACCGCCACACGGACACACCCACGACCGCACGTCCAACGCCATCCTGTCGTTGACGCGCCCGCAGTCCGAGCACATCCGGGTGGACGGGAGCCACCGGTCCACCCGGGCGAACGTACGCCCGTATCTCGCCGCCTTGTACTCCAGCATGGCGACGAACGACGACCATCCGGCGTCGTGCACCGACTTCGCCAGCCGGGTCCGGCCGAGACCGACGACACACAGGTCCTCGACGTACACCGCTTGATTCTCACGGATGATCGTCGTGGACAGCTTGTGCTGCCAGTCCCGCCGGGTGTCGGCCACCCGGGCGTGCGCCCTGGCGACCTTCACGACGGCCTTCCCACGGCGGTTGCTGCCCCGCTGTTTGCGCGACAGGGCCTGTTGCAGCCGTTTGAGCTTGCGGGCCGCGCGGCGCAGGAACCTGGGTGCGGCGACCTTCGTGCCGTCGGACATGACCGCGAAGTGCGTCAGCCCCAGATCGATCCCCACCTCGGCGTCCACCTCGGGCAGCGGCTCGTCCTCGCTGGTCCGCACGACGAACGAGGCGAAGTACCGCCCGGCGGCGTCCCGGATGACCGTCACGGACGACGGGTCCGACGGCAACGACCGGGACCAGCGCACCGCCAGGTCGCCGATCCTCGGCAGCCGCAGACGACCGTTGTCCAGCACCGTGAACCGGGAGTTACGGGTGAAACGGATCGCCTGCCGGTTGTCCTTACGGGACCGGAACCTCGGCGGCGCCACCATGCTGCCTTTACGCCTGCCCGACACGGAGTGGAAGAAGTTGCGGTAGGCGGTGTTGAGGTCCGCGAGGGCCTGCTGCAACACCACGGCCGACACCTCGCCCAGCCACGCCCGTTCCGGAGTCGTCTTGGCCCGCGTGATGACCCGCTTGGACAGTTCGGCGTCCGAGATGTACGGCAGGCCCTGCTCGTGGGCGGTCCGCCGTGCGCGCAGCCCGTCGTTGAACACCACCCGGGCGCATCCGAACGCCTTCGCCAGCGCGATCTGCTGGCCGGGTGTCGGGTAGACCCGGAACTGGTACCGGAGCTGCACGAACCACACGATATCATGTTGGTCTATGGCAGAAGGTGAGGGTATCCGTACCGGCAGGCACTGTGTCTTCGCGATGCACGTCCACTTGGTTTTCGTGACGAGGTTCCGGCACACGGTGTTCGCCGACCGGCACCTGACCCGCATGGAAGCCATCATGCGGGACGTATGCCGCGACTTCGAGGCCGAACTGGTCGAGTTCAACGGCGAGGACAACCACGTCCACCTGCTGGTCGACCACCCACCCAAAGTCGCCGTTTCCCGCCTGGTCAACTCACTCAAGGGCGTCCCGTCGCGCCACCCGCGGCAGGAGTTCCCCGACCTCGCACGCCACTACCACCGGGCCAACAAGCTCTGGTCGGGCTCGTACTTCGCGGGCTCCGTCGGCGGCGCGCCGCTGAGCATCGTGACGCAGTACATCGAGCAGCAGAACCGGCCAGGTTAGAGCACTGCTCGGGCCCTGGCGGCCCTCCCAGCGCGGGCCTTCACCCCCGGCCTGAAGGCCGGAGCACTGGCCCGCATTCCGGTAGCGGCTGGATCCGGTGCAGGAGACCCGCGCCTCGGCCTGGACGGTCAGCGGCGGCGCCGGCTCGGCGGGGCCGCTCGGCTCGGGAGCGCCACCGGCCGGCGCGGTCGGTGTCGGCGTCGTCGGTGCCGGTTCGCCCGGGGTGCCCGTCGGCGCACCGCTGGCCGACGGCGTGGTCGGTGGCGCGGCCAGACCTGGCGACCCGGCCGGCGCCAACCGGGCGGTGTCGTCGACCGTAGCCAGCCGGGGAACCATCACCACGGCACCACCGATCAGCAGGGCCAGCACCGCGGCCGCCGCCAGGCCGGCCAGCAGCCGACCTCGGCGCGGCTCGCCTCGGCGGGGGAAGCCGGTGGCCGGGTCGAACCGGCCGGCCCGCTGCTCGATCCGCGCCCGGGTCGCCGCCTGCCCGGCGGCGGCGCTGGTCAACTCCAGCCGGGGCCAGAGTTCCGCCGGTACGACGAGCATCGGCAGGGTCGCGTACGCGGAGAACAACGCGGCCGGGCTGACCTGCCGGCGGCGCCGGTCGGCGCAGGTCGGGCAGGACTCGATGTGCCGACTGACCCGCTTGCGTAGCAACACGGTGAGCGTGCCGTCCCAGCCGCGCAGCAGCTCACCGAGGGTCGGGCAGTCGTCGGCACCGGTGCGGGCCACCAGTAACGCGCCGATGGCCCGTTCGAGTTGGGTCCGGGCCCGGGACAGCCGGGCGTGAGCGTGACTGTCGGAAACCCCCAGCACGGCACCGACGTCGGCGGCGGACAGGTCGTGCCGGATGGCGAGCTCGATCACCTGCCGGTCACCGGGGTTCAGCCCGGCCGCGGCCGACCGGACCAGCTCCTGTAGCTGTTCGGCACCGAGCCCGGTCACCGGGTCGACCGGCGTGGCGGGCAGTTCGCCTACCTCGTCCAGCGGCAACTGCCGTCGCCGGCCACGGATGACCCGCAGGCACTCGTTGCGGGCGATGGCGTACAGCCACGGGCGCAGCCGCTCCGGGTCGCGCAGCTGCGCCGCCCGCTGATTGGCCAGGACGAACGTGTCGTGGACGGCGTCGGCCGCGCCGTCCGCGTCGCGCAGCACGAACCGGCAGTACGTGTACAGCCGGTCGGCGTACGTGCGGTAGGCACGGTCGAGGCCGCGCGGGTCACCGGCGACCAGCGCGGCCACGATGGCGCGATCGTCCACCCGGGCAATGCTAGGTGGCGCGGTCGAGGACGGATCGTCACTGTCGCCAATACTCCAGTTGGTAGCGCGACGGGTCGGGCTGCCCGTTGCCGTGGCCGATGAGGCAGAGCCGGGTGTTGCCGGCCGCGACCAGCCGGGCCCGTTCGGCGTCGGCCGCACTGGCCAGGAAGAGCAGCGGGGTGGCCGCGGCCCGCAGCCCCCAGCCGTCGCCGTCGGGTCCGTGCACCGCCAGCTCCGCCGGGTCGTACGTGATGCAGTCGAAGTGCGGAGCGGGGCCGAACGGCAGCCCGGACGGGCCCTGGAAGTAGGTGATGATGTAGCGGTGCCGGTCGGCGCGGTCGTTGCCCCGGCCGATGAAGCAGAGCCGGGTCCAGTTGCGGGCCACCTTGACGCCGTCCTCGGCGTCGGTCTTGGTGGCGAAGAGCTTGATGGCGTGGCCGCCGTCGCGCATCCGCCACGCGTCGCCGCTCTGCTCGATCGTCAGGTTCGCCGGGTCGTACGTCACACAGTCCTCGGCGGCCGGCTGCACGGTCGGCACCGGTTCGCCGTCGTCACCATCGTCGCCGGAACCCCCGCCGTCGGGGTGGTCAGGATCGTCGCCGGTGCCGCCACCACCCGGGTCGCTGCCGTCGGCATCGTCGCCGGTGCCGCCGGTCTGCGGCTCGCCGCTACCGGCCGACCCGCTGTCGCCGCCCCCGGTCGGCGCGCCACCGAGCCCTGCTGCCCCGGACGCCTGGCCACCGTCTGACGCTACGCCGACTCGCCCGGCCCCGGACGGGCCGCAGGCCGCCAACACCACCGCGAGCAGCACGCCCAGGACGGCGGCGGCGGCGAAGGTGATGGTGCCCCACCGCCAGGTCGACCGCCGCGCCAGCACCCCGAACTTGGTCGTGTAGATCATCTGGCCCTCCAGCCTCTCCCTCTCCGTGCCGGGTGAGTCGACGCCCAACCGGGTCCCGGCCCGCCCGGGGCGCGGGACGTCCGGCGACGTCGCCGGACACGGGTGAGAGGCGGCGGCCGGCCGAGGACCAACAACTTTTCGCCGGCCCGTCAGCCGGGTGCGCCGCCGACGGGTCAGCCAGATGTGCGGCTGACCTGCTGGTGGAGTGCCCGTGCCAGCTCTGCGGACCCAAGGTGTCTCCGCGAGCTTGATGCCACAGGTGCATCATGATTCACCTCTGGCATCAAGCTCGACGAGCATCTCCGATCCGGAACGGAATTGGACGAAGATGATCAATACAAGTTTCGTCTCCACCCTGGACTATGTGGGCACGACGAGAGAAGATACCGGCACGCAAGGCAGTCGATTCCTGGTAGGAAGCTGCCCCGATACGGGCCGGAAGGACAAGCAGCAGTGAGCAGCAACGGCATTCCGCAGGTGCTCAGGTTTCTTCGTTCACTCAATGGCGGCATGACACAGGAGCAGTTGGCGCAGCGACTAAGCGTCTCGACGTCGTTGATCGCCAAGTTCGAAACCGGTCGACAGATACCGATGCCCGACACGGCAGACCACATCGATCAGGTGTTCAGCAGCGCCCCGCTGATCAAGGAACTCTCCGAGAACGCCCGCAAGAGCATCCCACCGGACTGGTTCCGGGCGCTACCGGAGTTGGAGCAGGAGGCCTCCGCAATTCGGCGGTACGAGTGCCAGATCATCCCTGGACTGCTCCAGACGGAAGCGTACGCCCGGGCCATCCTGCACAGCGGCCTGCTAACTCCCGCTAAGGCCGACGAGTACCTCGCTCTCAGGATGACGCGACAGGCCGCCGTGTTCGAGCGGGAGGAGCCGCCGGTGTGTCAGTTCATCATCGACGAGGACGGACTTCGCCGGGGAGACCCCGTGATCATGCGGGAGCAATTGGAGCACATCGCCGAGATGAGCACCCGGTCGCGGGTGCTGGTGCAGGTGGCCCCGGTTTCCGCCGGCTTGCATCCCGGGCAGAACGGGCCGTTCATGCTCGCCAGCATGGCCGAGACCGGCGGCACCGTCGGCTATGTCGACGACCAGTTGGAGGGCCGCCTGGTGACCGATCCGAAGCGGGTTGCCACCCTCGAACAGGCCTGGCAGGCTCTGAGTGGTGTTGCGTTGCCGCGCGACCAGTCGCGAGACATGATCTTGAAGTTGGTGAAGGAACTATGACCGAGCCGGCGTGGCGCAAGTCCAGCCGCAGCAACAGCAACGGAAGCGACTGTGTCGAGGTGGCGGACAACCTTCCCGGTCGCATCCTGGTCCGCGACAGCAAGGACCAGGGTGGTCCCACGCTCGCCTTCGGCCCGACCGCCTGGCGCTCCTTCGTCGCTGAGGCACCCACGCTCCGCTGAGCCGTAGGATCAGCAGGTCAGCAACGACGTGACGAGCCCCGGCCCCACGCCGACGGCGGCCGGGGCTCGACGCGTACCGGTGACCGCGCCGTCCTACTCGACCCGGATGTTGTCGAGGTGGACAGAGCCCGGGTTGACGTAGACGTAGAACTCCCGCACGTCGGCCAGCGCCTCGGCATCACACGACATCTCGGTCAGCAGGTCGATCTCGGCGGTGCCGGTCCAGTCCTGGTTCAGCCAGGTGAACGTCGACTGGCACCAGGTGTAGGACGGACCGGTCTGCACCGCGATCGCCGCATTGGTGCCCGCCGACGGGTCGGTACGCAGGTCGTACTTGAGGGTGACCCGGCCGGACAGGTCGACCGGCTCGGGGAACGACGTGCCGAACCAGCCGCCGGTGACCGAGTCGACCCGCAGCCCGTACGCCCCGTCGGTGGCGAACGCGTCCGACTGGGCGACGCTGCCGACGCCCGGCTCCCACGACGGCGGCCCCCACCCGTCGGTGCCGGCCTCGAACGAGAACAGCGTCTGCACCCCGGCCGGGTCGGGTTTCACCGTGACGACCAGGTCGGCGACGTTGGAGGCGCGCCAAACCCGGTCCCATACCTGGTAGTGGGCGGTGGCCCGACCGGCGAAGCCGTCCGCCGGAGTGAAGGTGACCGCCCCGTCGTTGCCGAGCGCGAACTCACCGCCTGCGACGACGGTCCGCTGCTGCTGGCCGGGCACCGTCGGGTCCAGGTCGATGGTGGCGGCGCGGACCGTACCCCGGTGGGCGATGTCGTTGGCCGCCGGCCGCAGCGTCGCGACCTGGCCGAACTCGACGGTGGCCGTGTCGTGGTCGGCGACCGGCGGCCACGGCCGGCGGTCGCCGCGCACCGCAGCGCCCGCGTTGGACAGCGTGGTGCAGACCGGGCTCGGGCAGTAGACGGTGTAACCGTCGTAGTCCGGGTAGAGGCTGCCGTCGTCCTGCACGCCGGAGAGGATCCAGTAGAGGAAACCGCTGGTGCCGCCGGTGATCGCCGCGTCGGTCCACTCGCGGTAGACGACGTTGCGGGTCGACTTGTCGTGGATGCCGAACTCGCCGAGCATCACCGGCTTGCGGACCTTCTTCGCCTCGTGAGCGTGCCGGGTGATCCACTCGGTGCCCCAGGCGGCGTCCTTGCCCCAGTGGTCCGGGTAGAGGTGGTAGGAGACGACGTCGACGGCGGGCAACCTGCTCAGCGCGACGCTGTCGACACCTTCACCGCAGTTGATGGTCCAGTCGGCGCTGGTCGGATCGTCACAGAAGAAGCCTTCGTCGCCGACGCTGACCAGCTGCCGGGGAGCGATCGACTTGACGTGCCGGGTCATCTCGTCAGCCCAGGCGGTCAGCGTGTCGGTGGTGCAGTCCGGTGACTGCGGGTAGACCCCGGAGCCCTTGCAGCGCGGCTCGTTGCCCAGCTCCCAGGTCATCACCGTCGGGTCGTCCTTGTATCTCACCCCGGTGATGGTGTTGGTGCGGTTCAGCACATGGCTGATCCAGTCTTTGTACCAGCCGCGGATCACCGGGTCGGTGTAGAAGTCGTCGTGGTACTGCCCGCCGCGCCAGCGCACGTACTGGTCCATGCCGCCGAAGTCACGCCAGTTGTTGGTCAGCGGGACCACCAGTTTGATGCCGGCTTCGCGGGCGGCGGCGAGGACGTAGTCGAGGCGTTGCAGGCCGTCCGGGCCGTCGTTGTACGCCGGCCGTTCGCCGTCGAAGTACTGGAAGTAGACGCCGTCGGCCGGGCCGGCGACCGAGTCGGAGCCGTCGGCGTTGCCGATGTCGAGGAACCCCCAGGTACGCAGCACGGTGAACCCGGCTGCCTTGGCGTCGGCGAACACGTCGTCGACCATCGTCGGCGACTTGTACATCAGGTAGTAGTTGTTGCTGCCGGCGAACCGGAACTTCCGGCCGTCGAGTTTGAGGTCGTCGCCGTGCCGGGTGACGAACCCGGCGGTCGGCGTACCAGGCGTACCGGGTGTACCGGGATGACTGGGATGACCGGGATGGCCGGGATGGCGGGCCGGCGGTGCGGCCTGGACCGGGACTGCCGCTGCGGTGAGCAGCAGCCCGGCCAGTGCGAGCAGCAGGCCGGCGGAGCGTGGGCGCATTACGGGGTTCTCCTGACCGTGGAGCGGTGGAGGTCACTGACGCGCTGCGGCCTCCAGGGCGAGTGCGGCGGCACCGAGCAGTCCCGCGTCGTTGCCGAGGCTGCTGGTGTGGATCCGGACCCGGCGGACGAAGTCGAGTCCGGCAAGCTCCGCTACGGCCGCGCGCAGCGGAGCGAAGAGCAGGTCACCGGCGGCGGCCACCCCACCGCCGATGACGACGTCGTCGAGGTCGACCAACGCGGTGGCGGAGACCACCGCGGCGGCCAGGGCGGTCGCGCCCCGCCCGAACGCGGCGACGGCGAGCGGTACGCCGGCCCGGGCGTCCTCGGCGAGGGTACGGGCGTCGCCCGGCCGCTCCCCCGGCGTCCAGCCCTGGTTGACGGCCCAGCGGACCATCGCCGGACCGCTGGCGATCGCCTCGACGCAGCCGCGCCCGCCGCAGGGGCAGGCCGGGCCGGTCATGTCCACCACGATGTGTCCGATGTGTCCGGCGTTGCCGCTGCCGCCCGGGTGGACCCGGCCGTCGATGACCAGTCCGCCGCCGACGCCGGTGGAGACCACCATGCCGAGCAGGGCGCGGCCGGGGTAGCCGCCGCGCCAGTGTTCGCCGAGCGCCATGCAGTGCCCGTCGCCGACGACCTGGCGGACCACCCGGTGCAGGGCGGCGGTGACGGTCGCGGTGTCCCCGCCGGCCGGGGTCGGCACCGCGCCCTGCACGGCGATGGTGCCGTCGGGTTCGACGACGGCGGCGGCCAGCTTGGTGCCGCCGACGTCGACCGCGAGAACCGGGCCGGGGGCGGGGTCGGCCGCCGCCGGACCGACCGCTGCCGGGCCGGCGCTCATGCGCCGGCCGCCGGGGTGTCGCTGACGATGTCGTTGACGCAGCGCAGCACCGGCCGGCGGGTCAGCGCCGCCGGATCCAGCTCGACCCCGGTGCGCACCACGAACTCCGTCGACTCGCCGGGCAGCAGGGTGACCAGTGCCCGGTCCACTTCGGCGGCCGGGTCGAGCCGGTCCGGGTAGAGGGTCAGGTCACGCAGGACGGTCCGGGCGGTGACGGTGACCCGCAGCCCGCCGTCGACCGGTGCGGCCGTCGCGTCGTACCCGGCCGCCGGGTAGTCGATCTCGTTGTCCTCGGCGAAGAACCACCAGGCCCGCTGCCCGGCCGCGTCGGCGAGCAGCAGCTCGCGGCGTGGGTCGCCGGTGGTGGCCAGGTCTGGGTAGAGCGGCACGGTGACCGCCGAATGGGCCGGTACGGCCAGCTGGTAGCCGATCTTGGCCAGTGGCTCGCCGGCCAGGGTGAGCCGGGTGACGTCGGTCTGCGGGTGCCAGTCGGCCCCGGTGTCGTTG
Organism: Solwaraspora sp. WMMA2059; assembly: GCF_027497315.1. GTDB lineage: Bacteria > Actinomycetota > Actinomycetes > Mycobacteriales > Micromonosporaceae > Micromonospora_E. The sequence goes on along the minus strand of NZ_CP114908.1, from coordinate 1,252,696 downwards.
ACCGCCACCAGGGCGAGCCCACCGTCGCGGGGTTCGATGGTGAGCAGCCGGTCGGCGTAGGCGTCGCGCAGCGCGTACCACAGGGGTTTGCGGCGGCCGTCGCCGTCGACGGCGGCCCACGAGGTGACCGGCCAGCAGTCGTTGAGCTGCCACAGGATGGTGCCCATGCAGACGCCCCGGTGGGAGCGGAAGTGCCGCACCCCGACGGCGATCGCGCGGGCCTGGTTGACCTGGGTCAGGTAGTGCCAGTCGTCGAAGTCACGCGGAGCGGGCAGGTGTGCGTCGAGGCCGCGTTGAAGTTTCAGGTCGCCGTCGGCGGCCTTCTGGTGGTGGGCCATGCCGGGTGAGTCGGGGGCGAGCGGGTCATCACTGATCGCCCGGCGCAGGGTGGCGTACACGGGTGGCCCCTGGTAGCCGAACTCGGCGAGGAACCGGGGCACATACTGCCGGTACTTAAGGTAGTCGTCGGTGTTCCACACGTCCCAGATGTGCATGGTGCCGTGCGCCGGGTCGTTGGGGTGCAGGTCGTCGCGGCCGGAGTACGGGCTGCCCGGCCAGTACGGACGGGTCGGGTCGAGTTCGGCGACGATGCCGGGCAGCACATCGAGGTAGTAGCCGAGCCCCCAGGTGCGTCCGTCGAGGATCTCCTGCCAGCCCCAGTCGTGCCAGCCCCAGATGTTCTCGTTGTTGCCGGTCCACAGCACCAGGCTGGGGTGCGGGGTGAGCCGGGCGACCTGGTAGCGGGCCTCGGCGGCCACTTCACCCGCGATCGGCTCCTCCTCCGGGTACGCGGCGCAGGCGAACAGGAAGTCCTGCCCCACGAGCAGACCCTGCTCGTCGGCGAGGTCGTAGAAGTCCTCGGATTCGTAGCGGCCGCCGCCCCAGATCCGCAGGAAGTTGACGCCGGCGTCGGCCGCCTGGGCGAACCGGTGGGCGTAGCGGGCCCGGTCGACCCGGGTGGGGAACGCGTCGTCGGGGATCCAGTTGACGCCCCGGACGAAGACCGGCATCTCGTTGACGACCAGGGTGAACGCGCTGCCGGCGGCGTCGGCGGTGGTGTCGAGGCGGACCGACCGGAAGCCGATCAGTCGCTGCCAGGTGTCGAGTGTGCTGCCGTCGGCCCGGTGCAGGGTGACGTCGAGGGCATGGCGGGCGGGTTCGCCGTACCCTCGGGGCCACCACAGCTCGGGCTCGGCGACGGTGAGGGTTACGACGGCGCTGCGCTGCCCGGCGGGGACGACCGCTTCGGCGCGGGCCCCTGCGACGGCGGCGACCACGGTCAGCGGGGCGTCGGCACCGTCGGCGCGGTCGACGTCGACGTGCACCTCAACCCGGCCCTGCGCCTCGCCGATCGGGCCGCCGGTGTGGTCGACGGTGACCAGGGGGCGGACGCTGGCCAGCCGGGCGACGCTCCAGGCGTGCAGGCCGATCTCCTGCCAGATGCCGGCGGTGACCAGGTTCGGGCCCCAGTCCCAGCCGAAGTTGCAGGCCATCTTGCGGATGAAGTTGAACGGTTCCGGGTAGGCGTTGGGCCGGTCGCCGAGCCGGTCACGGACCGCTTCGGCGTGCCGGTACGCGGAGTCGAACCGTACCCGCAGGGTGTTGCGCCCGGGGCGCAGTGCCGTACGGACGTCGAACCGGTAGCCGCGGTGCATGTTGGCGGTGCGGCCCAGCTCGACGTCGTTGAGGGTGACGGTGGCGACGGTGTCGAGGCCGGCGCAGACCAGGTCGACCCGGGGATCGCCCGGGTCGACCCAGTCGAACGTGGTCTCGTAGACCCAGTCTGTCCGGCCGATCCACGACAGCCGGGTCTCGTTGTCGTCGAGGTAGGGGTCGGGGATCAGGCCGGCGGCGAGCAGGTCGGTGTGGACGCAGCCCGGTACGGCTGCGGGGACGCTGTGGTCGCCGACGCCGTCGGGTACGTCGGACCCGTCGGCCGGTCGTACGGTCCAGCCCTCGTGGAGCGGTCGTACGGTGTTCATGCCATACCTCACTAGTGCTGGATCGGGACTGGGCCACGGTACGGGTGCTCGCCGGGTCAGTTCTTGACGGCGCCTTCCATGATCCCCCGGACGATCTGCCGACCACCGATGAAGAGCATGATCAACAGCGGGATGGTCGCCACGAACGCACCGGCGAGCACCCGCCGGTACAGCACGTAGTTGCCGCTGGCCAGGTCGGACAGGGCCACCATCGACGTCGGGTAGTAGGTGCCGCCGAGGGTGATCAGCGGCCACTGGAAGTCGTTCCAGGTGGCCACGAAGGTGAGCAGGCCGAGCACGGCCATCGCCGGGCGGACCGCCGGCAGCACCACGCTCCAGTAGATCCGCAGCGTGGTGGCACCGTCGATCCGGCCGGCCTCGATCAGCTCGTCGGGCACCGCTTCGAGGATGAACTGCCGCATGTAGAACACGCCGAACGCGGTGACCAGGCCGGGCACGATGACCGCGACCAGGGTGCCGTTCCAGCCGAGTTCGCCCATCAGGATGTAGAGGGCGACGACGCCGAGCTGATTGGGCACGGTGAGGGTGAGCACCACGACGACCATCAGCGCGTTGCGGCCGGCGAACCGCAGCTTGGCGAAGGCGAAGCCGGCCAGCGAACAGAAGAACAGCACCGAGAACGTCACGACCGACGAGACGATGAAGCTGTTGCCCAGCGACTGCGCGAAGTAGACGTTCTTGAGGGTGAAGACCTCGTTGAGGTTGGTGAGCAGCTGTCCGCCGGGCAGCAGCTGCGGCGGGATCTTCGCCAGGTCGGCGTCGGTGCCGCTGGCGATCACCACCATCCAGTAGAGCGGGAACGCGGAGAACAGGATGACGAGGCTGAGGAACAGGTAGTTCCAGAAGCTGCCCGGCGTACTGGCCGGGGCACGGCCGACGGTTCTGCTGCTCACTTGCGGCCTCCGCCCAGCCGGTTGGCGATCAGCGCGTTGACAACCGCGATGATCACGATGATCAGGAACAGTGCCCAGGACATCGCGGCGGCGTACCCGAGGTTGAGATCCTTCCAGCCGACCTTGTAGATCAGCTGGGCGATGGTCTGGAACTGGCCGTTGGACCCGCCGGTGGCGGCCTGCGAGTTCTGCTCGAACAGCATCGGCTCGGTGAACAGTTGCAGCCCGCCGATGGTGGACAGGATCACGGTGAAGACCACCACCGGCCGGATCATCGGCACGGTGATCCGCCAGAGCTGCCGCCACGGGCCGGCGCCGTCGACCGCCGCCGCCTCGTAGATGTCGCGCGGGATCGACTGCATCGCGGCCAGGTAGATCAGCGCGTTGTAGCCGATCCACTTCCAGTTGACCATGGTGGCGATGGCGACCCACGACGCGGCCTTGCTGGACCGCCAGTCGATCGGCGCCTCGCCGCGTAGGTTCAGCACGTCGAGCACCCAGTTGGCGATGCCGAAGTCGCGGGCGAAGAAGACCGCGAACAGCAGCGTCGACGCGGTGATCGGGGTGATGTACGGCAGCAGGATGCCGACCCGGAACCAGGTCTGCGCCCGCAGCTTGCGGTTCAGCAGCGACGCGATGACCAGGGCCAGGAACAGCTGCGGCACGGTGGAGAGCAGGAAGATGCCGAACGTGTTGTACAGCGCGTTCCAGAAGCTGTCGTCGGTGAACAGCCGCCGGAAGTTCTCCAGCCCGGCCCAGCCGGTCAGGTCGGCGTTGTCCAGCCGCCAGTGCCGCAACGCCACCACGCCGTTGAAGATGATCGGGAAGAGCCCGAAGGCGATGAATAGGAGAAAAAACGGGGAGATCAGGATGTACGGCATGTACCGCATGTCGAAGCGGTGCATCCGGTTGCGCCAGGTCGGCTCGGGTGGTGGTGCCGGTGCGGCGCGGGTTGCGGACATGGTTTGCCTCCAGGTTCAGCCGCACGCGCGGCTCGCGGCCTGCGAGCGGTTACGCGTTCGTCGCCTTTTCGGCTTCCGCGATGGCTTCCGTCCACGCCTCGTCGGGCTTGCCTTCCAGGTCACCGCTCTGCAGCCGGTTGAGGACGTTCTCCACCGCGACCCGGACGGGGCCGTTCTTACGGCCGAGGTACTGCGGGGTGAGGTTGGCGGCGGTGGCGGAGAAGATCTGGCCGACCGGCGCGTCGTTGAAGAACGGGTTGGAGAACTCGACGATCGCCGGGTCCTCGTAGAGCGCCGGCTGTGACGGCAGGTTGCCGACCTTCTTGAAGATCTCGATCTGCTGCTCGGGCTGGATCAGCCACTCCAGGAACTTGTACGCCTCGTCGACGTTGCCGCCCTGCGCTGGGATGGTCAGGAACGAGCCGCCCCAGTTGCCGCCGCCACCGGGGATGGCCGCCACGTCCCACGTGCCGGCGGTGTCGGGGGCGGTGTTCTGGATGTGGCCCATCATCCACGCCGGGCAGGCCAGCACGGCGAAGTCGCCGTTGACGAAGCCGTTGTTCCACTCCGGGGAGAAGGCGGCGAGGTTGGCCGACAGCCCGGCGCCGACGACGGCGGCGGCGGTGTCGAAGGCGACCTTCGGACCGCCTTGCATGGCCAGGTTGTCGCCGGTGTCGAAGAGGCCGACCGGCTGCTGGCCGAGCACCGGGTTGAAGATGTTGGTGGCCGAGTCGACGAACTTCTTGCCGCTGGCCGCGACGTACTCCTCACCGGTGGCGACGAACGACTCCCAGTCGGGCCACAGGGCGGAGACCTCGTCCCGTTCGGTCGGCAGCCCGGCCGCCGCGAACAGGTCGGTGCGGTAGCACATGGCCAACCCGCCGACGTCGGTGCCGAGGCCGATCTGGGTGGTTCCGTCGGCGGACAGGGTCTGCTGCCACTTCCAGTCGAGGTAGCGCTCCTCGTACTGGCCGGCGCCCTTGTCCAGCAGGTTGACGAACTTGTCGGCCTGCTCGCGGAACTGGACGACGAACCCTTCGTCGATGGCGGCGATGTCGGCGGCGCCGGACCCGGCGATCAGCTTCTTCTGCAGGTCCTCGTGCTGGGCGTTGTACTCACCGGAGTTGAGGTTGATCCGCACGCCCGGGTTCTCCGCCTCGTACGCGGCCTTGAGGTCGTCGAGGCCGAAGTCGCCCCAGAACGCGATGGTCAGGGTGGTGCCGCCGTCGTCGCTGCCGCCACCGGGTTCGCCGCTGCAGCCGGCGATCAGCAACGCGCCGGCGGCGCCGACCGCCGCCGTACGTGTCCAAGGGGCCCAACGCCGCTTCATCCCATCCTCCGAACACACTTGGAGACGCTCCAGACATCGAGGAGCATCGACTGAACCGGGTAAGTTAAGCCACGGTACGAGCGACGTCAACGCATGTCAATGGCTGGTTAACGCCGTAGCCAACCCGTAACCTCGGTGCCCTCGGACGGGGTGGCCGCTGGGCCCGGCCGACACCGGATATCGTTTCGGGCAGCAGACTTAACCGGGCAAGGCCAGCCGAAACGAACCCCGAAGGAGCGCCGCCGGTGAAACGGCCGACCATCGCCGACATCGCCCGCCGAGCAGGCGTCTCGAAGGGCGCCGTCTCCTACGCGCTCAACGGCCAGCCGGGAGTGTCCGAGGCGACCCGGCAGCGGATCCTCGCCATCGCCGCCGAGATCGGGTTCAACCCCAACAGCGCCGCCCGCGCCCTGTCCGGAGCCACCGCCAACGCAGTCGGCCTGGCGCTGAGCCGCCCGGCCCGGATCCTCGGTATCGAGCCGTTCTTCATGGAGCTGATCAGCGGTGTCGAGGCCGAGTTGTCCGCCCGGTCGTACGCGCTGACCCTGCAGGTGGTAGCCGACACCGAGGCCGAGATCGCGGTCTACCGGCGCTGGTGGGGTGAGCGCCGGGTGGACGGCGTGTTCCTCTGCGACCTTCGGGTCGACGACGACCGGGTGCCGGCACTGGAGACGCTGCAACTGCCAGCGGTGGTGATCGGCGGCCCCGACCACACCGGCTCGCTGCCGAGCATCTGGTCCGACGACGCGTCGGCCCTGGTCGAGACGGTCGAGTACCTGGTCGCGATGGGGCACCGCCGGATCGCCCGGGTCGGCGGCCTGCCCGGACTACTGCACACCGAGATCCGCGCGGACGCGTTCACCGACGTCTGCCGCCGACTCGGCCTGAACCAGTGCGTCACGGTGCCGTCCGACTACACCGGAGAGGAGGGCGCGCGGGCGACCCGGCGGCTGCTCAGCACCGCGGCCCGCCCCACCGCGATGATCTACGACAACGACGTGATGGCGATCGCCGGCCTGGCGGTGGCCCAGGAGATGGGGCTGGCCGTGCCGGGTGACCTGTCGATCGTGGCCTGGGACGACTCGCCGCTGTGCCGGCTGGTGCATCCGCCGCTGACCGCGCTTGGCCGCGACATCCCGGCGTACGGTGCACACGCCGCGCGGCAACTGCTGGCGACGATCGCCGGTGAGCCGACGCAGGCGTACCAGGACGAGACGCCGCACCTGACCCCGCGGGGCAGCACCGCACCGCCACGTAACGGACAGTGAACCGGTTAAGTTTCCGAAACCTTGACGGCGCAAACACCAACAGATCTCGCCGCGTACCGTCAGGGTCTGCCCGACCCGCCGACCACCGCGGGTTATGCTCGGACCGGTCACGCGACTGGCGCAGCGAAGGTGGAACCGACCACCGGGGAGCGACCACCGACGTGCGCCGCGCGCCTGGGTGCACCGTCGACGGCACCGTCATGCCCGGGTCGCCCCGGCCGGCGGAGCCGCCCGACCCCAGGAGGGCACGTCGTGCACGTACCGCAGATCCCGCAACTGACCGCCACCGACCCCGAGCTCGCCGCCCTCGTCGAGGGTGAGGCCCGCCGCCAGCACGACAAGCTGCGCATGATCGCCTCGGAGAACTACGTCTCCGCCGCCGTGCTGGAGGCCAGCGGCACGGTGCTGACCAACAAGTACTCCGAGGGCTACCCGGGCCGGCGCTACTACGAGGGCCAGCAGTTCGTCGACCCGATCGAGACGCTCGCCGTCGAGCGGGCCAGGACGCTGTTCGGGGCGGCCCACGCCAACGTCCAGCCGTACTCGGGCTCCCCCGCCAACCTCGCCGTGTACCTCGCCTTTCTCTCCCCCGGCGACACCGTGCTGGGGATGTCGCTGCCGATGGGCGGGCACCTCACCCACGGCTGGTCGGTGTCGGCCACCGGCAAGTGGTTCAACTCGGTCCGCTACAACGTCTCCCGCGACACCGGCCGGATCGACTTCGACGAGGTACGTGACCTGGCCCGCCGCGAACGGCCGAAGGTGATCTTCTGCGGCGGTACGGCGGTGCCGCGGACCATCGACTTCCCGGCCTTCGCCGAGATCGCCCGGGAGATCGGCGCGGTGCTCGTCGCGGACATCGCGCACATCGCCGGCCTGGTCGCCGGCGGCGCGCACCCCTCGCCGATCGGCCACGCCGACGTGGTCACCACCACCACCCACAAGACGCTGCGCGGCCCGCGCGGCGCGATGATCCTCACCACCGAACAGCACGCCGCCGCGATCGACAAGGCAGTCTTCCCGGGCCTGCAGGGCGGCCCGCACAACCACACCACCGCCGGCATCGCCGTCGCGTTGCGCGAGGCCGACACCGACGACTTCCGCCGGTACGCCCACCAGGTGGTCGCCAACGCGAAGGCGCTGGCCGCCGCGCTGGTCGACCGGGGCTTCGAACTGATCTCCGGCGGCACCGACAACCATCTGATCCTGGCCGACCTGACCGGCAAGGGCGTCGCCGGCAAGCCGGCCGCGCAGGCGCTGGACCGGGCCGGGATCGAGCTGAACTACAACACGGTGCCGTACGACCCGCGCAAGCCGTTCGACCCGTCCGGCATCCGGCTGGGCACCGCCGCGCTGACCACCCGCGGTCTGACCGAGGTGCAGATGCCGCAGGTCGCCTCCTGGCTGGACGACGCGGTGACCGCGGCGGTCAAGGACGACGGCGCCGCCCTCGACCGGATCGCCGGGGAGGTCGCCGACCTGCTCGCCGGCTACCCGATGCCCGGCTACGCGGCCTGACCTGCGCCCATCCGCGTCTGACCTGCGCCGATCGGGTCAGTGCGACGGGGTGGGGAAGTCGGCGATGTACGCCTCGGTCCGCTCCGCAGGTGCGGGGCGGGCCAGGGCGTACCCCTGACCGAACCGGCAGCCGGCCACCTGCGCCTGGCTCACCTGCCCGTCCGTCTCCAGCCCTTCAGCAACGATTTCCAGCCCGAACCGCCGGCCGAGCCCAGCCACCGCCTCCAGCATCGGGTGGACGCTGTCCGGGCCGGCACCGGCGCCGGCGACCAGCGACCGGTCGATCTTGACGACGTCCAGCGGCAGCCGCCGCAGTTGGGCGATCGACGCCTGACCGGCGCCGAAGTCGTCCAACGCGATCCGCACCCCGTGCGCCCGCAGGTTCGCCAACTGCGCGAGGATCTGCGGATTCTCGGCGGCCGCCAACTCCTCGGCGACCAGCGACTCGGCCACCTCGACGACGAGCCGCTCCGGCCCGACACCCTGTGCGGCCAGCATGGCCAACAGGTCGGCTACGAAGGTGGTCGCGGCCATCTCGGCCGGGGCGACGTTGACCGACAGCCACAGCCCGTGCCCCTCCCGTGACCAGGACGCCAACTGCCGGCAGGCGGTAGCCCGCGCCCACCGGCCGATGTGGCCCAGCAGCGACAGTTCCCGGGCCACGGCGAGCAGCTCGGCCGGCAGCACCGTGCCGAGCACCGGGCTGCGCCAGCGCAGCAGCGCCTCGACCCCCACCGGTTTGCCGTCGACCAGGTCCACCACCGGCTGGTACACCACGTCCAACTCGCCCCGCTCGGCCGCACCCGGCAGCTCCCGCTCCAGATCCAGCCGCCGAACGAGCTGTTGCTCCAGGTAGGAGTCGTACCACTCGACCCGGTTGCGACCGAGCTGGCGGGCCCGGCGGCGAGCCAGATCCGCCCGGCGCAGCACATCGTCCGCCCCGGCGCCGCCGGCCACCTCGGCCATGCCGATGCTGGTCTGCAGCGCAACCACCGCGCCGGGCAGCTGGCACGGCTCGCGCAGCGCCGCGACCAGCCGCGCCCCGGTGCCGTACGCCAGCATCGGGCCGGCGACGGTGATCACCGCGAACTCGTCGCCGCTGAGCCGGGCGACCACATCGTCCGGCTCCACTGTGTCCCGCAGCCGCCGCCCCACCTCGACCAGCACCGCGTCGCTGGCCTCCCGCCCGTACTGCTCGTTGACGCCGACCAGGCCGTGCAGGTCGATGATCAGCAACGCACCGGGGTGGCCGGGCAGGTCCCGCTGGTTGGCGATCTGGCGCATCAGCTCCCGGCGGTTCGCCAACCCGGTCAACTGGTCGGTGAAGCCGAGCTTGTACAGCCGCCGCTCCAGGTGCACCCGCTCCCCCACGTCGCGTACGTGCACCACGAGCGCTCCGACCTCAGGCACCGTCCGCTGATCGGACACGGTGGACTCGGTGTCCCGCCACCGGCCGTGGCCGTCCCGTAGCCGGGCGGTGACCAGCGGGGTCCGGCCGGTCGGTACCAGCCGGCCGGTCACCACCCCGGTCAGCACCATGATCACCTCGGGGACGTCCTCGGGATGCATCAGCTCGATGAACGGTCGGCCGAGCACCTGCGCGTCGGCCAGCCCGAACAGCCGGGCGGCGGCCGGTGACTGCCACCGCACCCGCAGGTCGTCGCCGAGGGTCAGGGTGAGATCGTTGCCGCCGGAGACCAACGACCGGAAGTGCGCCTCCTGGATGCTCAGTCGCCGGGCGTAGGACCGCACGTCGGCCGCGGCCATCATCTCCCGGATCACCAGCGTCGGGATCACCGCGAGGCCGAGCAGGACCGACGTACGGTCGAACGACCCCTGGGCCGCCACGTGGTATACGGCCGCCAGCGCGGCCACCACCGCCGGAACTGTCACCAGTGGATACGCGGTGAGCCGGCCGCGCACCGGGGTGACCGGCCGCGAACCCGCGCGCTGCGCCCGCTGCGCCCCGATGACCAGCAGCAGCATGCCGCCGAGCGCCGGGGCCATCGCCAGGCACCAGAGCCAGCCCGCGGTGCCGTACGCGAAACAGACCGTCGGGGCGGCCAGTCCGATGAGCACCGCGCCGGAGCCGCCGCCGCAGTACAGCACCGCCGGGCGTTGCCGCCATACCGCCAGGGCGGTGACCGCGATGATCGATCCGGCCCCGATCACGCTCAGCTCGACGAAGAGCACGGCCGACGGCACGGTGTCGACCGGCGACAGCAGCCATCCGGCGAAGATCAGACTGATCCCCAGGCTCAGCCCGTCGACCACCCGCCGAAGGCGCAGCCGCCAGGTCTCGGCGATGCCCGGCAGCAGCAGAATCGCCGCGAGGTGACCGGCCAGGGCGAGGATGAGCCCGCTGAGCGCCAGGCCGGTCCGGGCCGCCGGCGGGCTGAAGGCGGCGACGCAGACTGCGGTGGCGCCGCCGACGCTGGTCACGGCGAGCAGGCCGGTTCCGCGACAGTCCCGGTATTCCCCGGTACGGGCGTGCGCGGTGACGGCCATCCGCGACAGCCGCCAACCGGGCATGCCGACGCCGAACAGCACCGCGCCGAGCATCGCGACCGGGACGGTCAGCAGGCCAACGGTGCCTGCGGTCAGCAGCAGCGCGGCGGCGCCGACCTGTGCGGGCAGGGTCCAGCCGGGGGGTTCGGCCCGGTGGGGGCGGGGACGGGTACGGGGTGGTTCGGGGAACGCCTCAGGCACGGTGGCCGTCGCCTCCACGGAAGGGGTCGGGGCACAGCTGGGCCGGGTCGGCCCTCTGTGCCGGTCACAACGAACCAGCCTGGCGCCGGGTTACGGGGCGGTCACCGAAGATTTCCGTCGGATTTCCGCCCCGGTGTACCCGGCCGGGTCTCGCGGCGCGCACCCGCCGGTGCCACCTGGCCTACCCGGCAGCCGACACTCACCGGCAGGATGCCAGGATTGTCGGATGAGTCGCAGGGTAACTGTCCGGTTCCGGCCGCACCAGGCGATCATGCTGGCGGCGGTGATCGCGTTCGTCGGGTCGCTGCCGCTGGCCGGTGCCCGCTGGTATCTGCTGCCGGTCCTGCTGCTGCCGCTGGCGATCGCGATCTGGGCGGTCCGCTCCGGAACCGATGCCGACCCGGCCGGGCTCCGGGTGCGGGCACTGATCGGCCAGCGCCGGATCGGCTGGTCGCGGGTGGCCGAGCTCGCGCCCGACCCGCAAGGCCGGGCGGTGGCCCTGCTCACCGACGGCGAGCAGGTACGGCTGCCCGCTGTGCGGGCAGCCGACCTGCCCCGGCTGATCGCTGCCAGCGGACAACCGCTGGCCCCGGCGACACCACCGCCAGCGGCACCACCGACCGACGAACCGGCCACGCCGACTCAATAGCCGTCCACCACCACGTTGTCCAGCGGCTCGCCCGCGACCAGCCGGGTGACCTGCCGACCTGCCAGGGCGTACGCGCGGGGCAGCAGACCGCGTACCGACCCGGCGATGTGTGGACTGATCACCACGTTCGGAAACCTCCATAGCGGATGGTCTGCGGGCAGCGGTTCGGGGTCCGTCACGTCGAGTACCGCGCAGATCCGGCCGGTCGACAGCTCGGCGGTGAGCGCCGTGGTGTCGACCACCGGGCCACGGGCGGCGTTGACGAGCAGCGCACCGTCACGCATCGCGGCCAGCGTGGCCGCGTCGACCATCCCCCGGGTCCGGTCGGTCAGCGGAACGATCAGCACCACGATGTCGGCGTACGGCAACAGGGCTGGCAGCTCGTCGACGCCGTGCACCTGTTCCGCCGGCCGGGCGGTACGAGCCACCAGTGTGAACTCCACCTCGAACGGGGTCAGTCGGGCGCGCAGCGCGGCACCGATCGATCCGGCACCGACGATGAGGACCCGCTTGCCGGCCAGCTCGTCGGTCGGGGCGAACCGCTCGTACGACCATTCCCCTCGGGTCTGGGCCCGGATGAAGCCGGCGAAATCGCGGACGTGGGTGAGGATCGCGGCGGCAATCCACTCCGCCGTCGACGAGTCGTGCACCCCGCGCGCGTCGCAGAGCGTCAAATGCTGCGGCAGCCGCCCCACCCAGGCATCGGCACCCGCGGACAGCAACTGCACCACCTGAAGGTCCGGCATCTTGCCGGCCAGCTCCGCCGCTCCGGGCCGGGCCAGGAACGGAGGCACCCAGAACCGCACGCCGGCGGGGTCGGACGGCAGCTGAGTGATGTCGGCGGCGACCTCGACGGTCACCTCGTCAGGCAGCCGGCCGAGTAGTTGTCGGCCGTGTGCGTGGGGGATCCAGACTTTCACCGGTCCGACGATAGCGGGCCTTCCGGGTCCGGCCCGCCCAGGCCGGACATCACATGATCATCCGGTACGAGGCCCCGCAAGGCAGCGGCTCACTACTTGCGAGTATGTTACTCGTTCGACGCCGCCTTGTCGATCAGACCACATCGTTCAATGTTCTTGTTCGAATCCTGGCTCCCGGATGCACGCCTTACGACGGCACGGGTGAATGGGCAGGAAAGTGGCACGGCGGTCAGGCCGGTTCGTAGGTCATGCAGTCGGCCGTCTCCCGGCTCGGCCCGACCCGGATCGCCGGCGCCCGACACTCCAGCTCGGCATTGAACCGGCAGTCGGCACGCTTGCAGGCGCCAACCTGGGCGATCACCGCGTCGAGGCCGCCCTTGGACGAGATGTCGAAAAAGGTGGTGCAGCTGGCGCTGTCCGCCTCGGTGCCGATCGTGATGGCGAAGGCGTGACAGCCCTCGTGCTGGTTGTACGCGCACTCCACGGCGGTGCACTCCTGCACCCGGGGCATCTCCATCATCGCGGTCATGGTGGTCCTCCTAGCTCGGCAGCATCCGGCAGTGGCGTCATCGTCACTGTGGAGAACTGTAGTCCACTACGACGGAATATATGGCGCGTATTCAATTCTCGCAATTTTGGAAACCCTTACCTAACACCGCCCGATGCCATTTGGCTACCCTTACCTAAGTGCTCCGGGGATGCCGTCGGATGCGGATGTCCGGCAGCGGGCTAGTCTGGTGCGGGTGAACGCTTGCCCGCCGTACCGCCGCTCGTCGCGCCGCCCTACCGCCGCGACCACAGCGACCGCCGCCGCCAGCCTGACCGCCCTGCTGCTCGCCGGCGGCTGCGCGTTCGGCGAGCCGGAGCCGGACCAGGCCGGCGCGCCCCCAACTTTCCCCGCCCCGACCGAGACACCGACCGGCGGCGGCGTCGATCAGCAGGTGGCCGTCACCGTGCTGGCCAGCGGACTGGCGGTGCCGTGGGGGGTGACGTTCCTGCCGGACGGTGCCGCGCTGGTCACCGAACGGGACAGCGCCAGGATTCTGCAGGTCGGGCCCGGTTCGACCCCGGACGGGCTGGACGTCACCGAGGTGCAGATCATCGACCAGGTCGACGGCGGCGGTGAGGGCGGGCTACTCGGCATCACCGTCTCCCCCGAGTACGCCACCGACGAGACGGTGTTCATCTACTACTCCACCGCCGAGGACAACCGGATCGCCCGACTGACCCTGGGCGACGAACCGGAACCGATCGTCACCGGCATTCCGCTCTCCGGCATCCACAACGGCGGCCGGCTCGCCTTCGGGCCCGACGGTTTCCTCTACGCCACCACCGGCGACGCCTCGGACACCGGCCTGTCCCAGGACCAGGAGAGCCTCGGCGGCAAGATCCTGCGGATGACGCCGGACGGCGAGCCGGCCCCCGGCAACCCGTTCCCCGACTCGCTGGTCTGGTCGCTGGGCCACCGCAACGTGCAGGGCATCGCCTGGGACGCCCAGGACCGGCTGTACGCCACCGAGTTCGGCCAGAACCTGTGGGACGAGATCAACCTGATCGAGCCGGGCGAGAACTACGGCTGGCCACAGGTCGAGGGCGAAGGCGACGACGGGCGATTCGTCGACCCGCTGGTCGTCTGGCCGACCGAGGAGTCCTCCTGCTCCGGGGCGGCCGTGGTGGACCGGATCCTGGCCGCCGCGTGCCTGCGCGGCGAACGGCTATGGCTGGTTGAGCTGACCGAGTCCGGTACGGTCTTCGGCCAGCCCCGCGCGTTGCTCACCGGAGAGTACGGTCGACTACGCACCGTCGTGCAGGCACCGGACGGCTCGGTCTGGGTGACCACCTCGAACCAGGACGGCCGGGGCGAACCGGCCCCGGAGGATGACCGTATCCTTCGGCTGGTCTTCGCCGACGGCGGAGCCGGGCGCAGCTGACTTACCCGCCTCCCCACCCTCGATCAGACAGGCATCATCTCACCATGAGCGACGAGCAGACGGCCGACCGGAGCCGTCCCGGCCAGCAGCCGGGCCGTCCGGATCAGCAGCCGGGCCGCCCCGGGCGACGGCTGGCGCGCGCCGGGCGGCGGCTCGGCTCGGTCAGCCGTACCGCTGGTCGCGGATTCGGGCGGGCCGCGCGGTCCCGGGCGACCCGGCGGATCGGCGTGGCGCTCGCGGTCGTCGCGGTGAGTCTGGCCGGGGTCGTCATCGGAGTCCTGCTCGGGGCCCGTGCCGACGTCGACATCGGCCCGTTCCGGGCCGAGATGTCGGTGACTCCCGCGGTGGACGGCGGCACCACCATGGCCATCCCGCCGCTCGGCGCGCTGCACGTGGACAGCCACGAAGGGCCGGTCCAGCTCTCCATCCGGCTCGGCTCCCTCGACCAGGTCCGCACCCTCGCCCTGCTCGACGACCCGAATGCGATCACCCGGGCCAGTCACACCGTGGTCAGCGACGTCACCGAGGGTGTACTGCGTCTCGGAATCCGTACCATCGCCGTCGCCGTCCTGACCACGTTGGTCCTCGCCGCGCTGATCTTCCGCGACACCCGCCGGGTCGCCTGGTCCGGCACCCTGGCGCTGCTGATCACCGGCGGCAGCATCGGCGTCGCGGCGGCGACCATCCGACCGGAGGCGATCGAGGAGCCACGGTACGAGGGCCTGCTGGTCAACGCCCCGGCGGTGGTCGGTGACGTGCAGCGCATCGCCACCAACTACAGCCAGTACGCCGAGCAACTGCAGCACATCGTCAGCAACGTCAGCCGGATCTACACCACCGTGTCCACGCTGCCCGTCTACCAGGCGGCCGAGGGCAGCACCCGGGTACTGCACGTGTCGGACATGCACCTCAACCCGACCGGCTGGCCGGTGATCCGCACCGTGGTCGAGCAGTTCGACATCGACGTGGTGATCGACACCGGGGACATCACCGACTGGGGCAGCGAGCCGGAGGCGAACTACGTCGCCCCGATCGCGCAGTTGGAGGTGCCGTACGTCTACATCCGGGGCAACCACGACTCGATCCGCACCCAGGAGGCGGTAGCCGGCCAGCCGAACGCGGTCGTGCTCGACAACGAGGTCACCGAGGTGGCCGGGCTGACCATCGCCGGCATCGGCGACCCCCGGTTCACCCCGGACAAGCAGACCAGCCCCGCTGACGGTGGTCTGTCCAAGCCGGCCACCGACCAGGTGATCGGGGTCGGCGAGCAGCTCGCCGCGACGATCCGGGGCACCGGCGAACCGGTCGACATCGCCCTGGTGCACGACCCGGTGTCCGCCGGCCCGCTGTCCGGCACCTGTCCGCTGGTGCTGGCCGGGCACACCCACAACCGGGAGGTCCGGATGCTCGCCGAGATTCCCGGCGAGCAGCCGACCCGGCTGATGGTGGAGGGTTCGACCGGCGGGGCCGGACTGCGCGGCCTGGAGGGCGAGGAGCCGACGCCGCTGGCCTTGACGGTGCTGTACTTCGACGCCGAGCGCCAGTTGCAGGCGCACGACGATATCCGGGTCGGCGGCACCGGCCAGGCGCAGGTCACTCTGGAACGGCACGTCATCGCCGGCGCGGAACCGGAGCCAGACCCGTCGCCATCGCCGATTCCTACCGCCGGTCCGTCCGCGACCCCGACTACCACTCAGTCCGCGACCCCGGCACCCAGCCCGTCCTGAGCCCGCGCCCACCCCCGGCAGAGCCTCACCGGCACCCCGGCCCGCGCCGCCAGCCAGGATCGCGCGGCCTATTCGTTTGGGCCTGAGCCTCGATCCACCGACGCGGTTGCCGCTGAATGTTGGTTGATCATTTCTGTATTGGGTGGTGCGGCGGGCGTGAGGGAGTCGCCGATCACGTGATCGGCTTGCTCCGAGGGTGAGTGTTCGGGGTGGAACGGGATTGTGGCCTGTGGTCGGGCCGCCTGGTTTCGGCTGGTGGGGTGTGGTCAGCCGGGTGCCGGCTGGACGGCGGTGAACAGGTTGTCGAACGCCGCCTGCCAGGGCCAGTACTCGGGCAGGTGTAGGTGGATGGTGCGGGCCCGGTGGGCGAGGCGGGCTGCGACGGTGATGATCCGGGTCCGGATGGTGGCGGGTCTGGCGGTCGACCAGGTGCCCGCGGCGAGGTGTCCGGCGGCGCGGGTGAGGTTGTGCGTGATCGCGGCGCAGGTCAGCCAGGCGTCGTTGGCGCTGAAGTGTCCGGAGGGCAGGTGGGCGAGGGGGCCGGCGATCAGGTCGGCGTTGACCTGCTCGATGATCGCGTGTTGCCGGTGCTGGGCTTCGGCCTGTACGAGGGTGTACGGGCTGTCGGTGAACACGGCGTGGTACCGGTAGGTCGGTAGGAGTTCGTCCTGGCCGGGGATCTGTTGCGGGTCGTCGCGGCGGACGCGGCGCACGATCAGCCGGGCGGTCGCCTCGTGTCGGGTGCCGGCGAACGCGGTGTACGTGGTTTCGGCGATCTGCGCGTCGGAGATCCACCGGCCGGCGTCTTCGTCCCAGACGGCCTGCGGATAGGTGATGTCGACCCACTGGTCGGCGGCGATGCCGTCGCACGCGGCGCGGATCTTCGGGTCGATGCGGCAGGTGACCGAGAACCGCACGCCACGACGCCGGCAGCCGCTGATCACCGTCTTGGCGTAGAACGCCGAGTCCGCTCGCACCATGATCTCCCCCGAAGCGCCGCATGCCCGGGCGGTCGTGATGGCCTCGGCGATCATGGTGGCGGCGCCCCGGGACGAGCCGGCGTTACCCGACCGCAGCCTCGTGGCGGCGATCACCGGCGCGGACAGCGGGGTGGACAGCGTCGCGACCAGGGGGTTGTAGCCGCGCAGGTAGACGTTGTAGCCGCCGACCTTGGCGTGGCCGAACCCGATGCCCTGCTTCTGCTTGCCGTACACCCGCCGCAGCATGGAGTCGATGTCCACGAAGCACAGGGTGTCGGCGCCGGTCAGGATCGGTGCCCGGCCGGTCAGACCGATCAGGGTGTCGCGGGCGGCGGCCTGTAACTGCCGTACGTGCCCGTGGGTGAACGTACGCAGGAACGACCCGAGCGTCGACGGCGCGTACACGCTGCCGAACAGCGACCGCATGCCACCGTGCCGGGCGATGTCGAGGTCGTCGATGCTGTCCGCGCCCGCGAGCATCCCCGCCACGACCGTGGCGACCTTCCCGGCGGGGTTCGCGCCCTTGTCCGTCGGCAGCCGCACCCGGTCGGCGACCGCGTCATGCAGACCGGCCTGCTCGGCCAGGCGCATCACCGGAACGAGACCGGCACACGACACCAGATTCGGATCGTCGAACGTCGCGCGCACCACCGGCGCGTCCTGGCGTATTCTCACCTGCGAGGTGCCCTCTCGAACCGAGCGATAGAAGCGTCAGAACTCCTATCCTTCCAGTTCAGAGGGCACTTTCTATAGCCGGGGTCCTGCCGGTCCGACCTTCATCGGTGGATCGAGGCTGAGGTACCAGTGGAGCTTGATGCCGGAGGTGCATCTTGGTGCACCTGTGGCATCAGGTCGTGAAAGGGCACCTTGGTCCCGGGAGCCGGCCCTGGCCGGATGACCGCGCCGGGGCGGCGCAGCGCCGCCGCGCGGACCATCACCATCATCATCTGGCCGTCCCGGTTGCCGTGCAGTCGGATGCCGAGCAGGTGAATCCATTCGATGTTCGGGTGGGCGGCCTCGGCGCGGACGTGGATGACCCGCAGCCGCAGCGCTCCGTCTCCGTTGAGATAGTCGGACCCGCCGATCTCGATGACGTCCCACGGCTGCACCAGCGGCGATCTTGTCGACTCAGTCATCGCCACCTGCCCCGGTGGTCGGGTCAGCGGTGAGCCAGATGCCGACCGAGGCGAGCAGCCGACGAATGGTCCGGGCGGCGTCACCGTCGTACCGGTCCAGGTAGGCCACCGCGAGCCGCAGCCCCGGACAGACGATCGTGCCGCAGCGCGGACACCCGGTCACCGGGTCGGGCAGGTGCATCGCGGCCAGGTGCCGGGCGCGGGCGATCACCGGGTGGTTGACGTAGCCGGGCACGGCGCTGCCGGTCGGCACCGACATCCAGCCGAGTACGCCGTGCCGGCGCAATTGATCTTTGTCATTCATTTTTGCGCCATGCGTCCCCCATCGGGACAACAATGGACGCCTTCTCGAATTTCCCACTCCTCCACCCTGGACTTCCCCGCCTCACATATGGAAGATGGGCTTTGTCCTCGTAGCAGCAACATCCGTCACGGGGCAACCTCTGCCCACCACAAAGCAATTCTGTAGAGAGCTGGAGGAAACGAATGTCTGGAGCAGCGAGCGCATATCTGATAGCGGAGCTCCGCCGCCGCCGCGAGTTGGCCGGGCTCACCCAGGAGCAGTGGGGCGCCGCCCTGCACTGGTCGGCCCAGCACGTCAGCGCGGTCGAGCGCGGTGCCCGGCCGATCCGGCTCGACTACCTGGCCACCATCGACCGGGTCTTCAACTGCGACTACTCGACCCTCTGGGAGCTGCTGCTGCGCACCGAGCGGGCCCCGGTCTGGCTGCGCCCGTGGCTGGAGCACGAGCGGGAGGCGATCATGCTGCGCTGGTACGAGCCGCTGCTGGTGCCCGGCCTGCTGCAGACCGAGGCGTACGCCCGCGTCGTCCTCACCCATGCCGGAGTGGCGATCGACGACGTCGACACCACCGTCGGCGACCGGCTCGGCCGGCAGGAGATCCTGCACCGGGCCGAGCGGCCGTGCCGCTTCGTCGGGGTGATCGACGAGGCGGTGCTGACCCGGGCGGTCGGCGGCCCGGCGGTGATGCGTGAGCAGGTCCTGGCGCTGATCGCCGCCTGCGACCGGCCCAACGTCTCGATCCAGGTGGTGCCGGCCGGGGTCGGTGCCTACCCGGGGCTGAACGGCCCGTTCATTCTGGCCAGCCTGGACGGCCGGGCGGCCGGCTTCGTAGACGGGCCGTTGGAGGGCCAGACCATCGAGTTGGAGGCCGATCTGACCAGACTGGAGCATGCCTGGGAGTCGCTGCGGGAGTACGCTCTGCCCAGCGAGCAGTCCGTGGCGTTGATGCAGGAGGCAGCCGACAGATGGGCATGACGACCGATCCTCGACCGGCCTGGCGGACCAGCAGCCGCAGCAACGGCACCGGCGGCGCCTGTGTCGAAGTCGCCGACAACCTGCCCGGCCGGGTCCTGGTCCGCGACAGCAAGGACCGCACCGGCGGCACCCTCACCTTCTCCCCCACCGCCTGGCGGACCTTCGTCGACCACCATCAGCGGTAGATGACGCGAGCCGCGTCGGGCAGTGCCCGACACGGCTCGTCCGCTGTGGTTGGCCGCGCACCTGCCTCAGCCCTGTGCGCCGAGGCGGGACAGGATCAGCTCCCGGACGGTACGCGCGTCCGCCTGGCCCCGGGTCGTCTTCATCACCGCGCCGACCAGCGCACCGGCCGCCGCGACCTTGCCGTCGCGGACCTTCGCCGCGATGTCCGGGTTGGCGGCGATCGCCTCGTCGACGGCGGCGGTCAACGCACCGGTGTCGGAGACCACCTCCAGGCCGCGCGCGGTCATCACCTCGGTCGGCGTGCCTTCCCCGGCGGCCACCGCCTCCAGGACGGTACGGGCCAGCTTGTCGTTGAGCTTGCCCGAGTCGACCAGCCCCTGCAGTTCGGCCACGTGCGCCGGGGTAACCCCGAGCGCGGCCAGCTCCACACCGGACTCGTTGGCCCGGCGGGCCAGCTCACCCAGCCACCACTTGCGGGCGCCGGCCGGGGTGGTGCCGGCGGCGATGGTCTGCTCGATCAGCTCGACCGCCCCGGCGTTGACCACCGACTGCATGTCGTGGTCGGTCAGCCCCCACTGCTCCTGCAGCCGCTTGCGGTGCACCCGGGGCAGCTCCGGCAGGGCCGCCTTCAGCTCGGCCACCCAGGCGGCGTCCGGGGCGAGCGGCACCAGGTCCGGCTCCGGGAAGTAGCGGTAGTCGGTGGCGGTCTCCTTGGACCGGCCCGACGTGGTGTCGCCGCTGTCCTCGTGGAAGTGCCGGGTCTCCTGCACGATCCGGCCACCGGCGTCGAGCACCGACGCCTGGCGCAGCATCTCCGCGCGTACCGCCCGCTCCACCGACCGCAGCGAGTTGACGTTCTTGGTCTCGGTGCGGGTGCCCCACTCGGTCTGCCCGACCGGGGTCAGCGAGGTGTTCACGTCGCAGCGCAGCGAACCCTGCTCCATCCGTACGTCGGACACGCCCAACGAGCGGATCACGTCCCGCAGCTCGGTGACGTACGCGCGGGCCACTTGCGGTGCCCGGTCCCCGGTGCCGGGGATCGGCTTGGTGACGATCTCCACCAGCGGGATACCCGCCCGGTTGTAGTCGACAAGCGACTCGGTCGCACCGTGAATGCGCCCGGTCGCGCCGCCGACGTGCAGCGTCTTGCCGGTGTCCTCCTCCAGATGCACCCGCTCGATGCCGATCCGCACCAGCTCGCCGTCGACCTCGACGTCGAGCCAGCCGTCCACGCACAGCGGCTCGTCGTACTGGCTGATCTGGTAGTTCTTCGGCATGTCCGGGTAGAAGTAGTTCTTCCGGGCGAACCGGCACCAGTCGGCGATCGAGCAGTTCAGTGCCAGCCCGATGCGGATCGTCGCCTCGATCGCCGCCTTGTTCGCCACCGGCAACGAGCCGGGCAGGCCCAGGCAGACCGGGCAGACCTGGGTGTTCGGCTCGGCGCCGAACCCGGTCGGGCAGCCGCAGAACATCTTCGTGTTGGTGCCCAGCTCGACGTGCGTCTCCAGGCCGATCACCGGCTCGTAGCGGGCGACGACATCCTCGTACGTGGGCAACGCGGTCGTGCTCATCTCACAGCTCCAACTCTCGGCGCGGCACCGACCGCACCAGCCTAGTGTCCACCTGGGTTCCGCTCATCGACCCGGCCGGTAACCGAGTGCCACGAGAGCCTGCCGGGTGTCGTCCCACCACCGCCGGTACGCCGGTACCTGCTGCAGCCTTTCCAGATCCACCAGCTCGCCAAGCTGGCCGAGGTGGTCCCCGACTGACCGGCTGACCCGGCGCGTCACGTCGTTGAGCACTTTCTTCGGGTCGGCGATCTGCTCCACCTGACGAGGGCTCCCGGGGAGCCCCATCTCGACATCGGTCCACTGGACACCGAGGGCGTTGCGCAGTGCCTGCCCGTCGGCGAGCAGCCAGGCCTCGGTCTCCCGGACCGGGACGACCGCGACGAGTTGCTCCCGGCGGTCGGCCCAACGCTTCCGGAGCGGTTCCAGCCACTCCCGGTGTACCCGTTCAGCGTTCGCACCCTGGTCTCGGTGAAAGAAGACAATCGTGAAGGCGCCGTCGCTGCGGTCGGCCAAGCTGATCACATCACCGATACCTGCCGGGCCGGACCGGGCCCGCAACGGTTGTACGTCGGCTACGTACACCGTTTCATCGAACTCGGTCAGGCACAGTCCTTCCAGTGAGCGTGCCAGCAGCCGGGGCAGGAAGCGGTCATCGCTGAGGCCTTCGGAGATCAGTGCGGTCGAGAGGTAGCGCATCAGCGATCCAGCGTCTCCAGGACCTCGAATTCGGCAATCTCTGCCTTGGTGACCACACCGCTGGGATCTTCGAGATCCAACGCAAGCTGATCACCACCGATCAGGCGGCTACGGGTGATCCGGCTGCGCGGTTCGCCCCTGCGCACCCGGGTCACCACGTCCAGGTAGACCGCATGGAGCCGTCCCCCGTCCTCGCCGCGTTCCAACGCCCGCAAGATCGCAGGCGAGTGGCTGCTCAGGATCAACTGGGTCAATCGATTGCCGTCTGCTTCGTCGCGCGACTCCAACGACCGTTCGACCAGGGCCCGCAGGTACCGCACGAACTGGGCGAGCCGTTGCGGGAAGATGCCGTTCTCCGGCTCCTCGAAGCAGATCAGCCCGGCACCACGGGGGTCGTAGAGTGCTGCGAGCAACGCGATCGCGCGCAGCGTCCCGTCGGACGCGACCCGGGCCGAGAACGGTGCCTCGTCGCGGGTGACGACCTCGACCTGCCGCTGCCGACGCGCCTCGTCCTCGGCGAGACGGACCCCGACTACTCCCGGTATCACTTCGGATACGTCGGCGGAAAGGTCGTTCAACGCGCCCTCCGGTCGGTCCTCGGTGCCCGTCGCGGCGGCCAGGTAGCGCAGCGTGTTGGCCAGGTGGGCACCGTTGGGCGCGAGGCTGTCCGGGTCGTCATAGGAATCGGGGGTACGCAGCGCACTGGGATCGAGGTGCAGCAGTCGCCACGACTGAAGCTCCCGCTTCAGCGCGTACAGCAGCGGGAAGTCCGTGGCGGTGGTCAGGCTGGACAGCACGGTTGCGGTCGCCGCTGTCGCCGGCAGTTTCCGTTTGCGGCCCTGGTTGCCCTGCTGCCGGATGCTGAAAATCGCACGCCCCTGCTCATCGCGCTCGGTCTCCAGCAGTTCCCGACCGCCCCCGCGATAGCTGGCCACCTGCTTCCATCGCGGGATCAGTGCCCGCAACGCAGCGTCGTCGGACTTAGGAATCCGGTACGCCGCCTCCCGTACCACGTACGGCCGACGGGTCCCGCTGCTGCTGGTGAGTCGTAGCTCGACCGCAAGCTCGTAACGCAGCCGAGAGTGATTCACTTCGGCCGTATCACCGAATGCGTCGGTCACCGACGACCCCAGCAGCACCTCGACGGCGAAGGTCATCACCGGCATCTGGCTGCCGTCGGTGTGCCGATGGAACAGATCGGGTACTTCCCCGCGCATCTGCTGAGCGGCCTCCAGCAGCCCATCATCGGCGAGCCGGGACAGGAACTGGATCGCGTCGAACAGGTTCGACTTGCCGGCCGCGTTCCGCCCGATGATCACGAGAAACGGCGGCACGTCCAGCGTGAAGTCGCGGAACGACTTGAAGCCGTCGATCTCGATCCGGGTCAGCACGTCGCGGCTCAGAGCTCCGGCGGGGTGAGGGTGCCGACCGCCGACTCCAGGGCCGCCGCGACCCGGTACATCCGGTCGTCGGCCATCGTGGGCGCCATCATCTGCAACCCGACCGGCAGCCCGTCGGCCAGCCCGCACGGCACCGAGATGGCCGGGCCGCCGTACAGGTTGGTCGGGATGGTGAACAGGTCGGCCAGGTACATCTGGTACGGGTCGGCGGTGCGCGCCCCGAGTGGGAACGCCACGAACGGCGTGGTCGGCGAGATCAGCACGTCGACCTGCTCGAACGCGGCGGTGAAGTCGCGGGTGATCAAGGTACGGACCTTCTGCGCCTGCCCGTAGTAGGCGTCGTAGTAGCCGCTGGACAGCGCGTAGGTGCCGAGCATGATCCGCCGCTTGACCTCCGGCCCGAAGCCCTGGTCGCGGGTCAGCGACATGACCTCTTCCAGCGACCGGTTGCCGTCGTCGCCGCTGCGCAGCCCGTACCGGACGCCGTCGTAGCGGGCCAGGTTGGACGAGCATTCGCTCGGCGCGATCAGGTAGTACGCCGGTAGCGCGTAGTCGAAGTGCGGGCAGGAGACCTCGACGACCTCGGCCCCGAGCTTGGTCAGCGCGTCGACCGCGTCGCGGAACGCGGCCAGGACGCCCGGCTCGACGCCCTCGCCGGTGGCGAACTGGGTGACCAGGCCGAGGCGCACCCCGGTCAGGTCACCGGAGGCACCAGCACGGGCCGCCTCGACGACCGGCGGCACGGCGGCCGGGATCGAGGTGGAGTCATGCGGGTCGTGGCCGGCGATCGCCTCGTGCAGCAGCGCCGCGTCGAGCACCGTCCGGGCGCACGGGCCAGGGGTGTCCAGCGAGGAGGAGAAGGCGATCAGCCCGTACCGGGAGGTGCCGCCGTAGGTCGGCTTGGCGCCGACGGTGCCGGTGACCGCGCCCGGTTGGCGGATCGAGCCGCCGGTGTCGGTGCCGATCGCCAGTGGAGCTTCGTACCCGGCGACCGCGGCCGCGCTGCCACCGCCGGATCCGCCCGGGATCCGGGTCAGGTCCCACGGGTTGTACGTCGGCCCGTACGCCGAGTACTCGGTCGACGAGCCCATCGCGAACTCGTCCATGTTGGTCTTGCCGAGGATCGGCATGCCGGCGGCGCGCAGCCGGGCGACGATCGTCGCGTCGTACGGTGGCCGCCAGCCGTCGAGGATCTTCGACCCGGCGGTGGTCGGTACGCCCTTGGTGGTGACGACGTCCTTGACCGCGATCGGTACGCCGGCCAGCGGGCCGAGCGGCTGCCCGGCGGCGCGGGCGGTGTCGACGGCCTGCGCGGCGGCGAGCGCCCCGTCGGCGTCGACGTGCAGGTAGGCGTGCACCCGCTCGTCGACGCCGGCGATCCGGTCCAGGTGGGCGCGGGTCACTTCGACGGCGCTGGTGTCGCCGGCGGCGATCAGCCCGGCCAGCTGCGCGGCGGTCATCCCGGTGAGTTCGGACATGGTTCAGACCTCCTCGTCCAGGATGCGCGGCACCCGGAACCGGCCGTCCTCGGCGTCCGGGGCGGCGGCGAGCGCGGCGTCGCGGTCCAGGCCGGGGATGACGACGTCGTCGCGCAGCACGTTGGTCAGCGGCACCGAGTGCGAGGTGGGCGGGATGTCGTCGGCGGCGACCTCGCCGATCCGGGCCACGGACTGCAGGATGACGTCGAGCTGGCCGGCGAACGTCGCCAGTTCGTCCTCGGTCACGGCCAGCCGCGACAGTCGCGCCAGGTGCGCGACCTCTTCGCGGGAGATGGCGGCCATCTGCGCCCCCTTCGTACGGTGATCGAACGGTTGGCCCGGGATCCTCGCTCAGCGTGGCTCAGCGGGCCGGACCCGACGAGTCTATTTCTCCGGCGGGTCAGCCGAGTCATCGGGCACGCCGGCCGGGACGGCGCGCGGGCCGGGGACCAGTGGACGGTACCGGGCCAGCCAGCTGACCAGCTCGTCGGCGGGCATCGGCCGGGCGTAGAACCAGCCCTGGGCGACGTGGCAGCCGAGCGCGGACAACCGTCGCCAGGACGCGTCGTCCTCGACGCCTTCGGCGACGACCCGCAGCCCGAGCGCCCGGGCCAGCTCGATCACCGAGCGGACGATGGCCGCGTCGTCGGTGTCGGCGGCCATGCCGAGGACGAACGAGCGGTCGATCTTGACTTCGGACAGCGGCAGCCGGCGCAGGTGCTGCATGGACGAGTAGCCGGTGCCGAAGTCGTCCAAGGCGATCGCCACCCCGATCGCGTCCAGCCGGGAGATGGTAGCCAGCACCCGCCGGGGGTCGGCCATCAGCGCCCCCTCGGTGATCTCCAACTGGAGTTGCTCCGGTGACAGGTTGAAGCGGGTGAGCCGGTCGGAGATCTGCTCGGCGATCTCGCCGGTGTGCAGGTCCCGGACGCTGACGTTGACCGCTGCCCGCAGGGTGATCCCGGCGGCGGCCCACTTGGCGATCTGCTCGACGACGTCGTCGACGACCCGGCGGGTGAGCAGGCGCATCACGGCGCTCTGCTCGGCGACCTTGATCAACTCTTCCGGGTCGACCATGCCCCGGCGCGGATGCCGCCAGCGCAGCAGCGCCTCCACCCCGACCACCTCGCCGGTCGCGATCTCCACCTGCGGCTGGTAGTACATGGTGATCTCGCCGACGTCGTCGACCTCCCGACCGGAGTCGGCCGCGTGCGCGCCGTTGACGTCGAGTACGCGACGCAGGTCGGCGAGGAGGCTGAGCCGTTCCGGCGTGTTGTGGTCCGACTCGGCCGCGTAGACGGCGGTGCCGTCACCGGTGTCCTTGGCGTCGTACATCGCGACGTCGGCGTGCTGCAGCAGGGTGGCGAAATCCCCACCGTGCTCGGGGTAGAGGGCGATGCCCACCGAGCCGCCGACGTCCAGCGGCAGCCCGTCCAGGGCGACCGGCTCGGCGAGCGCGGTCACCACCTGATCGGCGATCTCCCGCGCCTCGTCCGCGCCGGTGAGCCGGGTGGCCAGGATGGCGAACTCGTCGCCGCCGAGCCGGACCACCAGGTCCTGCGGCCGGACCACCATGGCCAGCCGCAGCCCCACCTCGACCAGCAGCCGGTCGCCGACCAGATGCCCGAGTGCGTCGTTGACCCGTTTGAACCGGTCCAGGTCAAGCAGCAGCAGCGCCATCCGGGAGTCCGGCGCTCCGCGCCGCAGCGCGTCGGCGTGTGCCGGCACCTGGTCAGCGATCTCGACGATCAGCGCCTTGCGGTTGGCCAGCCCGGTCAACGGGTCCAGCCGGGCCGACCGTTCCTGCTCGCTGGCCAGCGCGGCCATCCGGTAGACCGCGTACAGCGGCACCAGCACGAGGGGGATCAGCGCCGGGTCGACCTGTGCGGCGACCACCAGCACCGGCCCGAGCAGCAGCAGCGATCCGGTGGAGGACAGCTCGAAGCCGATGCCACGGCGGGCTGACCGCCACCACCGGCCGCCGAAGCGCAGCCGGATCGCCAGGGTGACCGTGCCGTAGTTGACCGCCGACCAGGCCGCCGCCGCGCCGACCGCCACTGCGACGTCGCTCCAGGCCAGCTCCGCGGTGCCGGCGAAGGCGCCCGGCCCGGCCAGCCCGGCCACCGCCGCTGCGGCGGCGAGCGCCAGCGCGTACTGCGAACTGTTGAACAGGGCCCGCCACGGCACGTGCCGGGCCCGCCAGGCGAAGACCGCCACCGCGACGGCCTGCACCGCGACCGCCGGGCCGAGGCCCCAGGCGAGCAGGATGGCGAAGGTGAAACAGACCGACGGAAAGACTTCGGACCGGCGCCGCCGGCCCGGTGGGGTGAACGGTCGGGCGTCGCCGACCACCGCGAGCAGGGCCATCAGCCAGAATGCCGCCGGCAGGTCGAGAATCTGGGCGGGCAGGTCCAGCAACGGTACGGCACAGACGGCGAGCGCGGCGGCGGTCACGCCGCCGACAAAGCCGAAGAACCCAGGGGCGCGTTCCGAAGGAACGGAGTTCCGCAATGCCGCGGCCTCCATCTGCCCTCCCGTCGCGCTCCCGTGGCCCGCTTCGCCGGCTCGGCATGAGCCGGGCGTCCCGCCGACGTCCTACACCTTAAGGACGGACGGCCCGCAGGTCAGGAGCGAAGCGCGGTCGTGACTGATTTGAGACGCGGTCGGCGAATGCCCCACGCGGGATTCCTGACCGCGTCGCGAAATGGCGTCCGCCAATTGTCGGGGCTCCGGCGAGGGTCCGGGTCGACCGACGCCGGGTCGCCGCTAGCTGGCGGCGGCGGGCTCGGCCGTATCGGCAGGCTGGACAGGATCGGCGGTACCGGCGGACTCGGCCGGCTGGTCCGGTTCGTTGACGGCGACCGCCCGGGCCGCGTCCTGCCCCTCCTCGAGAAGCGCGCCGAAGCCTGCCTCGTCGAGCACCGGGACACGCAGTGCGATGGCCTTGTCGTACTTCGATCCCGGGCTGTCGCCGACCACCACGAAGCCGGTCTTCTTCGACACCGACCCGCTGACTTTGCCGCCGCGGGACTGCACCGCCTCGGCCGCCTCGTCACGGGAGTAGCCGGTGAGTGAACCGGTGATCACGACGGTGACGCCAGCCAACGGGCGCGGCGCCTGGTCGTCACCGGCTTCCTCGACCATCCGTACGCCCGCCGCGCGCCAGCGCCGAACCACCTCCTGAGCGTGCCCGGCGGCGAGCCAGTCGGCGGCGGCCGCGGCGATCACCGGGCCGACCCCGTCGACGTCGACCAGCTGCTCCTGACTCGCGGCGGCGATCGCGTCGATCGAGCGGAACTCGCGGGCCAGCGCCTGGGCGGCGACCGGGCCGACGTGCCGGATGGAGAACGCGACGATGATCCGCCACAGCGGCCGTTGCCTGGCCTCGGCGAGGTTGGCCAACAGTTTCTTCGCGTTCTCGGTCAGCTCACCGCTCTGGTTGCAGAAGAACTTGACTCCGGACAACCGGTCGGCGTCAAGATCGAAAAGGTCGCCGATGCTCTGCACGGCACCGGAATCGACCAGGGCGATCGCGGACCGCTCACCCAGCGCCTCGATGTCGAGAACGCTGCGGCCGGCAACGTACTCCAGCTTGCGGGTCAACTGCGCCGGGCAGTCGAGATTCGGACACCGGATATCGGCGTCCCCTTCTTTTTCGTAGCGCAGCTCGGTGCCGCACTCCGGGCACTCGGTCGGCATCACGAACTCGCGCTCGGTGCCGGTCCGCAGATCGACGACCGGGCTGACCACTTCGGGAATGACGTCGCCCGCTTTCCGCAGGACCACCATGTCGCCGATCAGCACCCCTTTGCGGGCCACCTCTCCGGCGTTGTGCAGGGTGGCGAAGCCGACCGTCGAACCGGCCACCTTGACCGGGTCGAGCACCGCGTACGGGGTGACCCGCCCGGTCCGCCCGACGTTGACCTTGATGTCGAGCAGCCGGGTGTTGACCTCCTCCGGCGGGTACTTGTAGGCGATCGCCCAGCGCGGGGCGCGGCTGGTGGAGCCGAGACGGCGCTGGACCGACACCTCGTCGATCTTGACCACCACGCCGTCGATCTCGTGCTCCACCTCGTGGCGGTGCGAGGCGAAGTGGGCGATGAACTCACGCACCCCGTCGCGGTCGCCGACCACCTGCCAGCGTTGGCTGATCGGCAGCCCCCAGTCGGCCAGCTGCCGGTACGCGTCGGACTGGCGTACCGGCTCGAAGCCCTTGCGCGCCCCCAGACCGTGCACCACCATGCGCAGCCCGCGCCCGGCGGTGATCCGGGGGTCCTTCTGCCGCAGGGAGCCGGCGGCGGCGTTGCGCGGGTTGGCGAACGGCGCCTTCTCCTGGGCGACCAGGCTGGCGTTGAGCTCGTCGAACGCCGCCACCGGGAAGTAGATCTCGCCACGGACCTCCAGCAGCTCGGGCGCCTCGCCGGCCAGCCGCTCCGGGATCTGCCGGATGGTTCGCACGTTGGGGGTGATGTCCTCGCCGACCCGGCCGTCGCCCCGGGTGGCCGCCCGCGTCAGCACGCCCCGCTCGTAGGTGAGGTTGACCGCGAGGCCGTCGACCTTCAGCTCGCACAGGTAGTTGACCGGGCCACCGGCGTCGCGCTCGACCCGGTCGACCCAGGCGGTGAGCTCGTCGTCGTCGAAGGCGTTGTCCAGGCTCATCATCCGCTCGGCGTGGTTCACCGGGGCGAACTGGGTGGCGTAGGCGTAGCCCACCCGCTGGCTGGGCGAATCCGGTGTGCGCAGCGACGGGTGTCGCTCCTCCAGCTGGTTCAGCTCCCGGATCAGCAGGTCGTACTGCCCGTCGGAGATCTCCGGCGCGTCGAGGACGTGATAGCGGAACTGGTGGCGATCGATCTCCTCGGCGAGCGTGGCGTGCCGCTCCCGGGCGGCCGCGTCGGGCTCCTCACCGGCCTGCGCCTGCCCGGCGGCGCTGACCTGCTGCGGAACGACTTCCTCGGACACCGGCTGACCTCCGTGTTCGGATCTACCTGCGCACCGTATCGGTCGGCACCGACATTCGCGGATACCGGCCGACGGACCGACCGCAGTCACCCGCCTGGCGGACCGACCCGGTCACTCGCGTGGCGGCCCGGTCACTCGCCTTGGACGAGGTTGAACACGGCCACCCCGGCGCACCACAGGAAGCACAGCACGGAGACCACCACCAGCACGGCGACGATCAACCCGCGGTACACCCGCCACCAGCCGCGCCGACCGGCGGCCGGGTCACCGTCGCTGTCACCGTGGTAGCTCATCGCCGCCAACGGTAACCGTAGGCACACCCCGGGCGGCACTGTTCCACCGGCCGGACCCCACCGCACTCCACCGCCGGCCGCCGGCCGGG
Organism: Solwaraspora sp. WMMA2059; assembly: GCF_027497315.1. Taxonomy (GTDB): domain Bacteria; phylum Actinomycetota; class Actinomycetes; order Mycobacteriales; family Micromonosporaceae; genus Micromonospora_E. The sequence goes on along the minus strand of NZ_CP114908.1, from coordinate 1,222,717 downwards.
TTCAGCCCTCGGCCAGCCGCCGGCCAGCGTCGCGGCAGGCGGCCAGCGCGGCCCGGGCGTACGGCACGGCCGCCCCGGCCAGCCCGCACGCCGGGGTCACCACCACCTGGGCGGCGGCCCGCTCCGCCGGGAACCCCAGCTTCGACCAGAGGGTACGGACCTGTCCCGCCGCCCGCGCCGAGGCCGGTGCCGCCGCGCCGGTCGCTTCCCCGGTCGCCGGCACCACCCCGGCGAACAGCCCCATCCCGGCGTCGATCGCCTCACCGACCGGGTCCAGGTCGGTGAGCAGCTCCAGGTCGGCGGCGATCGCGACGGCTCCGGCGGCCCGCAGCAGACCCACCGGTACACCGGGGGCGCAGCAGTGCACCACTACCGGCACGCCGACTCCGGAGATCACCTCGGCGAGCAGGTCCCGGACGGTGCCGGCGACGACCGCCCGGTAGGTGTGCAGACCGCTGTCGGTGCGCAGCGTCCCGGCCAGCACGGCGGGCAGCGAGGGCTCGTCGAGTTGGAGCAGCAGCCGCGCGCCCGGCACCCGGCGTGACACCTCCGCGACGTGCTCCCGCAGGCCTTCGGTGAGCGACGCGGCGAGGTCACGTACGGCGCCGTGGTCGCGGACCAGCCGCCCACCGAGGCCGACGTCGAGAGCGGCGGCCAGCGTCCACACCCCGGCGGCCTGCAGCTTGACCGGCCCGGTGTAGCCGTCGGCCTGCTCGGTCAGCTGGTCGAGGTCCCGTTCCCGCAGGTCGAGTGCGCGGCGCAGGTCCCGGCCGGGTCGGGCGGCGACCCGCCACCGACCGGCGTACAGCTCGACCGGCAGGTCCACCAGGAAGGTGGCGCCGCGTCCGATCATCTCTGCCCCCGGCCCCCGGGCCGGCAGTTCGGGCAGGTGCGGCAGGCCCGGCAGTTCACCGAGGACGATCCGTTGCGCCTCGGCGACGTCGGTGCCGGGCAGCGAACCGATCCCGCTGGCGGCACCTGGCGGCCAGGGCCACGGTGAGTCCGTCGCAGGGACGGCCGGCTCCGGGCTGGACGGACTACGCGGGTCGGTCACGTCAGGTCACTCGCGTCGGTCACGTCCGCCGACTCTACCGGTCAGCCGGCGATGGTCGCCGAGCCGAGCACCACGTCGCCGGCCGGATCGGGCCGGTAGGCGACCATCGCCTGGCCGGCGGCGACCCCCCGGACCGGCCGGTGCAGCTGGGCGTGCATGCCGGCATCGGTCAGCTCGACCACCGCCGGGGTGGTCGACCCGTGCGCGCGCACCTGGAGCATCGCCTCGACCGGACCGGTTGGCCGGTCCCCGCCGATCCACACCGGGCGGACACCGGTCACCGCGTCGACGTCCAGCGCCTCGGCCGGGCCTACGGTCACCGTGTTGCTCGTCGGTGTGATCGACAGCACGTAGCGGGGTCGACCGTCCGGCGCGGGCACCCCGATGCCCAGGCCACGCCGCTGGCCGACGGTGAACGCGTACGCCCCGTCGTGGCGGCCGACAACCGCGCCGGTCGTCGCGTCGATCACGTCGCCCGGGACGTTGCCGAGCCGGTCGGCGAGGAATCCACGGGTGTCGCCGTCGGCGATGAAGCAGATGTCGTGTGAGTCGGGCTTGTCGGCCACCGCGAGCCCGTACCGCGCCGCCTCGGCCCGGACCTGCGCCTTGGTCGAGTCGCCGAGCGGGAACATCGCCCGGTCCAGCTGGGCCCGGTTGAGCACGGCGAGCACGTACGACTGGTCCTTGGCCAGGTCGACGCTGCGCCGCAGCAGACCGTCGGGGCCGAGCCGGGCGTGGTGGCCGGTGACCACCGCGTCGAACCCCAACGCCACCGCGCGGTCCAGCACCGCCGCGAACTTGATCTTCTCGTTGCAGCGCAGGCACGGATTGGGGGTACGCCCGGCGGCGTACTCGGCGACGAAGTCGTCCACCACGTCGCTGTGGAACTGCTCGGCCATGTCCCAGACGTAGAACGGGATGCCGATCACGTCGGCGGCCCGCCGGGCGTCCCGGGCGTCCTCGACGGTGCAGCAGCCACGGGCCCCGGTGCGGTACGTCTGCGGGTTGCGCGACAGCGCCAGGTGCACACCGGTCACGTCGTGCCCGGCGGCCACCGCCCGAGCCGCCGCCACCGCCGAGTCGACCCCGCCGGACATCGCCGCCAGCACTCGCACCGTACCCATCTCCTGCCTGATCGTCGCCTCGGTTCGAGGGTAATCGTCCCGCAGCGGCCCCGGGTCAGCCGGCGGCGGGCGGCGTCGCCTTCGTGCCGCGGACCGCGCCGGCCCGGCGGGCCCGCTCGACCGCACCGGGCAGGGCCGCCACCAGCGCGTCGACCTCGGCCCGGGTGGAGTCGTGGCCCAGGCTGAACCGCAGGGACGAGCGGGCTCGCTCGTCGTCGTCGGCCATCGCCAGCAGCACGTGCGACGGCTGCGCGACCCCGGCCGAACAGGCCGAGCCGGTCGAACAGGCGATGCCCTGGGCGTCGAGCAGCAGCAACAGTGCGTCGCCTTCGCAGCCGGGGAACGAGAAGTGCGCGTTGCCCGGGAGCCGGTCGGCCGGGTCACCGTTGTAGATCACGTCCGGTACCACCTGGCGTACCCGTCGGACCAGGTCGTCGCGGAGCGCACCGACCCGCGCCGCGTGCTCGGCCTGGCGTTTCACCGCCACCTCCACGGCGACCGCGAACGCGGCGATCCCGGCGGTGTCGACCGTGCCGGAGCGGACGTCGCGCTCCTGGCCACCACCGTGCAGCAGCGGGGTGCAAGTGACGTCCCGGCCGAGCAGCAGGGCGCCCACGCCGGCGGGGCCGCCGAGCTTGTGACCGCTGACGGTCAGCGCGGCGGCGCCACTGGCGGCGAAGTCGACCGGAACCTGACCGACCGCCTGGACCGCGTCGGTGTGCAGCGGTACGCCGGCCCGCGCGGCCATTGCCGCGACGGCGGCGACCGGTTGCACTGTGCCGACCTCGTTGTTCGCCCACATGACGGTGACCAGGGCCAGCTCGTCGGCGGCGGCGTCCAGCTCGGCCTGCACGGTGGCGTCGTCGACCCGACCGGTAGCGTCCACCGGCAGCCAGGTCACCTGGGCCTGCCCGTGCTCGGCGAGCCACTGCACGGCGTCGAGCACGGCGTGGTGCTCGACGGTGCTGGCCAGGATCCGCCGCCGGGCAGGATCCGCCGCCGAACGTGCCCAGAAGATTCCCTTGACCGCGAGGTTGTCGCTCTCCGTGCCGCCGGCGGTAAAGATCACCTCGGACGGCCGGGCGCCGAGGGCGGCGGCGACCCGCTCCCGGGCCTCCTCGACCGTACGCCGGGCCGCCCGTCCGGCGGCGTGCAGTGACGACGCGTTACCGACCCGGCGGGCGGTGGCGACGTAGGTCTCCACCGCCTCGTCGAGCATCGGCGTGGTCGCGGCGTGGTCGAGATAAGCCATCACCAGCAAGCCTATCCGCCGGGTCGGGTCCGGCGGATAGGCGGCCGGACCCGATCAGTCAGGTCGGTACGGCGGTGGCCGCGACGCCCTGCGGGACGGTCACCTCACTTGCGCTTGCGGATCTCCTCGGCCGCCTGCGGGACCACCTTGTTCAGGTCACCAACCACACCGAAGTCGGCGAGCTCGAAGATCGGCGCCTCACCGTCCTTGTTGACCGCCACGATGGTCTTCGCGGTCTGCATCCCGGCCCGGTGCTGGATCGCCCCGGAGATGCCCAGCGCCACGTACAGCTGTGGGGAGACGGTCTTGCCGGTCTGCCCCACCTGGAACTGATGCGGATAGAACCCGGAGTCGACCGCGGCCCGGGAGGCGCCCACCGCGCCGCCGAGCAGGTCGGCGAGCTCCTCGACCAGTTTGAAGTTGTCGCCGCTGCCGACACCGCGCCCGCCCGAGACGACCACGGACGCCTCGGTGAGCTCCGGCCGGGAGCCGGACTGCTCGGCGACCCGCTCGACCACCTTGGCCAGCTTGTCGGAGTCGGCGACCTGCACCTGCACCTGCTCCACCTGCGGGGTGGCCGGGGCCGGCTCGGGCGCCACCGAGTTGGGCCGCAGCGTCACCAACGGCAGGCCCCGGGTGACCCGGGAAGTGACGATGGTGGCGCCGGCGAACGCGATCTGGGTCGCCGTGCCGTCGGCGGCCAGGTCGACCACGTCGGTCAGCAGGCCGTTGTCCAGCCGTACGGCGAGCCGACCGGCGATCTCCTTGCCCTCCTGCGAGGAGGCGAGCAGCACCGCGCCGGGCTGCACCCGGCCGATCAGCTCGGCCAGCACGGTCACCTTCGGAGCGACCAGGTAGCCGTCGATCTCCTCGCTCTCGGCGGCGTACACCTTGCTGGCGCCGTACTCACCGAGCTTGTCGGTCATCGCGGCGGCCGCACCCGGCCCGCCGAGCACCACCGCGGACACCTCGCCGCCCAGCTTACGGGCCAGGGTCAGCAGTTCCAGGGTGACCTTCTTGACGCCGAACTCACCGGTGGCCTCGACGACAACGAGAACCTCAGCCATGTCAACCTCCCCGCTCACACGAACTTCTCGGACGCCAGGAACTCGACCAGCCGTACGCCGGCCTCGCCGTCGTCGACGACCTTCTGCCCCGCCGACCGTGGTGGGCGCTTGTGGTGCTCGACGACCTCACTGGTCGCCCCGTCGAAGCCGACCTCGCTGGCGGCCACCCCCAGATCGGCCAGGGACAGGCTCTGCACCGGCTTCTTCTTCGCCGCCATGATCCCCTTGAACGAGGGGTAGCGCGGCTCGTTGATGGTGTCCCACACCGAGACCACCGCCGGGGTGGCGGCGCTGACCACCTCGTAGCCCTCTTCGCTCTGCCGTTCGACGGTGAGCGTGCCGCCGTCGACGGTCAGCTTGCGGGCGCCAGTCAGGGCGGCGATGCCGAGCCGTTCGGCGAGCATGTGCGGCATCACCTGCACCCGCCCGTCGGTGGACTCGGCACCGCAGAGGATCAGATCCGCCCCGAGGGTGCCGAGCGCCGCGGCGAGGACCTTGGAGGTGGCGACCGCGCAGGAGCCGTGCAGGGCGTCGTCGACGACGTGCACCGCCTTGTCCGGCCCCATCGACAGCGCCTTGCGGATCGACTCGGCCGCGCGGTCCGGGCCCATGGTGAGGATGGTCACCTCACCGCCGTTGGCCTCCCGCAGCCGCAGCGCCTCCTCGATCGCGTACTCGTCCATCTCATTGATCACGTTGTTGGCCGACCCGCGGTCGACGGTGTTGTCGTCACCGCGCAGGGCGCGTTCCGCGCCGGAATCGGGCACCTGCTTGACGAGTACGACGATGTTCATCGCGCTTCGACACCCCTCCTGTAGGTGGTGCTGCTCTACCACTCTCGGCGCAGCCTGCCGCTTTCCTTAACGATCGGTCAACCGAGCACCGCTGTGGAATGCCCCACCCGCCATGTTACCCGCAAGTAGCCAAGGGCCAAACGGCCCCACCGACGGGCCGGCCGGACCGTACGACCGCCCTGGTCAGCAGGGGGACGGACCGGTCAGGAGGGAGTGGCCAACGCCTGCCTGATCTTGGAGATCATCGCCGTCTCCGCCGGGTCGACCCCGGACGCGGCCCGCGCTACCCGGTCGACCGCCTCGGTCACCGCCGACCGGTAGTGCTCCAGGTCGTGCGGGGCCTTCGCGGTGAGCACCGCCACCGACTGCCGCAGCGCCGGCAGCACCAACTGCTCCACCGCCTCCGGCGTGTCCCGTGCCAACTTGGGCAACTCGCCGCTGGTCAGCACGTCGTTCACCAGACCCGACGTCCCGGCGAACACGTCCGAGGCAGCGAAGCTCTCCCGGACCATCGACACCAGCCCCGGGTCCGCAGCCGACACCAGGTAGACGGCACCGAAAGCACCGGTCTTCAGTGTGCTGCGCTCGTCATCGGTCAGCTCGGCCACAGACGGTGAGTCTAGTCGGCGATAATGATCCACGTGTGGAGTGCGCTGCGCCGGTGGTTCGATCCCCAGCAGCTGCGCCGGGTCGGCACCGCGCCCGACTACCGGTTCTCGCTGGCGAACGAGCGGACCTTCCTGGCCTGGATCCGGACCGCCCTGGCGTTGGTCGCCGGCGGGCTGGCCATCGCGCAGTTCCTGCCTGAGCTGTCCGTGGCCCACCTTCGGGAAGGGCTGGCGGTGACCCTGCTGCTGCTCGGCGGGACCGTCGCGCTGCGGGCGGTCGACCACTGGTCCCGTACCGAGCGGGCCATGCGGTTGGGCACCGACCTACCGGCGTCCCGGTTTCCGGCGTTCCTCGCGATGTGTGTCGGTGTCGGTGCCACCGCGTTGACCATCGTCGTGCTGGTCGAGGCGGCCAGTGGCTGATCCCACCGACCCGCCGGCCCGCGAGCACGGACCGCCGGCCCGGGACCCCGGTCTGCAGCCCGAACGGACCCGGCTGGCCTGGCGGCGGTCGGCTCTGGCGCTCACCCTGGTGGTGGCGCTCACCATGCGGCTGGCCGTCGAGCGGGGCGGAGCCGCCACGCTGCTCGGTCTGTTCGCGGTGATCGGTTGGGCCGGGCTGATCGGCCACGCCTACCGGCACGCCAGCGGCCCACGACGTCCGGCAGCCGGACAGATCAGCACGGAGGTGCCCCTGCTGGGGCTGGTCACCGCCGGTTACGCGGCGCTCGGCGCCATCCTGATCCTCAGCTGACTAGGCTGAGCCCGCCGGGCGGGGCATCATTGCGGGATGGCCCGCGTGTTCATCCTGCTCTTCATGCTCCACGTCGTGCTCATGGCGGTGGCGCTGATCAGCTGCCTCTCAGCGGAGAAAGGTGACGTCCGCGCCCTGCCGCGCCTGCTCTGGGTGCCGGTCATCATCGTCATCCCACTCCTCGGGCCGGCCGCCTGGTTCCTCAGCCGCCGGCCCGGCTTCGGCAGCCCGTCACCGCTCGGCGGCGTCCCCAGACCGACCGGTACCCCGCCACCGCGCAACCGTCCGACGGCCCCCGACGACGATCCCGAGTTCCTGCGCGCGCTCGACGCCGAAAGGTCGAAGCAGGATCGCGAGCTCTTCGAACGGTGGGAGGAGGACCTGCGCCGCCGGGAGGACGACCTGCGCCGCCGGGACGCCGCAGACCCCCGGGAGGACCGCCGGCCCGAGTCAGGCGCCTGACCCGGGCAACCCGAGCGGCCCGCCCGGAGGGTGGTCAGGTCAGACCCGGCGCTTGAACCGGGCGAGCGCCAGCGGCGCGAACACCGCCGCGATGCCGGCTGCCCAGAGCAGCGAGAAGCCGACCGGGCCGGCGGCGGGCGCGCCACTGAGCAGGCCACGCAGGCCGTCGGCGAGGATCGTCACCGGGTTGACCTCGACCCAGGCCTGAAGCCAGCCCGGCATAGTCTCGGTCGGCACGAATGCGTTACTGGTGAAGGTCAGCGGAAAGATCACCATGAAGCCGAAGATCTGCACCTTCTCCGGCTCGCTGACCATCACCCCGACCAGCACCGAGATCCACGACGCGGCCAGGGTGAAGGCCAGGATCAGCGCGAACGCGCCGAGCAGGCCGACCGGACCACCTTCGACCCGGTAGCCGAGGATCATCCCGACACCCAGCAGCAGCAGCACCGACCAGGCCTGCTTGACGGTGTCGGCCAGGATCCGCCCGGCCAGCGGCGCCCACCGGGCGATCGGCAACGACCGCAACCGGTCGAACACCCCCTTGGTGAGGTCGGTGTTCAGCCCGAACCCCGTGGTCATCGTCGCGAAAAGGGCGTTCTGCACGATGATTCCCGGCAACGCGAAGGTCAGATAGTCCCCCGGCGTGCCGGCGATCGCGCCGCCGAACACGTAAGTGAACAGCAGCAGGAACATCAGCGGCTGGACGCTGAGATCGAGCAGCTCCAATGGATTGTGCTTGATCTGCACCAGGCTCCGCCAGGCCAGGGTGCGGGTGTGCCGCAGCCCGGCCACCGGGCTGACCCACTGGTGCCGCCCGGACAGCTCGGACGTGGTGGCGGTGGTGGCGGTCAACGGATTCCCTCCATGGTGTCGGCGGTCGGCTGTGCTCCCGTACCGGCCGGCCCGGTCGCCGGTGTCGGGCGCTCGCCGGAGCCGGTCTCCGAGCCGCCGGGGCCGGTCGCAGAACCGGTGCCGGTCGGCGATCCGCCGGAGCCCGGATCGGCCCGGTGGCCGGTGAGCGACAGGAAGACCTCGTCCAGGCTTGAGCTGCGCAACGCCAGCTCACCCACCTTCACCCCGGACTCGTCGAGTCGGCGGACCACCGCCGGCAGCAGGTCCGCATCGGCGGTGCTCACCGTCACCGTGGTCTGGGCCAACGACGGCTCGTTGCCGGACAGCTCCCGCAGCGCGGTCAGCACCGTCGGCAACTGTTTTGGATCGGTCGGGCGCACCGCGAGGACCTGGGCACCGGTCTTGGCCTTCAGCTCCTCCGGCGTACCGCCGGCGATCACCCGACCGTGGTCGACCACGGCCAACTCGTCGGCCAGCTGGTCGGCCTCCTCCAGGTACTGGGTGGTGAGCAGCACCGTCACGCCACCGGCGACCAGCCCACGGACCAGCTCCCACAGCTCGTTGCGGCTGCGCGGGTCCAGCCCGGTGGTCGGTTCGTCGAGGAACAGCACCTGTGGCCGTCCCACCAGGCTGGCCGCCAGGTCGAGCCGGCGGCGCATACCGCCCGAATAGGTCTTGGCCGCGCGATCGGCGGCGTCGGTGAGTTGGAACTCGGCCAGCAGTTGCCGGGCACGGGAGCGCGCGTCCCGCCGGGACGACCCCAGCAACCGACCGATCATGATCAGGTTTTCCACGCCGGTCAGCGTCTCGTCGACCGAGGCGTACTGCCCGGTCAGTCCGATCGACTGACGGACCTGGTGAGCCTGGCCGACCACGTCGAAGCCCAGTACCCGGGCGTGCCCGGCGTCCGGCCGCAGCAGGGTCGCGAGCACCCGGACCGCAGTCGTCTTGCCGGCACCGTTCGGACCGAGCAGGCCGAACACGGTGCCGGTACGGACCGCGAGATCCACCCCGGCCAACGCGGTCGTCGCGCCGAACCGCTTGACCAGGCCCTCGGCCCAGATCGCGTGCGACATCCTCACTCCTGTCGTTTGTCTGCAGACCCACAATGAACGACAGGACCGACATTCCGCCAAGCATTTGCCGACCAGACCGGGGTCGGCGACCTCTCAGAGCCAGGTCCGACCAGCGCTCAGGCCAACTCCGACCAGGGGTCAGGCCAGGTTCGACGAACGCGGATAGGCGTCCTCCGGGTCGGTCACCACATTGACCAGGTACGGCACCCCGGCGTCGAAGGCCCGGCGCAGCGCCGGACCGATGTCGCCGGCCTTGGTCACCGTCTCCCCCGCGCCGCCCAGCGCCCCGACTATCTCGTCGTAGCGCAGCCCCGGCTGCAGGTCGGCGGCGACATCGTAGCCGTACATGGCGCGCATCGGGTGCTTCTCCAGCCCCCAGATGCCGTTGTTACCGACCACGATCACCACCGGCAACTTCTGCCGGGCCAGCGACTCGACGTCCATCAGCGAGAAGCCGGCTGCACCGTCGCCCATCAGCACGCAGACCTGCCGGTCCGGGTAGGTGAGCCGAGCACCCATCGCGTAGCCCATCCCGGTGCCCAGGCAGCCGTACGGGCCGGGGTCGAGCCAGCTGCCCGGCACCGACGGCTCCAGGTAACGGCCGGCGTACGAGACGAAGTCACCACCGTCGCCGATGGTCACGGCGTCCGGGTCGAGCACCGCCCGCAGCTCGCCGTAGATCCGCGACGGGCGGATCGGGTCGGACCCGGCGGCGAGCTCGGCCGCGTCCCGCGCCCGGGCCTGCTCCTCGGCGGCGCGCAGGTCGGCCAGCCAGCCGGTGTGGTCGGCCCGGTCGCCGGTGTGGTCGGCGAACGCGGACAGGATCAGCCGCAGGTCACCGGCGGGCGAAACGGCCGGCTGCACGTGGGTCGCCCGCTGGCCCGGCGCGTCGACGACGTGCACCACCTGGGCGGTGCCGAAGTCACCGAAACTGAGCCGGAAGTCCAGCGGGGTGCCGATCACGACCACCACGTCGGCCCGGCCGAACGCGACCCGCCGCGCCTTCGCGAAGGCCAGCGGGTGCCCCGGCGGCAGCGACCCACGCCCCATGCCGTTGGTGAAGACCGGCACCTGCAGCGCCTCGGCGGCCTCCCGCAACGCCGCGACGGCGTCCCCGGCGTACACGTCGGAGCCGGCGACGATCACCGGACGGTCGGCGGCGGCGATCAGCCGGGCCGCGCGGGCGACCTCGTCCGGGTCGGGCTCGACCACCGGCACCGCGGCGGCGGTCGGCGCGGTCACCTCGGCGGTCGAGAAGATCACCTCCAGCGGCAGGTCGAGAAAGGCCGGGCCGCGGTGCGGGGCGAGCGCGGCGGACAGCGCGGCACCGACCGCGGCCGGTACGTCGTCCGTCGCGGCGACCGTGGCGGCGTGCTTGGTGACCGGGGCGACCAGCGGTACGTGGTCGATCTCCTGCAGGCTGCCCGACCCCCAGCGGAACGCCGGTGCCCGGCCACCGAGCACCAACACCGGCGCGGCGTTGAAGAAGGCGCTGGTCAGACCGGAGATGCCGTTGGTGACGCCGGGGCCCGCGGTGAGTGCGGCGAGCCCGGGGCGGCGCTGCAGTTTCGCCACCGCCTCGGCGGCGAAGACGGCGGTCTGCTCGTGCCGTACGTCGTAGATCGGGAAGTCGGCGGCGTGCGCGGCGTCGTACAGCGGGAAGATGTGGCCACCGGAGAGGGTGAACAGCTCACGTACGCCGTACGCCTGCGCGGCGGCCAGTGCCAACGTCCCGCCGTGTCCCTCGATCCGTTCCACCATCGTCGATGCCTCCCGTCGCCCCGGGCCCGCCCGGCCGGCGCACCCCCGAGCAGGTTACCGCTCAGTCACTTAGCCCGGCACCCACGCGCGTCCGGCACCGCCGACACCAAGCCGGTCGGGGTACGGCGGAGGGGTCGGTCGAGGGCCGGTACGGGCTAGCGACCGGTGAAGTCGGGCTTGCGCTTGGCGACGAACGCCGCCATCCCCTCGGTGCGGTCGTCGGTGGCGAACAGGCCGGCGAACAGCTGGCTCTCCCAGGCCAGGCCGGAGGCGAGGTCCATCTCCAGGCCCCCGTCGATGGCCAGCTTGGCCGCCCTGACAGCCTGGGCCGGGCCGGTGACGAACGGTCGCACCATGTCGAGTGCCGCCATGTACACCTGGTCGGCCGGGACGACGCGGTCGGCCAGGCCGATCCGCTCGGCCTCGGCGGCGGCGACCATCCGTCCGGACAGGATGATGTCCTTGGCGCGGGCCGGGCCGACCAGCCGAGCCAACCGCTGGGTGCCGCCGGCACCGGGGATGACCCCCAGCTTGATCTCCGGCTGGCCGAGTTTGGCGTCCTCGGCGACCACCCGCCAGTCGCAGGCCAGGGCCAGCTCACAGCCGCCGCCGAGGGCGTAGCCGGTGATCGCGGCGACCACCGGTTTCGGGATCCGGGCGACCGCGTCGAACGCGCTGGACAGCTGCGCCGCGCGGGCCGCCATGTCCACGTACGACATGTCGGCCATCTCTTTGATGTCAGCCCCGGCGGCGAAGACCTTCTCACCGCCGTAGACCACGACGGCGCGCACCCGCTCGTCGTCGGCGACGGTACGCGCGGCCTCGCGCAACTCCTCCTGCACCGCCGCGTTGAGCGCGTTCATCGGCGGCCGGGCCAGCCGGATGGTGGCAATCCCCTGCTCGACCTCGACCAGCACCAACTCCGGCACGGCGGACCTCCCCATCGACGTCGCGTTCTGGGACAGCCTACGGGGAACACCGGAGAGTGGGTAACGTGATCCACAACGTGAGGGAGGGCAGGCGGATGACCACCTACTACGATGACAAATCCGTACGGATCACCTCCACAGAGATCCGGGTGGACCAGCACCGACATCCGCTCACCCAGGTGCACCGGATCTGGCAGCGGCGGGGTGCCCGCTCGTGGAGCGCCCTGGCCGGCCGGGGCATGGTCGGCGTCGCCTTCCTGGCCCCGGTGGCGACCGCGCTCCTCGGCCTGGTCACCGCGCTGACCATCGACGCCTCGCCGACCGTCACCATCGCGCTGATCGGCGGATCGATCCTGGTCGGGCTGGTCATCATCCCGATCGCGGACCTGCTGCTCGGGCTGCTCGACGACTCCTACGACCGGGGCGCGCACCTGCTCGAACTCTGGGCCGACGTACGGGGCGCTCCGGTGCTGCTGGTGTCCGACCGGGACGCGCTGCGGGTGGGACGCATCCATCGCGCGCTGCGCCGTGCGGTCGAGGCCGCACTGGCGTCGCAAGCGCCTGCTCCGGTCCGGGCCGCTCCGGCCCGCCGGGCGCTACCCCGGCCCACGCCCGGCGGTGCCGACCGGCGCGCCAGCGGTGGTGGCCGGCGCACCGCACAATAGGGAGATGCCGCTCCCGCTGCCGTCTCCGGCGAGTCTCATCGCACTGACCAGATCCACCGTCGGGCAGGTCGCCGGTGCGGTGACCGGCGCGGCCGGACGGGCCACCGGCCAGGCCGGTGAGGTGGCGACCTGGATGGGCCGGCTCACCTCCGAGTACGCCGCCGTGCCGTCGCGCGCGTTCGCCGTACTGGATGAGATCGAGGCTCTGGTGCAACGGGTCGGCACCGTGGTCGACCGGGTCGAGGTGCTGCTCGACCGCAGTGAGCGGGTGGTCGCGGAGGCGGAGGAGGCGACGCTACGGGTGGAGGCGATCGCCACGGCGGCGACCGACGCGGTGGCGGCCGCGACCCGGGTGGCGGCCGCCGCGCAGACGCTGCTCACCGATGCCGACCGGGTGGCGGTGGGGGCCGGTCGGGTGGTGGGGCGCAGCGAGGAGATCGCCGACCGGTCGGTCGAGCTGATCGGCGAGTACGAGCCGGCGCTGCGCCGGGGTGCCCCGATGGCCCGGCACTTCGTCGAGCAGTTGAGCGAGGACGAGGTGGACGCGGCGGTCCGGCTGGTCGACGAGCTGCCCCGGCTGACCCAGCATCTCAAGGCCGACGTGCTGCCGATCCTGGCCACCCTGGACCGGGTCGGGCCGGACATCCACGACCTGCTGGAGGTGACCCGGGACCTGAAGTTGGCGGTGGCCGGCATCCCAGGTCTGCGGATGTTGCGCCGCCGGGGAGCGGACCGGCTCGGTGAGGACGAGGCCCTGCCGTCGGGTGAGTGAGCGCCAGGCCAGCGCTAGGACGCCTGGCGGACGGGCATCTCGGCCAGCCAGACGTCGGCCAGGTCACCGAGGGGGACGTCGAGGGCCTGGCTGAGCCGGACCACGGTGCCGAACGCCGGTGCCGGAAGCCGGCCCGCTTCGATCTTGCGCAGCGTCTCGGGGGAGATCCCGGCCGCCAGCGCCACCTCGACGAGGCTGCGGCCGGCCCGCGCGACCCGCAGCGCGGCGCCGAGTCGCTGGCCTGCGGCGATCTGTTCGGCGGTGAGTGGTTGGCGAACCATGCCCAGCAGGATAGCCCTCCGGAGCGCCCTCGATTCGGCGTGGTATAAAAATACCACAGAGGGAGAGGGAGTCTGTCGTGATCGAGCTCAAGTCCGCCCAGGAGATCGACCGGATGGCGATCACCGGCCAGTTCGTCGGCGAACTGCTCGCCGAGCTGAGCGGTGTCGCCGCAGTCGGCGTCAACCTGATGGACATCGAACACCACGCCCGGCGGCGGATCGCCGAACGCGGCGCCGAGTCCTGCTACTGGGACTACGCCCCGTCGTTCGGCCGCGGTCCGTTCCGCAACGTGCTGTGCCTGTCGGTCAACGACGCGGTGCTGCACGGCCTCCCGCACGACTACGTGCTGCGCGACGGTGACCTGCTCAGCATCGACATGGCGGTCGGCATCGACGGCTGGGTGGCCGACTCCGCGGTCTCCGTCATCGTCGGCACCCCCGATCCGGCCGATCTGCGGCTGATCGAGGCGACCGAGGTCGCCCTCGCGGCGGCGATCGCCGCCGCCCAGCCCGGCGGCCGGCTCGGCGACGTCTGCGCCGCGATCGGCGACGTCGCCGGTTCGTACGGCTACGGCGTCAACGGCGAGTTCGGCGGTCACGGCATCGGCCGCACGATGCACGAGGACCCGCACGTCGCCAACACCGGCCGCGCCGGCCGTGGTATGCGGCTCGACCCCGGCCTGACCATCGCGATCGAGCCCTGGTTCTGCCACTCCACCAACAAGATCAGGTACGACGAGGACGGCTGGACGATCCGCTCCGCTGACGGCTCCCGTACCGCCCACTCCGAACACACCGTCGCCATCACACCGTCCGGTCCCCGGGTCCTGACCGGCCGCCCGACCCCCTGACCGGAGCAACACGATTGCTAAACGTTCTGTTGAAAACGTTGAGTTGACATCGGTGCGTTGGCGTGCTTGAGTCGACACTGTGACCACCGACGACCTGTTCACCCCGCCCGACGCGGCGCAGTCGCGGGCGCACCGCCGGCACGCTGCCCTGCTCCGGATCGCTGAGCGGCACGCCGACACCACCGCGCGGCGGCACCGCCATCTGCACCCGCAGGTGGTCGACCCGTACGAGGCGGTACGGCTGGCACTCAGCCTGGCCAGTGGCGGCGCCAAGGCCGACCCGGACGAGCCGGAGCTGGACGTCAGCGACCTGATCGCGGCACTGACCCTGGTCGCCCCGGTCCGCGCCGACCTCGACGCCGTCGAACTGGGCCTGCTGGAGGCCGCCCGGAGCCGGGGACTCACCTGGCAGGCGATCGCCTTCGGGCTCGGCCTGGGCACCGCGCAGGCTGCCCGGCAGCGCTACGAACGACTCGCCGGACGCAGCGGTCCGGCCGGCGAAGCCGACTGATCAGTGCGGGTCAGCGCCGGTGCCGATCACCTGACCGGCACCGGGCAGGGACTCGCTGGCCGGCTGGGTCAGGCGTGGACCAGCACCGGTCGACGCAGGTCCTCGACGTCAACGATCTCCCGGCCCAGCGGCCAGAACGCCGCCGGCACCAGCTTGAAGTTGGCGATGCCGAACGGAATGCCGATGATCGTCAGACAGAGCGTCACGCCGGTGACGATGTGGGTGAGCGCCAGCCACCAGCCGGCCAGCACCACCCAGAGGATGTTCGCCAGCCCGGAGCCGATCCCCGCCCCCGGCTTCGCGACCAGCGTCCGGCCGAACGGCCAGAGGGAGTAGTAGGCCAACCGCAGCGACGCCACCCCGAACGGGATCGTGACGATCAGCACGAAGCAGACGAGGGCTGCCACCGCGTACCCGAGGCCGAGCACGATGCCGCCGCCGAAGATGAGCCAGAGCAGGTTGAGAATGACTCGCATGTCTCGATGATCCCGCATCCGCGCCACCCGGCACCGGCGGTTCGTGATCAGCGGTCTGTTGGTAGACCGACCAGGCGTGGCCGGGCGGGCGGGCGGTCAGCCGGCCAGGGCGTCGATCTCGGCGCGCTGCGGCAACGACACCGAGGCCCCCAACCGGCGTACGCAGGCCGCACCGGCCGCCGACGCCCACCGGACCGCGGACACCAGGTCCCGCCCCTCGCCCCAGGCGACCGCGAGCGCGCCGGTGAACGCGTCACCGGCGGCGGTGGAGTCCACCGTCTCGACCGGGAAGGCCGGCACGTGGTGCACCGTACCGTCGCGGTCGGCGAACCAGGCACCCTCGGCACCCAGGGTGAGCACCGCCCGACGGACCACCGTCAGCAGCGCCGCCGGGTCCTCCCGCCCGGCGCCGACGACCGCCCGCGCCTCGGCATCGTTGACCACCAGCAGATCCACCGCGTCGAGCAGTTCGGCCGGCAGCTCGCGCGCCGGGGCGGCGTTGAGGATCACCCTGGTGCCCGCACCGCGAGCCGCCGCCGCGGCGGCCAGCACCGTCTCCAGCGGGATCTCCAACTGCGCCACCAGCACGTCGGCGTCGCGCACCGCCGCCAGCTCCGGCTCGGTGAGCCCACGGAACGCCGCGTTGGCGCCCGGGGTGACGACGATCGCGTTCTCGCCGGCCGCGTTGACCATCACGACCGCGACGCCGGACGGCCCGTACACCACCCGCAGCTGGCTCGTGTCCACCCCGGACCGGGCGATCCGGCCGGTCAGGGTGACGCCGAACGCGTCCGAGCCGACCGCGCCGAGGAACACGCAGTCGCCACCGGCGCGGGCCGCCGCGATCGCCTGGTTGGCGCCCTTGCCGCCGGGCACCGTGACGAAGTCGGTGCCGAGCAGGGTCTCCCCCGGCGACGGCAGTCTCGGCGCGGTCGCGACCAGGTCCATGTTCGCGCTGCCCACCACCGCGATCCGCGGCGCTGTCACCACGTCCTCCGCTCAGCCGGCCCGGGCGGTGAACCGCTGGCCCGCCCGCTCGACGACCAGCTGCACACCGAACGTCTCCGACAGGTG
This sequence comes from Solwaraspora sp. WMMA2059, assembly GCF_027497315.1. Taxonomy (GTDB): domain Bacteria; phylum Actinomycetota; class Actinomycetes; order Mycobacteriales; family Micromonosporaceae; genus Micromonospora_E. The sequence continues at coordinate 1,206,351 of NZ_CP114908.1, read as the reverse complement.
TTCGCCGGTGATCGTGGCCGCCAACTCGCCGGCCGCGACGACGGTGCCGCCGCGCAGCAGCAGGGCGTGGGTGAAGCCCGGCGGGATCTCCTCCACGTGGTGGGTGACGAGCATCAACGCCGGGGAATCCGGGTCCTGGGCGAGGACCCCGAGCCGGCCGACCAGCTCCTCGCGGGCACCGAGGTCGAGCCCGGCCGCCGGCTCGTCGAGCAGCAGCAGCTCCGGATCGGTCATCAGCGCCCGGGCGATCTGCACCCGCTTGCGTTCGCCTTCGGAGAGGGTCCCGTACTCGCGCTGCGCCAGCCCGGCCACGCCGAACTGGCCGAGCAGCTCCTGCGCCCGGCCCACGTCGAGCTCGTCGTAGCGCTCCCGCCACCGGCCGACCACCGACCAGGCGGCGGTCAGCACCACGTCGAGCACCCGCTCGGTGCCGGGGATCCGCTCGGCGAGCGCGGCGGTGGTCAGCCCGATCCGGGTCCGCAGCTCCGCCAGGTCGGTGCGCCCCAACTGCTCGTCGAGGACCCGGACGGTGCCGGTCGTCGGGTGCAGCCGGCCGGCGGCGAGGCTGAGCAGGGTGGTCTTGCCGGCACCGTTCGGGCCGAGCACCACCCACCGCTGGTCGGGCTGCACCCGCAGGGTGATGTCCTGCAGCAGGGCCGTGCCGGAGCGGGTCACGCCCACTGAGTCGAGCTCGATCACCAGGTCGTCAGCAACGGTAGGCACCGGACCATCCAATCACGCCGTGGGTGGTGCCGCCCCACCTGGCCGTGCCGGGGTGGCCGGCACCACCCGACGGGTGTCCCCGGGGTCAGGCCACGGTGGATCCGAAGACCTCGTCGCGGGCGGCGTCGAGGGCGGTCCGCAGGGCACCCTGCAGCACCGGCTCCTCGGTCAGCTCGGTGACCACGACCCGGGGGGCGACCAGGGTGATCGCGGCGACTTCGTGCTGCACCCGTTCGGCCAGGGCGCTGCCACCGGCCTGGCCGACCTCGCCGGTCAGCACGACCAGCGGCGGGTCGAGCACCACGCAGCTGCTGGCGACGCCGAGCGCGAGCCGGCGGGCCAGCTCGTCGAGCAACGGCCCGCCCCGGGTGCCGGCGGCGATCGCGGCCCGCACCGCGTCGCCCGCGCTGGCCGCCCGGAACCCGTGTTCGCGGGCCACCGCCCGGACCGCGTCGGCACCGGCGAGCTGCTGGAAGGCCGGCTTGGCGCGGCGGGAGACGTCGCGCGGGATCGGTGCGCCGGGCACCGGCAGGTAGCCGATCTCACCGGCCGCGCCGGTGCTGCCGTGGTGCAGCCGGCCGCCGAGCATGATCGCCAGGCCGACCCCGACGCCGGCCCAGACCAGCACGAAGTCGGGCACGTCGCGGGCGGCGCCGGCGTGTGCCTCGGCGACTGCGGCGAGGTTGACGTCGTTTTCGAACACGACGGTGGTGTCCAGGTCCTCGCGCAGGGCGGCGAGCAGGCCGCGGTGCCAGCGCGGCAGGTTGTACGCGAAGGTGATGTCGCCGTTGGCCGGGTCGACCAGGCCGGGGGTGCCCAGCACCACCCGCCGTACGCTGGCCAGCTGGGTCTCGGCGCTGCTGGCGGCCTGCACGACCGCGTTGTGCACCACACCGACCGGGTCGTCGGTGTCCCTGGTGGACTGTTCGACCCGGCCGATCACCGATCCGGTGATGTCGGCGCAGGCGGCCACCACCCGGTCCGGTCCGACGTCGACTCCGACGACGTGCGCGCTGGCCGGCTGTACGGCGTACAGCTGGGCGTTGGGGCCCCGGCCTCCGGCCTGCTCGCCGACCCGGGTGACCAGCCCGCGCCCTTCCAGTCGCTCGACCAGCTGCGACGCCGTCACTTTGGACAGTCCGGTCAGCTCGCCGAGTTGCGCCCGGGTGAGTGGTCCGCGGGCGATGAGCAGCTCCAGCGCCGCCCGGTCGTTGAGCGCTCGCAGCAGCCGGGGTGTGCCGGGCAGGCGCGGGGAACCCATGTGGTCGTCCTCTAGCATTTAGGAAAGTTAACTATTATCTTGGCATCCGCAACGGAAGTAGCCGTAGCGTAGTCGCCGGTGACACCCTCGGCGGTCGGACGACCCGGCACTCACCGGCAACGAACAGTGCCTCCCCGGTGCGTCACTCGGACCGCGGAGACGCCACGGAGGGGGAGAACATGCCGAACGACCAGGCTCTGCGGCGACTGGCGCTGCGCACCCTGCTCGCCGCCTACCCCGGCACCACCGTCCCGCAGTGGGCGGTGGACCTGGTCGGCGACGGGCTCGCCGGACACACCCTGTTCGGCGGCAACGTGGACCGACCCGGGCAGTTGCGGGCCGCCACCGACGCGCTGCGGGCCGCCCGGGCCGACGTGCTGGTCGCCATCGACGAGGAGGGCGGCGACGTGACCCGGCTGGCGCACGCCACCGGCAGCCCGTACCCCGGCAACGCGGCGCTCGGCGCGGTCGACGACCCGGCGCTGACCCGGCAGGTCTACCGGGCGATCGGCGACGAGCTCGCCACCTGCGGGGCGAACCTCGATCTGGCACCGACCGTCGACGTGAACACCGCCGACGACAACCCGATCATCGGCACCCGGTCGTTCGGGGCCGATCCGGCGCTGGTCGCCACGCATGCGGCGGCGGCCGTCGCCGGGCTGGCCGACGCCGGGGTCGCCGGCTGCGCCAAGCACTTCCCCGGCCACGGCGCCACGGTCACCGACTCGCACCTCGAACTGCCCACTGTCGACGTACCGATGGCGGTGCTGCGCCGGCGGGACCTGCCGCCGTTCGCCGCCGTGGTCGAAGCCGGCACCCCGGCGATCATGACCGCGCACATCCGGGTCCCGGCGTTGACCGGCGACGCGCCGGCCACCTTCAGCCGGGCCGCGCTGACCGGCCTGCTCCGCGACGAGTACGGCTTCGTCGGGGTGATCGTCACCGACGCGCTGGAGATGCGCGGCGCCACGCTGGCCGCCGGTGGGATCGTGCCGGCGGCGGTCGCCGCCCTGGCCGCCGGTGCCGACCTGCTCTGCATCGGCGCCCGCGTCGACCACGCACTGGTCGAACGGGTCGCGGCGGGCATCGTCGCCGCGATCGGCGACGGGACACTGCCGGTCGGCCGGGTCGAGCAGGCGGCCGACCGGGTGACCGCGCTGGCCGCCGTGGTCCGGCCGGCGGCGGATGGAACCGCCGGCCCGGCCGACCTGGGGTACGCCGCCGCCCGCCGCGCCGTCCGGGTGGAAGGCACCCTCGACGGGCTGGCCGACGCACTGGTGGTGCAGCTGACCGCCGGCTCGACGATCGCCGAGGGTCGGGTGCCGTGGGGCCTCGGACCGCACCTCGGCCACGCCCGGCAGCTGCGGGTGGCACCGGCCGAGGTGACCGCCGAGCAGGTCGCGACGGCCGCCGACGGCCGGCCGTTGGTGCTGGTCGGCCGGCACCTGCACCGGGTGCCCGGTGCCGGTGACCTGATCGAACGGCTGGCCGCCCGGCACCCGGTCGCGGTGGTGGAGATGGGCTGGCCATCGGCCTGGCGCCCGGCCGGGGTGCGTGCCTTCGTCACCACCTACGGTGCGAGTCACGCCAATGGCCGGGCCGCCGCCGAGGCCCTCGGCCTGGCCGCCTGAGTACGCCGTCGGAGCACACCGTTTCGCGGTGCGCTCCGACGGCCGTGGGTCAGTAGCGGTAGTGCTCCGGCTTGTACGGGCCGGCCACGTCGACGCCGATGTAGTCCGCCTGGGCCTTGGTGAGCACGGTCAGCTTGGCGCCGAACGCGTCCAGGTGCAGCCGGGCCACCTTCTCGTCGAGGTGCTTGGGCAGCACGTACACCTGCTTGCCGTACTCGCCGATCTTGGCGTACAGCTCAACCTGGGCGATGACCTGGTTGGAGAACGACGTCGACATCACGAAGCTCGGGTGACCGGTCGCGTTGCCGAGGTTCAGCAGCCGCCCCTCGGAGAGCACGATCACCGAGTGGCCGTCCGGGAAACGCCACTCGTCCACCTGCGGCTTGACGTTGACCTTCTCGATCCCCGGCAGCTTCGCCAGGCCGGCCATGTCGATCTCGTTGTCGAAGTGCCCGACGTTGCCGACGATCGCGTTGTGCTTCATCCTCGCCATGTGGTCGGCCAGGATGATGTCCTTGTTACCGGTGGTGGTGATGAAGATGTCACCCCGCTCGACGACGTCGTCCAGGGTCACCACGTCGAGACCGTCCATCGCCGCCTGCAGCGCACAGATCGGGTCGATCTCGGTCACCACGATCCGGGCCCCCTGGCCGCGCAGCGACTCCACGGCACCCTTGCCGACGTCGCCGTAGCCGCAGATCACCGCGAGCTTGCCGGCGATCATCACGTCGGTGCCCCGGTTGATCCCGTCGACCAGCGAGTGGCGGATGCCGTACTTGTTGTCGAACTTGCTCTTGGTGACCGAGTCGTTGACGTTGATCGCCGGGAAGAGCAGGTTGCCCTCGCGGGCCAGCTCGTAGAGGCGGTTCACACCGGTGGTGGTCTCCTCGGAGACCCCGATGATCGGCTTGGCCATCTCGGTGTACTTGGTCGGGTTCGCGGCCAGCGAGCGGCGCAGCGTCTCCAGGATGATGCCGTACTCGACCGAGTCGGTTTCCGAGGTGGAGGGCACCGCGCCGGCCTCCTCGAACTGCTTGCCGAGGTGGATCAGCAGGGTCACGTCGCCGCCGTCGTCGACGATCGAGTCCGGTCCGCTGCCGTCCGGCCAGGTGAGCATCTGCTCGGTGCACCACCAGTACTCGTCGAGCGTCTCACCCTTCCAGGCGTACACCGCGACACCCTGCGGGTTGTCGACCGTGCCGTTCGGGCCCACGACGACCGCCGCGGCGGCCTGGTCCTGGGTGGAGAAGATGTTGCAGGAGACCCAGCGCACGTCGGCCCCGAGCGCGGTCAACGTCTCGATCAGCACCGCCGTCTGCACAGTCATGTGCAGCGATCCGGCGATCTTGCGGCCCTTGAACGGCTGCTGGGCGGCGTACTCACGGCGCAGTGCCATCAGCCCGGGCATCTCGTGCTCGGCGAGCTCGATCTCCTTGCGACCGAAGGTCGCCAGGGACAGGTCGGCGACCTTGAAGTCGCTGACCGATCCGGCGCTGTCGGCGGTCAGAGTGACGGTCACTAGAACTCCTCGGGTTTAAACGGATGCGTCCGTCCTGCCGGACACGGCACGCACGACACCCGTCCACCATACGGCCAGGGTGGCGCGTTTCCCGACCCGAGGGCGAAGCCGCAGTCAGTCGCGGGCGAGCGCGAAACCGACCGTCGGACCGGCACCGCCGCCGTAGGCGACCTGGATGAGCAGCGCGGCGACCGGCTCCAGGTAGCGGGCGCTGGACAGCGGGCCGGCGTCGACCGTGTCGAAGCCCAGCTGGGTGCCGAGTTCCTGGACGGTCTTCCTGGCGGCCAGGTCGTCGCCGGCGACCGGCACCGACTGCCGTACGCCGCCGAGCACCGGCCGGGCGTGGTTCGGGGCGAGCACGGTGTTGAACGCCTTCACCACGTTGGCCGCCGGAACCATCGCGGCGACCTGCTCGGCGGCGGATGTGTCGTGCCCGATCCGCAGCGACATGTGGTCCGGACCGAGCGGGTTGGTCACGTCGATCACGGTGCTGCCGGCCAGCGCGTCGGCGACCGGCCCGGTGAGCGTGTCACCGATATCGGTGAACGGCACCGCCAGTACGACCAGCTCGGCGTCGGCGGCCTGGGCCGCGTCACCGGCGGTCACCCCGGTGCCGGCGGTGGCCTCGGCCAGCCGCGGCGAATCCGGGCTGGACGCAGAGATCGTCACCTGGTGACCGACCTCGGTCAGCCGCCGGGCCAGGGCCGAGCCGACGTTGCCGGCGCCGATGATGCCGATGTCCATCATTGTCTCCCTCTCCGACGGGTCGCCACTGTCGATCGGGTACCCGCCGGCCCGGCACGGAAACAGCGGCGCACCGGAAACGGCACCGTACGAAACAGCGGACCGGGGATAGATAGCAGCGCTATCTAGATAGCGCTGCTATCTTTCTGGCCGTGGATCAGGAACGGCGGGGCCAGTTGCTGCGCGGGGTGCTCGACCTCTGCGTGCTCGCGGCGCTGCACCGGCACGAGTCGTACGGCTAGAGCTGGCCCAGTCGCTGCAGGCGGCCGGGCTCGGGCCGATCAAGGGCGGCACGCTCTACCCCGTACTGCTCCGGCTGCAACGGACCGGCCTGGTCGACGCCCGGTGGCGCGCCGGCAGCAGCGGCCCGGCCCGCAAGTACTACCGGCTGACCGAGTCCGGTGCGCAGCGGCTGCGCCAGACCACCGCCGACTGGCGGTCCTTCGCCACCGGTGTCGACACGATCCTGCAGGAGGTGACCACCTCGTGAACCAGCAGACCTGGCTGGCCGCACTGACCGGCGAACTGCACCGGCACGGCATCGACCGCGAGTTGGCCGGACACGTCGTCGCGGAGGCCGCGGCCCACCCCCGACCCCACCTACGGTTCGGCTGACAGCCCCGTACCGGATCAGCGGCCGACCGGGTGCACCAGCTCCGGCGACGCGGTGTCCAGCGGCACCGCCGACGGCGGCACCAGACCGAGCTGCACACCCTGGCGCGACAGCAGCGACTCCAACGTCCAGTCGGCCGCCACCCGGATCCGGTTGCCCGGGATCGACGCCAGGTGGTAGCCCCGGGTCACCGCCTTGGCCAGCGGGCCGGAGATCGGCACGTGCAGCGGATTCGCCGCCGCCTGCGCGCCGCCGAGGTCCACCACGAACCCCAGATCCTTGTGCCGGTACGGGCGGAACGAACCGTGCCCGTACGACGCGGCGACGTTCTGCGCGGCCAGCTTGCCCTGCCGGACGGCATGCTGAGCGGTCATCGGGGTGACCTCGCCCGGCCGGTTCGGGTCGGGCACCGCGGCGGCGTCACCGCACGCGTACACCTCCGGATGCTGCGGTACGGCGAGGAACTCGTCGACCACCAGCCGGCCCTTCAGAGTGGTCAGTCCCAGATCGTCCACCACCGGATCGGGGCGCACCCCGACACACCAGATCAGCGACCGGGTCGGGATGAACTCCCCGTCGGACAGGTGCACCCCGTCGCTGGTCGCCTCGCGGACCGAGGTGCCGAACCGGGTCTCGACGCCCCGCGCGTCGAGGACCTTCTGCGCGGTGACCGACATCCGCTGGTCCAGCTCGGGCAGCACCCGGTCGGCCAGGTCGAGCAGCAGCCAGCGCACCTGCTGGCCGGCCAGCCGGGGATGCCGGCGGACCAGCAGGTCGGTGGCGGTCACACAGTGCGCCGCGACCTCGGTTCCGGTGTATCCGGCCCCGACCACGACGAAGGTGCATCGGGCGGCCCGCTCGGCCGAATCGTCACTGAAGTCGGCGAGTTCGATCTGCCGGGTGAGGTGGTCGCGCAGGTAGAGCGCCTCCGGCAGGGTCCGGAAGCCGTGCGCGTGCTCGTTGGCGCCGGGGATCGGCAGCAGCTTGTTGACACTGCCGATGGAGACGATCAGCCGGTCGTAACTCAGCTCGGCCCGGTCGCCCTCACCGTCGACATAACAGATCCGCCGGCCCGGCAGGTCGATCTGGTCGATCTCGCCGAGCACCACCCGTACGCCGGGCAGGGTGTCCGGCAGCGAGACGGTGACCCGGCGGGGCTCCAGCACACCCGAGGCGACCTCGGGCAGCAGCGGCACGTACAGGAAGTAGTCGGTCGGGTTGATCAGGACGATCTCGGCGGACCCCCGGGCCAGCCGGGACAGGGTACGGGCAGCCTGGTAGCCGGCGAAGCCGGCACCCGCGATGACGATCCGTGGTCGCTTCATGCTGCACTCCGATCTGGGTGGGTGGGCGCAAACGGGTGTCCCCGTGTCTGCCGGACCCGGGCGCCGGGGAGACCGGGCAGACCTGTCGGGGACACCCACCAGAGGGTTTCCGGCGCCGCCAGCCGGCCCGGTGGGCGCGGCAGCGGTCCGGTGGTCAGTTGTTCGGGTCGTCGGTGCTGATGTCGGCCAGCACCGAATCCGGTTCCCACTCGACGGCGAGGTCACCCATGGAGACCACGCCGACCAGGCGGCCGTCGTCGACCACCGGCAGTCGCCGTACCGAGTAGGTCCGCATCAGCTCGGCGGCCGCGACGGCGTCGTCGTACGGCGACACCACCACGACGTCCTCGGTGATGATCTGGCTGAGCTGGGTCATCGACGGATCCATCTCGGATGCCACCGCCCGGACCGTGATGTCCCGGTCGGTCACGATTCCTCGGATATCGCTCCCGTTGGTGACGATGATGTCGCCGATGTCGGCGTCCCGCATCTGCCGCGCCGCCGCCGTCAACATGTCGCTGGCGTCCATGGTGAACGGGCGGGCCGTCATGAACTCTCCGACGGTCGTCATCACGCACTCCTCTCGGTGTCGGCGCCGTCTTCGGGGTACCCGGGGTCGGGAACGAAAAACCAGCGCCCTCCCCCGGTCGGTGGAATCGGCTACGCTCGCAGGTCGAAACGGCTGCGCCGGCACGAGGTGCACGGGCGGGCAGGCCGGGTAGGGAGCACGCCGTGTGGGCACGCCGGGTCAGCTGGCGTAAGCCTCTTTCGCCGGATTCGCGGGTGCCGCACCCGGCCGACCGGTCGTTGCTGCACCGCACGGAACGCTGGCGTGGAATGCCACTGGCGTTGGCGCTGATCGCGGTCATCACCGTCATCGACGTGCTGACCCAGACCAGCGCGGTCGTGCTCGGATTCCTGTCGCTGGCCCCGCTGCTCGCCGCCGCCGTCGAGAAGACCCGACGGACCGCACTGGTCACCGCAGTCGCCTGCTTCGTCGCGTTGGTCGCCGGGCTGCCCAGCGGCATGTTCGGCAGCCTTGACCATCTGCTGCGCAGCAGTGTCGTCTTCGCGGTCGGCATCGTGTCGATCTACGTGGCCCGGTCCCGGAACCTGCGGGAGGCCCGGCTGCGCCGGATGACCGAGATCGCCGAGGTTGCGCAGCGGGCGGTGCTACGCGCACCGCCGCCGCAGCTGGGCGATGTCGCCCTGGTCGCCCGGTACCTGTCCGCGTCCGAGGCAGCCAACGTCGGCGGTGACCTGTTCGCCGTCGTGGACAGCCCGTACGGGACCAGGATCATCATCGGGGACGCGTGCGGCAAAGGCCTGCAGGCGGTCCAGATGTCGGCCACCGTGATGGGCGCCTTCCGACAGTCCGCCTTCGTACAGCCGGAACTGTCCGCCGTCGCCGCCGATCTGGACCAGGCGGTGTACCGCGACGGAGTGGGTACCGGCCAGCCGGCGCAGTTCGTCACCGCCGCCCTGGTGCAGCTCACTGACGACACGCTGACCGTGATCAACTGTGGCCATCCGGCACCGGCACTGCGTCCCGCCACCGGGACGCTGGAGATCCTGGAGCCCGGTGACCGGCACCCGCCGTTGGGGCTGCGCCGCCACGCGCCGGAGCCGCTCCGGGTGACCCGACCCTGGCAGGTCGGGGACCGGCTGCTGCTCTACACCGACGGGTTGGTGGAGGCCCGCAACGGACGCGGCGAGTTCCTCGCCTCGGACCGGGTGACCGCGTGCCTGGAGCTGCCGGACCGGCAGGAGGTGCTGGACCGCGTCGTCGCCGAGCTGCAGCGGCACGCCGGCGGTCAGATCAGCGACGACGCCGCGATGCTGCTCGCCGAACGGGTCGCCGCCGACTGACGACGACCCGCCCGGCGTTGCGGCGGTAACTGTTGCGGTGCTGACTGTTGCGGTGCCGGGCTCAGGCCGCCGCAGCGATCAGCAGCTCGGCGATCTGCACCGCGTTGAGGGCTGCGCCCTTACGCAGGTTGTCGTTGGCGCAGAACAGCGCCAAGCCGTGCTCGACAGTTTCGTCGACCCGGATCCGGCCGACGTACGTCGGGTCCTGGCCGGCGGCCTGCAGCGGCGTCGGCACGTCGGACAGCGCCACACCGGGCGCGTCAGCCAGCAGCTCAGCCGCCCGTCGCGGGTCGATCGGCCGGGCGAACCGGGCATTGATCTGCAGCGAGTGGCCGGTGAACACCGGCACCCGGACGCAGGTCCCGCTCACCCGCAGCTCGGGGATGCCGAGGATCTTGCGGCTCTCGTTGCGCAGCTTCTGCTCCTCGTCGGTCTCGTCGGAGCCGTCGTCGACGATCGAACCGGCCAGCGGCAGCACGTTGAACGCGATCGGCGCGGCGAACGACCGGGGCGCCGGGAACTCCACCGCGCCGCCGGCGAAGGTGAGCGCCGCCGCCCCTTCGGCGACCTTGCGGACCTGCTCGTCCAGCTCGGCGACACCGGCCAGACCAGCGCCGGAGACCGCCTGGTAGGTCGAGACGACCAGGCTGACCAGGCCGGCCTCCTCGTGCAGCGGGCGCAGCACCGGCATCGCCGCCATCGTGGTGCAGTTCGGGTTGGCGATGATGCCCTTCGCGCGGTCGGCAGCCGCCTGCGGGTTGACCTCGGCGACCACCAGCGGTACGTCCGGATCCATCCGCCAGGCCGACGAGTTGTCGACCACCACGGCACCGGCCGCCGCGACCCGTGGCGCCAGCTCCTTCGACGTGGCCTTGCCGGCCGAGAAGAGGGCGATGTCCAAGCCGCGGTAGTCGGCGGTGGCGGCGTCCTCGACGACGATCCCGCTGCCGCGCCACGGCAGGGTCCGACCGGCCGAGCGGGCCGAGGCGAACAGCCGCAACTCGTCTACGGGCACCGCCCGCTGCTCCAGCACCTGCCGCATGACGCCACCGACCTGCCCGGTCGCGCCGACTATTCCGATCCTCATGTCACAACCCCGATCCTCATGCTGCGAAGGTTACCGACGGGCCGGGCCGGGACGGAACCGAGTTGTCCGGCGTCACCTTCCGACCCGTCGGCGTACCCCCGCGCAGTCAGTTCAGGTACACGCGATCAGTTCAGGTACCGGCGGGCCAGCTGCGGCTGGCGCCACATCGGCCAGAGCAGCGGGCCGCCGTCGGGCAGGTGGAACGGAGCCGTGGCGGTGAGCCGGTAGCCGAGCCGGGCGTACAGATCTCGGGCGCCGGGGCTGCTGGCCACCACGTAGGCGGCGCTGCCGGCGGTGTCGAAGATGGCGTGCCGGTGGTTCAGCAACGCCGTACCGAGGCCGTAGCCCTGCCGGTCCGGGGTGACCCCGAGGTACGCCAGGTAGTGGTGCTCGCCCACCGGGTGTCGTTCGGCGAGTGCGTTGTCCAGCAACCGGAACCGGTACGCGTATTCACCGCAGGTGTCGTCGAGCAGCTGCTCGTACTCCACCGGGTTCGGCAGGATCAGGCTGCACGGGCGCCAAACCGCCACCGCACTGTAGTCCTCGGTCCGGTAGATGCTGCCCTGGCGCAGCCCGTAGTCGATCAACGCCGGACAGAACCGCTGGTACACCTGCCGACGGGCGACCGGGTCCGGGATCAGCCAGGACGACTCGGGGGTGTCCAGAAATGCCTCCACCAGTGTCTTGGCCACTTGCGGGGTGTCGGTGTAGGTCGCGTAGCGGATCATCACCGACGTGTGGAGCTGGGGCATCAGCGCTCGCCTCTCTGCGGCACATTGCGGACACCCGGGTACAACGGACGACACACCGCCGTGGGTTCGAATGTATTTGCCCGCCTACCGACCGCGAGGCGGTAGGCGGGCAAGGCGGCGGTCAGCGCGTGCAGGGCACGCAGTACCGGGCGTGCGGCAGAATCTCCAGCCGTTCCCGGAGAATTTCGCCGCCGCACCGGTCGCAGCGGCCGTAACGACCCTCGGCGATCCGGTTCAACGCCTCGACGGTCTGGTCGTAGCCGCGCCGGGCGGCGACGACCAGCGCGGCCCGGGTGTGCGCTTCACCCGGGTCGCCGGTGTCGGCGGTGAGCTCGGTCAGCTGGGCCCGGTGCGTGTCCAACTGGTCGGCCAGTTGCACCCGTACCTGTTCGATCCATTCGGTGCCGCGGGTGCCGTGCAGTTCGGTGCTCATCGGGTCTCCTCGCAACAGAAAAGGGCCGAAGCTGATCCGCTTCGCCCCTGGTGGCCGTCGTCGTGATGGTGCGACGGCGCTCCGGAGGCGCCCGGCCGGTAGGGCGCGGCAGGCCCGGCCGACCAGCGACGCCGGACACGAGGACGCCCGGCGCGACGGCACTCGGCGCGAAGGTGCGCACGACGATCGGAGCCGTGACAGTCACGGCTCCGTCGCGCTGCGCAGGAGTGATCATCCGGCAACCGTAGGACACTACCGCAGGAAAGCCAACACGTTAACCGCCTAACCGGACATACCAGACAGGCGACGCGGACCTGGCGGCCCTGACGGGGCGGATCGAACCGCAGCGGCGCGTAGGGTTCCAGCGGACCGCACCCGCTCCGCACCCTGCGCCTGCTGCAACGCCGCTGAGCCCGACACCCCGGGCCCGGCGACGACACCCCTGGCCCGGTGCGGATCAGTCGGCGTCGTGCAGCTCCCCCAGGCCGGAGGCGGTCAGTTCGTCGCGGATCTTCGCCGCGTCACCCTCGACCACCAGGGTCAGCCCTTCGGCCTGCAGGTGGGTGGCGGCGGCGGCGGAGACCTGCTCGACCGTCGCCGACAGCAGCTCGTCGCGCAGCCGGGCGTGGTAGTCGTCGGGCAGCCCGTGCACGACCAGGGTCCCCAGTGCGCTGGCGATGGCCGGCGGGGTCTGCAGCTCGACCGAGAGCTGACCGGCCCGCCACGACCGGGCCACCGCCAGCTCCCCCTCGGTCACCCCGTCGGCCTGGGTACGGGACACCTCACCGACCGAGTCGATCAGGGCGGGCGCGGTGACCCCGGTCTGCACACTGGAGCTGACCGCGAAGCGCCCGAACCGGCGGGACATCCCGAAGTCCGACCGGATGCCGTACGTGTAGCCGCGTACCTCACGGATCAGGTGGTTGAGCCGCGACGTGAAGGCTCCACCGAGGACGGTGCTGGCCAGGGTCATCGGCACGTAGTCGGGGTGGGCCCGGTGCGGTGCCGGGTGGCCGAGCCGCAACGTGGACTGCACCGCGCCCGGCCGGTCGACCAGGATGATCCGCCGATGGTCCCGCAAGGTGACCGGCAACGGTGGTCCGGGCTGTGACGGCGAGCCGGTCGCCCCGGCGAAGGCGGCCACGCCGAGCGCGTCCAGGTCGATCAGGTCCAGATCGCCGGCGACCAGCAGGGTGCCGGGCCGGGTGAACCACGCACTGTGGAAGTCGACGACGTCCGCCACGGTCACCGCCGCCACCGATTCGGGGTCGCCGCTCATCGGCCGGCCGTGCCGCTGGTCGGCACCGAACAGGTCGGCGCGCAGCGCGGCTTCCGCCCGCGGCCCCGGGTTGGCCCAGTACATCCGCAGCGCGGTCGCCTCGTCGTCGCGGACCCGCTCGACATCGGACGGATCCAGCCGGGGGGTCCGGACCGCCTCGGTGAGCAGCTCGACGGCCGCGCCGAGCCGGTCGGTGCTGACCTGCACGCCCACCCGGAACGAGTCCCAGTCGACGGAGATCGACAACTCGGTGCCGAGACTTTCCAGGACCAGGGCGTACGCGGCCGAGTCCCGGGTCTCGGTGCCCTCTTCGAGTGCCTTGGCGAGAACTCCGGCCAGCCCTTCCCGGCCGACCGGTTCCCGGCTGGCACCGGCGTCCAGCAGCAGGGTCGCCACCGCCAGTCGGTGGCCGGGCAGGTGGGCGGCGACGATCTCGCCACCGGCCACGCTGCGCCGGACCACGTCCGGGAAACGGTACGGCCGGGCGGCGCCCGGTCCGGGACGCTGCGCGATGATCGTCACTGGTCGCCCTCCGGCAGGTAGCTGAGCTGGACCCGGTTGTCCGGCCGCAACAGGTGTGCGGCCTCGTCGTTGACCGCCTCGGCGGTGACCGCCAGCCAGCCCGGCAGCCGCTCCCCGGCGCGGGCCGGGTCGCCGAACTGGGTGGCGTAGCGACCGAGGGTGTCGGCCCGGCCCTCGAAGCTGGCGACCTGACGCCACCAACCGGTGGTGAGCAGCGCCTTGGCCCGGTCGACCTCAGCCTCGGTGACGCCGTCGCGGGCCACCTCGTCGAGCACCTCGGACAGGCCGTCGGCGAGCCGCTCGGCGGTCACCGTCGGCTGGGCGGTCGCGGTGATGATCAGCGGCGCCGGCGCGTGCGCCAGGTCGACGCCGTACGCGCCCAGGTAGTCGGGCTGCGCGATCCGGGCACCGTCGGCCAGCCGTTGGTAGAGCCGGCTGCCCCGGCCACTGCCCAGCACTGTGCCGAGCACGGTCGCCGCGTCGTAGGCCGAGGTCCCGAACGGATGGGTGCGGTAGGTGAAGTAGTGCCGGGCTGCCGGCACGTCGGTGGTGACCGTCTCGGTGACCGGGCCGGCCAGCGGTGCCGGCGTACGCCCGTCCGGCGCCGGTGGGATGTCGGGCCGCGCGGCGATCCCGCCGAAGTACTTGTCGGCCAGGCTGAACACCTCGTCGGCGTCGGTGTCGCCGACCACGGTCAGCACCGCGTTGTTCGGCGCGTAGTACATCTCGTGGAACGCCTGGAAGGTGGCCAGGTCGGCGGCGTTCAGGTCGTCCATCGAGCCGATCGTGGCGTGGTGGTACGGGTGCCCCGGCGGGTAGAGCAGGGGCAGCAGCCGCAGCCAGGCGTCGCCGTACGGCACGTTGTCGTAGCGCTGCCGCCGCTCGTTCTTGACCACCTCGCGCTGGTTGTCCAACGTCTCCTGGGTCAGCGCCGGCACCAGGCCGCCCATCCGGTCGGCTTCCAGCCAGAGTGCGAGGGCCAGGTGCTCGGCGGGGACGGTCTCGAAGTAGTTGGTCCGGTCCGGGTTGGTGGTGGCGTTGAGCGAGCCACCCGCGCCCTGCACCAGCTTCATGTGCTCGGTCTTGGCGACGTTGACCGATCCCTCGAACATCAGGTGTTCGAAGAGGTGGGCGAATCCGGTCCGGCCGGCGGGCTCGTGACGCGAACCCACGTCGTACCAGAGATTGACCGCGACCACCGGTGCGCTGGGGTCAGGGCTGACGACGACCCGTAGGCCGTTGTCCAGCCGGGTGGTCTCGATCGGCCAGGGGTACCCGTTGGGCGACATGCGCCCGACGTTATCCGATCGGGGGCCCGGCCGGACGCACCGGGCCGGCCGGGTGCCGTCGGGGTCAGCCGGGCGGCTCGCTGCCCGGCTGCGGACGCGGCTGCTCGCGCCGGTCGGAGTCGTCCAGGATGGCGGCGGCCTGACGCACCGGGTCGTCGCTGCCGGCCGCCTCCTCCTCCGGCAGCAGGTGGCCGGCGCGCGATTCGATCCGCTCCGCTTCGGCTTCCGCCTGACCCGTGGTGGCGGCGCCCGGTGGTGGTGAGCCGGTGAACGGGTCGTCGTCGGTGTCAGTGTTCATGGACCGAGTGACTACCCGGGCGACGGCCGAGTCATGCATTCCGCCGCCGCGTAGGTCAGGAGCGGAACGGGCCGCGTACCTCGTAGGTGATGCCGCCGGAGGACGCACCCGAGGTGCCGCGCTGCGACGAGAAGTACAGCCGGCCGCCGTCAGGGGAGAACGCCGGACCGCAGATTTCCGACGACGACTGGCCGCTGATCCGCAGAAACGGCGCGATCCGCTCGTCCGGGGTGATCAGGCAGATCTCCATGTTGCCGCCGTCCTCGGCGACGTACAGGTCACCGCCCGGCGTACCGACGATGTTGTCGACGCCGGTCAGCGGCGGGGTGCCGGAGATCAGCGAGTCGTCGTAGGCCAGGTCGATCCGCTGGGCGACCGCGTCGTACGCCCAGACCCGGTTGTCGCCCTTGGTGGTGAACCAGCAGACGCCGTCGGCGTAGTGGCATCCTTCCCCGCCGTTGAACCGTTTCGCGCCGGATACCTGGAAGCGGGTGGCGATCGGGCCGCCGTCCGGGTCCGGCACCCGGGCCCAACTGACCGGCCCGCTGGTACCGCTGCCGGCCACCAGCACCTCGAGGGTGCCGGTGGACAGGTCGCCCCAGGTGTCCGGCCGGAACCGGTAGAAGCAGCCGTTGCTCTCGTCCTCGGTCAGGTAGATCACGCCGCGGACCGGATCGGCGGCGGCGGCCTCGTGACAGAACCGGCCCATCGCCGGGCGCCGCACCGCGCCGGTGCCGCCGAGCGGGTACGTCTCGTAGACGTACCCGCGGGCCACCTCCTCGCAGGAGAGCCAGGTGCCCCAGGGCATGGCGCCACCGGCGCAGTTGCGGTTGGTGTTCGCCAGGATCCGGTACGCCGAGACCACGTCGCCGGTGGAGTCGAACCGGATCGCCGAGGCACCGCCGGTACGGGAGATCTCCGAGTTGGAGACGTACACCCAGCCGGTCCCGGCGGTGAAGCAGGCACCACCGTCCGGTGCGTCGTGCCAGACGTACGAGGTGTCGCCGACCCGCTGGCGCGACCTGGCCACGACCCGGCTGGTGAAGCCGGCGGGTAGCGCGATGCCGTTGGCGTCGGGACTGCCGAGTGGCCCGTACGGGCTGGCGCCGGGTTGCGCCGGTGCGGCGAAGGCGCCGGTCCAGAGACTGCCGGAGAAGGCGGCGGCACCAGCGCCGACCACCGTGGCACGCAGTACGCTACGACGATCCATCTCGACCTCCATCGATACTTGTGGCAATCGATGAAGCTAGATGGCGCTGGTGGCCACGGATGTCGACCGGGGTTAACGGGTGGCGAGGACCGGCCGAAGTCCGGTGGTGGCGTCCGGCAGGGGTGCCGCCCAGCGGCCGATCCGGTACAGTGTGCGTCGTGGCGCGCACGTATCGATGGTTTAGGCAGCCGGCCCTGGTGCCGGTGGCTCAGCCCTGACCTGACGTCACCCCACCAGAGCCGGCCAAGGGCAGCGGGCATCGAGCCCCTGCCCTTTCGTATGCCAACGAGCAGCCGGCTCGGCTGGGGGCGCCGGCTCCCCAGGGAGGCTGGCGGAAGGAAAGGCACCACATGAGCACCTCCATCGGCCGCGTCGCCGATCAGCGCATCGACCGGGTCGTCCCGCTCACCACTCCGGCCCTGCTGCACCACGAGCTGCCCCTCGACGACCAGCTCAGCGCGCGGGTGCTGGACGGCCGACGAGCCGTCGCCGGCGTGCTCGACGGACACGACGACCGGCTGCTGGTCGTGGTCGGCCCGTGTTCGGTGCACGACCCGGCCGCCGCCCTGGAGTACGCGCACCTACTTGCCGACGCCGCGCAACGGCACGCCGACGACCTGTTGATCGTGATGCGGGTGTACTTCGAGAAGCCCCGTTCCACGGTCGGCTGGAAGGGTCTGATCAACGACCCGGGCCTGGACGGATCCGGGGACGTCAACTCCGGGCTGCGGATCGCCCGTTCGCTGCTGCTCGAGGTGCTGCGGGCCGGGCTGCCGGTGGGCTGCGAGTTCCTCGATCCGATCACCCCGCAGTACATCGCCGACGCAGTGGCCTGGGGAGCGATCGGCGCCCGCACCGTGGAGAGCCAGGTGCACCGGCAGCTCTCCTCCGGGCTGTCCATGCCGATCGGCATGAAGAACCGCCCGGACGGCAGCGTCGCCACCGCAGTGGACGCCATCCGGGCCGCCGCCGTGCCGCACGTCTTCCCCGGCATCGACATGTCCGGGACGCCGGCGATCCTGCACACCCGCGGCAACGCCGACTGTCACCTGGTGTTACGCGGCGGTGCCGGTGAGCCCAACTACGACGCCGCGTCGGTGACTGCCGCGCTGGACCTGCTGCGGGCCGCCGGACTGCCGCAGCGGCTGATCATCGACGCCAGCCACGGCAACAGCGGCAAGGACCACCGCCGGCAGCCGTTGGTCGTCGAGGACGTCGCCGGGCAACTC
This sequence comes from Solwaraspora sp. WMMA2059, assembly GCF_027497315.1. GTDB lineage: Bacteria > Actinomycetota > Actinomycetes > Mycobacteriales > Micromonosporaceae > Micromonospora_E. The sequence continues at coordinate 1,188,567 of NZ_CP114908.1, read as the reverse complement.
GGCGCCGGGCAACGGGGCGTCGTCGGGGTGATGCTGGAGTCGTTCCTGGTGGCCGGCCGGCAGGATCTTGACCCGACCAGGGAACTGGTGCACGGACAGTCGATCACCGACGCCTGCCTGGGTTGGGACCAGACCGCCCAGGTCCTGGGGCGGCTGGCGACGGCGGTCGGGGACCGCCGGGCGGCGCTGGCCGCCGCGCAGCGGTAGCCGACAGCGCTCGCTGGTGACCATGCCCGGAGCCGGCGCGACGGCCGGCTCCGGGATCGGCAGGGGGCGAAGGTCAGCGGGTGGCTCGACGTGGGGCGTCGGTCGGCCGGTGGCCGGCCACCCGGGCGGCGATCCAGACGAAGAACACCGCCAGCGCGACCTGGATCGCGTGCCGCAGCCAGTCGATCCCGGCGGTCTCGCCGATACCCAGCCAGGCGGCGATCACACCGCCGAGCAGGGCGGCGGCGATTCCGACGCCGATGGTCAGCCAGACCGAGATGTTCTGCCGCCCGGGTAGCAGCAGACGTCCCAGAGCGCCGATGATCGCGCCGGCGACGAGCGCCCACAAGATGGTGCCGATCATGAGTCCACCTCCTGGCCCGAGCGTAGGTGCCCGGATCGGACAGGGAGGGCGGAACGCCGACGGTCGCCAGGATGAAACCGGCGATCCGGCTCGGTGCGTGGACCGTTGTTTGCCGTGCCGCGTGCGGGGTAGCAGGCGGGGGTGACCGATGAGACGTCCCGTGCCGAGCTGTACGCGCTGCTCGACGACATCTACCTCGGCAAGGAACGGGTGAGCCGCGCCGAGATCGCCCGTCGGGCGGTCGCCGCTGAGCTACCCGCTCACCTGCTGACCAGGATCAACGCCCTGCCAGAAGGCGAATACGCCCAGGACGAGGCGGAAGAGGTCCTGCATTCCTCCACGGAAGGCGCCTGATCACTGATGGACGAACACCAGAACCGACCAGCCGCCGCCCTCGGCCAGACCCCGGACGGCCAGCCGCCCGAGGACGACCCGGACTTCGCCGGCGAGCACGACGACACGGCGGTCTCCCACGACATCATCGAAGGCACCGACCGGGACCGGGAGCCGGAGACGCCTCGCGGCTGGTCCGGGATGGAGAAGCCCGGGTTCACCGCCGACTGAAAATCCACCCCGGCGGCCATCCGGCGTTGACGACCGGTCGTTGACGACCGGTCGTCAACCGGCGTTCAGGTTGTCGGTGACCGCCCGGACCAGGCTGGTCAACGTCTCGTCGGCGAGCCGGGTCAGCTGCTCGTGCGGCAGGTCGCAATCCAGCTCCAGGTGGAGCATGGCACCACCCGCCTGCACCGGGTACACCTGCACCACGGCAGCCCACGGGCCGCCCGCCGTAGACCACCGGGCCTGCAGGTGGTCGCCGTGGGCGGGTTCCGCCGACGCCTGACGCAGCGGCCCCGGAAGCCAGGCGGCCCGGCGGTCGGGGTCGGTCGCGGTGCCGAACGCCACCTCAGGGGGCGCGGAGACACCGCGTTCGGCGTACGCGGGCACGACTCACCTCCCGTGCCGCAACCGTGCGGCCTCGACCTCGCGGCCCGGGTGCCGGGTGAGGTACTCGGTCTCCAGGTCGGCGGTGCGGTGCAGGTGGTTGGCCAGCGCCGCGTCGGTACCGTGCCGCAGCGTGTCCAGCCGGGTCCGGTGCAGGCTGCCGATCTCACGGAGCAGTTCGTCGTCGGCCAGCTCCACCGGGTCGATCCCGGTTTCGTCGATCGTGTCGACCCAGGTCTGGGCACCCGGTCCGCCCGGTGCCGACCAGGGCCGGTCGGCACCGGGCGGATGGTCCGGCCGGGGTTCGAATGGCCGACCGGCCGCTGCCGGGGAGTAACTGCCGTACCGCGCTGAATCCGTCATCTCCGGCCTCCGGGGAGTCGACGAGGCATTACCGTCGTAGGGTTCCCCTGCTGGCCGGCGGCAAACACCGGGCACCCGGCTTGCCGGCGGTCACGCACCTGACTACGACGGCTCGTCGGAGAAGCCGACGGCCGGCCGGTACGCTTCCCTGCATGCGGCAGCTGTGGACCCCGGCGTGGATCCTGCGGCACCTGGTGGCGGTGGCGCTGGTGACGGGCTTCCTCGCGCTCGGCTGGTGGCAGATCAGCCGGGCCGCCGCCGGTAACACGCTGAGCTGGGCGTACGCGGTGGAATGGCCGGTTTTCGCGGCGTTCGTGGTGTTCATCTGGGTCCGCGAGGTGCGCCAGGCCCGCCGGGCCGCACCCGGCTCGAACGACGGGTCGCCGTCGCCGCACAGCCGGGCACCGCACAGCCGGGCACCGCACAGCCGGGCACCGCGGCGGAGCGGGCACCGGGACGAGGCGTTCGGCCGACCGGTACGGGTCCGGTCCACCGCCGGCGCGACCGTTGCTCCCGGCCCGGAGGATCCGGACCTGGCCGCCTACAACGACTACCTGGCCTGGCTGAACGCGAACCCGCACGCCAGGGCTGGCGACTACCCGGGCTGACCGGAAGAGAGAAGGACGGACGACAGTGTCAGGCGCACTCACCCGGTACCGACTGATCGCGTACGTGGTCGGCGTGGTGCTGATCCTGCTGATGGTGGTCGGCATGCCGTTGAAGTACCTGTTCGACCAGGCCATCGTGGTCGAGACGGTCGGGCCGGCGCACGGGTTCCTCTACATGGTCTATCTGGTCGCCGCGTTCGACCTGGCCCGACGGGCCAACTGGTCACTCGGCCGGATCCTGGCGATCATGCTGGCCGGGACGGTGCCGTTCGTGTCGTTCTACGCCGAGCGGGTGGTCGTCCGTTGGGCGGGCGGGCAACCGCGTACCGAGCCGGACAAGGTGTTCTCCGGCTGACACCGGGCGGGCGGTGGCCGGCTGACAGCGCCCCGGGCCGGGCCGGCACCGGTCGGGCCGACCCGGCCGGGGCGTACGGCCGACGTTGCCGGCGGCCGTGGTACCGAGCCATGTGCGGCGTCGGATCAACCCGTGGTGTGGCCGCCGGAGCTGGTCGGTGCACCGGACAGCCCGGCGACGAATGCCGACCAGGCAGCGGCCGAGAATTCCAGGTGCACTCCGGGGTCGGTGGAGTTGCGCACCCCGACCGCCGGGCCGATCTCGGCTACCTCAACGCAGGTCGTCGCCTCGCAGCGGCGACTCTTACGCCACGCCGGACCGGCAGTGCTGGTCACAGTCACCCAGACTCCTTAATAAGGATAAATCAGTAGATTTGCCATCAGAGCACGCAGGCAATCGGGCGGACTGTACCAGTTCTCGATCTTGCTGACGCGACTGGGCGACACCGGGAAAGCCGGCGGAACCGCCGTCCGGACCATGCGGAGGGGCCGGCCGTCCTTAGCAGACCTGACGGCGGCGGTGTAGCGTGCAACAGGGTGGCAACCAGCCAGGTAGCACACTGCTAGGCACTCCCCCGGAGCGTTTCCCATGTCTGCCCGACACCAGGGCCCGACCATCGGGCGTCGCCGGCTGCGTGCGGCGCTACGCCGGGCACGCGAGGCCGCCGCGCTGACCCAGGACTACGTCGCCGCTCAAATGGACTGGTCGCTGTCGAAGCTGATCCGGATCGAGTCGGGGTCGGTCAGCATCTCGACCAACGACGTCAAGGCCCTGCTGGACCTGTACGGCGTACGCGACCAGCAGCAGGTGCAGGATCTCGTCGAGTTGGCCCGGGCGGCACGACGGCGCGCCTGGTGGAGCGGATACAAGGACCGGGTGCCGGCCGCCTACGCGGCCTACATCGGTCTGGAGGCGGAGGCGTCGGCACTGCGCTACTTCCAGCCGATCAGCTTCCCCGGCCTGCTGCAGACCGAGGAGTACGCCCGCGCGGTGATCCCGGCCGACGGCCCGCACCACGTACCGGCAGCCGAGATCGAAGGACGGGTGCAGATCCGACTGGCCCGCCAGCACGAGGTGCTGTTCGGCGCGGACCCGCCGCAGATCGAGGTGATCATCGACGAGGCGGCGCTGCGCCGGATGACCGGCGGCCCGCGGGTGCTGCGCGAGCAGCTCCAGCACGTGGCGAAGATGTCCGCGGCGCCCCACATCACGGTCCGGGTGCTGCCGTTCACCGCCGGGAGCAACACGGTGCTCGGTCCGTTCGTCATCCTGCACTTCGCCGACCAGGCCGACGCCGATGTGGTGTACGTGGAGAGCGCTCTGGTCGAGGAGGTCATCGACCGGGCCGACGAGGTCCGGCCGTACCAGCATGTCTTCGACCGGCTACGGGCGGAATCCCTGTCGCCGGCCGACTCGGTGGCGATGCTGCACGACCTCGCCCGTCGACTGGACGGGCCGGATGCGGGCTGACCGACGTTGACCAGCCCGCCGACGACCGCCACGGCGGCCGGGTCCGCTCACCGCTGGTCGGGCATCCACGGCTCGATGGTGACCGGCTCGGACAGACCGGCCAGCCGGGACATCTCCCGGGCCCGCATCAACGCCCGGCTCACCTGGCCGTACTGGCGTTCGTCGTCGGTGCTGAACAGCAGCACCAGCAGTCCCTGGTGGCGGCCCCATAGTTCGTACGCCCGCGGCCGCAACCGGTCGCCGAGCCAGGCGACCGCCACCGGCACGAACGCAGCCGCCAGCATGGCGAGGTAGGCACCCGCGCTGACCTCATCCAACCCGCGGGTGTAGCCGACGGTCACCGCGACCGCCGTCAGGGTCACGGCGGTCGCCGCGATCACCCGGCCGGTGAGACGGTCGCGGGCACCTCGTGCGGTCCGGAGTTCGGTGAGGTCGCGGACGGCGAACCGCCGGCCGGCCACGACGAACCATTCACCGGTCACGCAGATACCGGGCTGCCGGTAGAAGGCCCGTCCGACACTGGGGCCGGACGGGGCGGGTACCGGGGAACCGCGTCGGGGTGGGGTCTGGCGAGTAGCACGCATAGCTGCCTCCGAAGGGCTCGTGCGGCGCTGACCTTGCGGGTCCATTGTGCAAACAGCAAGCTACTCGATGGAAGGTAGTCATTCTGCCACCTAGCAGAATGACGTACGGCAGGCCGCTTCCTGGATGGCGAATCAGACCTTCCATCCCCATTTATCCGTATAGCACAATGACAACAACCGCGTAGACCGACTAATGACGCATTATTCGCAGTTGATCAACCGCCCGCCAATGACGACGCACCGCAGTCGACCGATTACACGAAGGCAGGGAGATGTTGCCCAGAGCAGCCAGCCGTCACATCCAGTAACTGTCACCGGGCCCCAGTCAGTTCCATGCCGCGGATCACGATCGCAGCACTTTCCGGGTCGCAACCCTTGCGGCTAAGTTGGACCGGCTGGTCCGGTCGCCAGTCACCGGGAGGCGGTGATGCCGGTCCAGTGCCGCCGAATCGCCGTAGCGAGATTACCTGGCGTTACAGCCAGTGATTCCACGGTCGCGATCCGGGGACCCACCGGCACCTGGGGTGAATCCGCGGTCCACCGCGGTAGGGCGAACTTCCCGCCCGAATCCGTCAGCTAACCCGGTAGGCGGCCAGGAAGAAGGGTTCTGCGTTCTTGTCAACAGCGCGGATTCTGCTGCGCACCCTGATGCTGACCGGCGTAAGCCTCGGCCTGGTGGTACCGGCGACCGCCGCGACCGCCCAGCCGACGGTCAGCGAACTCACGCAGCAGATCGACAAGGAATCCGAAGAGCTGGCCAAGGTCGTCGAGTCGTACAACCGGCTCAGGGAGGAGGCCAAGGCCACCCGGACGGCGGCCGAGGACATCGACGCCAAGCTCGGCCCGCTGCAGGCCGAACTCGCGGCAGCGCAGACCGAGGTCGGTCAGATCGCGGTCAACGCGTACAAGACCGGCGGGTTGAGCACCGCGACCGCCCTGCTCGACGGCACCTCCGGCAGCTTCATCCACCGGCTCGGCACCCTGGACCACCTGGCCCGGGACCGGCAGCAGCGGCTCAGCGAGTTCACCAGCACCCAACTGACCTACCTGGCCGAGCAGGAGAAGCTGCAGGCAGCCCTGAAGAAGCAGGACGCCCAGGTCAAGGAGCTCGCCGACCGCAAGAAGAGCATCGAAGCGGACATCGACGAGCTGATGGACAAGCGGGAACGGGCGTACGGTGCCGCGAGCGAGACCGGCTCGTCGTACACCGGGACCGTACCGTCGGTGTCCGGTGCCGCCGGCTCGGTCGTCGAGTTCGCCTACGGAGCCATCGGCAAGCCGTACGTCTGGGCCGCCAGCGGCCCGAACGGCTACGACTGCTCAGGCCTGACGCTCGCCGCCTGGCGTACCGCCGGCAAGAGCCTGCCGCACAACGCGGCGATGCAGTGGGACGTGGTCGCGAAGATCAACCGTGGCGCACTGCAGCCCGGTGACCTGGTGTTCTACAACGGTCTCGCCCACGTCGGCCTGTACGTCGGCGGTGGACAGGTGATCCACGCTCCCACCTTCGGCCGCACCGTCGAGCTGGCCAGCGTGGACATGATGCCACCGTACGGCTACGGCCGGGTCCGCTGACCCGGTCGCTCGCCCCGACGAACTGCCGACGGCCCGGCATCCGCTAGCGCGGATGCCGGGCCGTCGGCAGTTCGTCGGTAGTCTGTCGGTTCGTCGGCGGGTCAGGTCGCCTGCGGTCAGTTCGTCAGGCGGCCTGCAGCCCTTCTGCCCGGGCCAGCTCCCGCAGCCGGCCCAGTGCCTGGATCTCCAGCTGACGGATGCGCTCCCGGGACAGCGAGAAGCGCGACGCGACCTCGGTCAGCGAGTGCTCCCGCCCGTCCTCCAGGCCGTACCGGGCCCGCATGATGCCGGCGGACCGGTCGTCCAGGTGGTTGAGCAGGCCCTCGATCCGCTGCCGCTCCAGCCCGGTCAGCACGATGTCCTCCGGCGACGGGGCGTCGCTGTCGGCCACCAGGTCGCCCAGGTTGGTGTCGCCGTCGTCGCCGACCGGGGTGTCCAACGACACCGTGTCCTGCGACCACCGCACCAGCTCGTGCACCCGTTCGACCGGCACGCCGAGCGAGGCGGCGATCTGCTCCGGCTCGGGGTCCGAACCGAGCTCGCGGGTCAACTGGCGGGCGACGTTGCGCATCCGGTTGACGTCCTCGACAAGGTGCACCGGAAGCCGTACGGTCCGCTCCTGCTGGGCGATCGCCCGGCTGATGGCCTGCCGGATCCACCAGGTCGCGTAGGTGGAGAACTTGAAACCACGCTCGTAGTCGAACTTCTCCACCGCGCGGACCAGACCGGTGTTGCCCTCCTGGATCAGGTCCAGCATCGGCATCCCGGACCGGACGTAGCGGCGGGCGATCGACACCACCAGACGCAGGTTGGCCCGGATGAACAGGTCCTTCGCCCGCTCGCCCTCGACGACCAGCCGCTCCAACTCCTCGCGGCTCACCCCGGCCCGCGGCACACCCTGCTCCAGCAGGTGTTCCGCGTACAGGCCGGCCTCGATCGCCTTGGAGAGGTCGACTTCCCGGGCCGCGTCGAGAAGCGGCGTGCGGGAGATCTCATGCAGGTAGACGCCAACGAGGTCCCGCTCCTCGGCGACCTCGTCGGTCCGCAAAGCCATCGTCTTCTCCACGTTGCTCACGGTCCCCTCGTTAACCCCACGTCGTGCCCTGTCACCTGCGATGCGCATCTCCATCAGCCTCTCCCCCGTCACGTCTGCCTCCGATCCGGCGAACCTGATGTGGCAGGCCCCGCCGTATGGCGCCGACACCTACACAACAGATGAGACGCGTCAGGGATTCCGTCTCGTGAGTCGAAGCTGACACGATTGCCTGAATAATTGCTGTGAACGGGATTGGCGTTTCCTGCCAGGCTCCTCGATCGCCGCGCCGCGTCGGGCCGGCCGACGGCCCGATTCATTGAGGTCGGCGGGGTGTGGCAGGCTTCCAGCACACCACGACACCTGGCAAGGCGCAGCGATTCCCGTCACTACCCCTCCTGCGATCCTCGTCACTGCCCGCCGGCCGGTTGGTCCTGGCCAGGAGTACGGCCCGAGCGGGTTGCACGGTTCATCACCGCCCGGGCAGGCACCGACGATCGGGTCACGACGCGCGCGAATCGTCCTGATCCGGCCACCACGAGGCGCCGGCCGGCCGCCCGTCGGTCAGCCGCCCGTCGGTCAGCCGCTGCCGGATCTTTGCAGCGACCTGGGCGGCCGGGCCCCGGGCGTCGATCACCACGAACCCGGCGGCCTCCGGCAGCGACCCGTAGGCCGCCGCGCTGGTCGCCAGGAACTCCAGCGACTCGTGGTCGGTGCCCCGAGCGTCGATCCGACGGGCCGCTTCGGCGGGCGGCAGCCAGAGCAGGAACGTCACGTCCGGTCGGGGAAACACCCGGTACGCCAGCCGGGCGAGCCGTTCCCAGCGGCCGGCGCCGTGGGTGCGGATGCTGGCGTACTGGCATACCGCGTACCGGTCCATCACCGCGATCACTCGACGCGAGCCGAGCACCGACCGGGCGATCGCGAGCCAGCGCAGCAACGCCTCCAGGAACATCAGCCCGCCACGGCCGACCATCCGCCGGGCATCCGGGCGGCCGATCCGGACCGCGAACCGGTCGAGCCAGCGTCGACCGCCGGCGTTGCGCCAGTACCGGGCGGGCCGGCCGGCGGCGGTCAGCGCCTCCGCCAGCAGGTGTGCCTGAGTGGTCTTGCCGACCCCGTCGATGCCCACCAACGCGATCCGTCGCAGCCCGTCCGGCGGCGACCAGGCCGGATCGGCGTCCACTGTGCTCCCTGCGGGGTCCGGTGGCGGGCATGGCGGCACGGCTGACGACGTGGACTGTACGGGCGACAGCGGGCGAGACGCGGGCCGGGACGGTGATGGTGGTGACGGTGGCGCATGGGTCACTGTGACGAGCACCTTCCCAACGGTAGCGAGCACGTGCACGTCGTCACCCCGCTCGCCCACTGCCACGCGCCGCGCCGCGCCCGCACGCACGAACCGGCCGGGAACGGGTATGCCACCGACGTGCACCCGACGACAGCCAGGAGGTGGGGCAATGACCCGGACATCGGGGCAGTCGATGCGACAGACCGGGCCGGACCGGCTGGACGGCTACACCGAGGCGGCGGTGCAGCGGATGCTCAGCGAGCACGCCGACATCGCCGAGCAGGGGGTGGGTGTCTCCCGCCGGGACCACAGCCTGGCGCTGTGCGGCGAGGTCGAGAGCGCCCACCGGCGGGCGGAGATCGTCCGGCTGGTGGCCGAGCGCTTTCCCGGCGTACGCCTGATCGTCGACATCGTCGTCAGTCGGACCACCGCGCCCACCGAGGCGGAGGAGTTGTCGTGATCCGCGTCGCGGCTGTCGGAGACGTGCACATGGACAGCGACGTGCTGGGCCGGTTCCGGCCGGCGTTGGCGCAGCTCGGCGACCGGGCCGACGTCCTACTGCTGGCCGGCGACCTGACCCGCCACGGAACGGAGTCGCAGGCGCGGTGCGTGGCCGACGAGTTCGGGGATCTGCCGGTCCCGGTGGTGGCGGTGCTGGGCAATCACGACCACCACTGTGACCAGGTGCCGCAGCTGGTCGGGATACTCAACGACGCGGGGGTCACGGTGCTTGACGGCGACGGCGTGGTGGTGGACTGCCCCGGCGGCCGGCTCGGGGTGGCCGGGGTCAAGGGGTTCGGCGGCGGGTTCGCCGGGCGGTGCGCCAGCCGGTTCGGTGAGCCGGAGATGAAGGCGTTCGTCGCCACCACGGCGGACGCCGCCGACCGGCTAGGGGCGGCGCTGGTCGACCTGGACTGCGATGTACGGGTGGCGTTGACCCACTATTCGCCGGTGCCGGAGACGCTCACCGGCGAGCCGCCCGAGATCTACCCGTTCCTCGGCTCCTACCTGCTGGCCGAGGCGATTGACGCGGCACCGACCGACCTGGCGGTGCACGGTCACGCCCATTTCGGCACGGAGCGGGGCACTACACCCGGAGGGGTACAGGTCCGTAACGTCGCCCATCCGGTGATCAAACAGGCGTACAGCGTGTATTCGCTCGCCGGGTCGGTCCCTTGACCAGACCGGTGAAGGTTTCCGTCGCCGGTCGCAAGGGTATTCAGCGGCCATGGAGCTACTTCTCTGGATTCTCGCAGTCGTCCTGGTCGTCGCCGGCGTTCTCGCGCTGTTCCGTCGGCAACTGCTCTGGGGCATCGTACTGATCGTCGTCGGGCTGCTCGTCGGTCCCGGCGGCGTGAGCCTGTTCGCTTGACGGTGCCGGGCGAACCCCCGGCTCCTTCGACCGACATCGACCTGACCACATCGACCCCGAGCCTGCCGGGGCCGCCGGAACCGGCCCGGTCCTCCCCACCGTGGACCGGCGCCGGCGGCCCCGGCCTGATCTGTTCCTGGAGTCGCGATGCGCTCGTGGTGGGGTTTCCCGGTGTTCCTCGGCCTGGTGGCGGCGGCCGCAGCGGTCGGGGCGTTCGCCGCCCGCGACGCCGGTTCCCGTTACGCCGAACTGGTCCAGCCGTCCTGGGCACCGCCGTCCTGGCTGTTCAGCCCGGTTTGGACCATCCTGTACGTGCTGATCGCCGTCGCCGGATTCACCGTCTGGCGGCGCGCCGGCGTCGGCCTGGCGATCGCCAGTTGGCTGGCCCAACTGGTGCTCAACGCCGCCTGGACACCGCTGTTCTTCGCCGCCGGCCGGTACGGTCTGGCGTTCGCTGAGATCGTGCTCCTCTGGCTGCTCGTCGGTGCCACCGTGGTGCTGTTCTGGCGGGTGTGGCGACCAGCCGCCCTGCTGATGGTCCCGTACTGGGGCTGGGTCACCTTCGCCGCCGCGCTGAACCTGTCCATCTGGCAGCTCAACAGCTGAGTAGCGGGTCAAGGTTTCCGAATCGTTACTGGCTCGTAGCTGGTCAGGACTGGACGCGCTTCCATTGCAAGCGCTTACATATGAAGACGCCCAGACAGCAACCGACCGGCGCAGCCAGACCGCAGGGACGCGGGGCCCGCCGGCTAGGAAGGGAGAACGCTCCATGGCGGTCTTCACCAGACCACGCCAGGCCTCCGCGCTCGCCAGCGTGCTCGGGCTGGCCCTCGCCTCGACGGCGTGTGTTTCCGACAGCGGCACCAGCGCGGACCCGGATTCCGAGGAATGCGCCCCATACAGTGACTACCAGGGCAACGACGGCACCGAGGTGACGATCTACGCCTCGATCCGTGACGCCGAGGCGGACCTGCTCGAGCAGTCCTGGAGCGAGTTCGTCGACTGCACCGGCATCGACATCCGCTACGAGGGCAGTGGCGAGTTCGAAGCCCAGCTGCAGGTGCGGGTGGACGGCGGCAACCCGCCGGACATCGCCTTCATCCCGCAGCCCGGCCTGCTCGGGCGGTTCGCCGAGGCCGGCCAGCTGCAGGCCGCCTCCGACGAGACCAAGGCGATGGCCGAGGCCAACTACAGCGAGGACTGGCTGGCGTACGGCACGGTCGACGGCACCTTCTACGGCGCCCCGCTCGGCTCCAACGTCAAGTCCTTCGTCTGGTACTCGCCCAGCATGTTCGCCGACAACGGCTGGACCGTGCCGGAGACCTGGGACGACCTGATCACGCTCAGCGACGAGGTCGCCGCCACCGGCACCAAGCCGTGGTGCGTCGGGGTCGAGTCCGGTGACGCCACCGGCTGGCCGGCCACCGACTGGATCGAGGACATCATGCTCCGGACCCAGACGCCGGAGGTCTACGACCAGTGGACCACCCACGACATCCCGTTCAACGACCCGCGGGTCGCCGAGGCCGTCAACCAGGCCGGCTCGATCCTCAAGAACGAGGAGTACGTCAACGGCGGCTTCGGTGGCGTGGACAGCATCACCGCGACCTCGTTCCAGGATGCCGGCACCCCGATCCTCGACGGTGACTGCGCGCTGCACCGGCAGGCCAGCTTCTACGCCAACCAGTGGCCCGAGGGCACCGAGGTGGCCGAGGACGGCGACGTCTTCGCGTTCTACTTCCCGACCAACGACCCGAGCGCCGGCCAGCCGGTCCTCGGCGGTGGCGAGTTCACCGTGGCCTTCGCCGACCGGCCCGAGGTCCAGGCGGTGCAGACCTACCTGGCCTCGCCGGAGTACGCCAACAGCCGGGCCTCGCTCGGCAACTGGGTGTCGGCCAACAGCGGGCTGGACATCGCCAACGTGGAGAACCCGATCGACCGGCTCTCCGTGGAGATCCTGCAGGACGAGAACACCACGTTCCGCTTCGACGGTTCGGACCTGATGCCGGCTGCGGTCGGCGCGGGCACCTTCTGGCGCGGCATGGTGGACTGGCTCAGCGGCCAGAGCACCGCCGAGACCCTCGACTACATCGAAGGCTCCTGGCCGACCAGCTGACACCACGCGGCCGGCCCACCCACGAGCACACCGGGGGTGGGCCGGCCGCGCCATAGCTGGCTCCGGTCGACGATCCGTTGGGAGGGCGGATGTACTTCGACTTCGCTGAGCAGTACCCGAAGCTGTTGATGCTGCTGTACGGCCTGATCGCGTTCGTGGTGATCGTCGGCGGCATGCTGCTGTTGCTCGACGCGGTGCCAAGCTGGTTCGCCCGCCGACGGGAGCAGCGGCTGATCGCGGCCAGCGCCGGTGGTGGCGGCGGATCGATGCCGATCGGCCGACCCCGGCGCGGCGGCGAAGGCATGTTCGGCCTGTTCTTTCTGCTGCCGGCCCTGCTGCTACTCGGCATCGGGCTGGTCATTCCGGCCCTGCGCACCACCGTCCTGTCGTTCATGGACGGACGCAGCGAGAACTGGGTCGGCCTGGAGAACTACCGCTGGATGTTCTCCCAGGACGAGATCATCCAGGTGCTGACCAACACCCTGATCTGGGTGATCCTGGTGCCGACGGTGGCGACCGCGATCGGCCTGCTCTACGCGATCATGGTGGACAAGGCCCGGTTCGAGGCGCTGGCCAAGTCGCTGGTCTTCATGCCGATGGCGATCTCCTTCGTCGGCGCCAGCATCATCTGGCGGTTCGTCTACGCGTACCGGGGCGGCGAACAGGAGCAGTACGGCCTGCTCAACTACCTGGTCACCCTGTTCGGCTTCGAGCCGCAGCGCTGGCTGCAGCTCAACGCCCCGCTGAACACGCTGCTGCTGATCGTGGTGATGATCTGGATCCAGGCCGGGTTCGCGATGGTGGTGCTCTCCGCCGCGATCAAGGCGATCCCGGCCGACATCATCGAAGCCGCCCGCCTCGACGGGGTGAACGCCTGGCAGATGTTCTGGCGGGTCACCATGCCGAGCATCCGCCCGGCGCTGATCGTCGTGGTGGTGACCATCTCGATCGCCACCCTGAAGGTCTTCGACATCGTCCGGACGATGACCAACGGCAACTACGACACCGGTGTGATCGCCAACGAGATGTACAACCAGGCGTTCCGTTACGGCCAGAACGGCTACGGCTCGGCCCTGGCGGTGTTCCTGTTCGTGCTGGTCATCCCGATCGTCATCTACCAGATCCGTAACCTGCGCAAGCAGCGGGAGGTGTGACACCCGTGACCACCACCACGCCCCCCGTGGCCGCTCCGGCCAGCAGCGGGGAGGAACGGCCCCGTACCCGGGTCGGCCGGGTCCGCAAGCGGCTCAACACTCCGACGGCGACGATCGTCGCGATCGTCATCGCGGTGATCTGGACCATTCCGACCTTCGGTCTGTTCGTCTCCTCGTTCCGACCGGCTGAGGAGATCCGGACCACCGGTTGGTGGACCTTCTTCACCAACCCGCAGGTCACCCTGCAGAACTACCAGGACGTACTGTTCGGCCGGTCCTCGTCGTCCGGGCAGTTGTCCAGCTACTTCATCAACTCACTGGTGATCACCATCCCGTCGGTGCTGTTCCCGCTGGCCTTCGCGGCACTGGCCGCGTACGCGCTGGCCTGGATCAACTTCCGCGGCCGGGACCTGATCTACATCTGCATCTTCGCGCTGCAGATCGTGCCGCTGCAGATGGCGCTGGTGCCGTTGCTGCGGTTCTTCTCGCAGGGCACCACGATCGGCGGCGTCACCATCACCCCGCCGTGGGGGCTGGACAGCTACGAACGCTATGTCCAGGTCTGGTTCGCGCACACCTGCTTCGCACTGCCGCTGGGGGTGTTCCTGCTGCACAACTTCGTGTCGCAGCTGCCCAAGGACCTGATGGAGGCGGCCCGGGTCGACGGGGCCAGCCACCCGAAGATCTTCCGGACCATCGTGCTGCCGCTGATCGCCCCGGCGCTGGCCGCGTTCGGCATCTTCCAGTTCCTCTGGGTCTGGAACGACCTGCTCGTCGCGTTGATCTTCGCGGGTGGTGAGAGTCGGGTGGCGCCACTGACGGTACGGCTGGCCGAACTCGCCGGCACCCGAGGTGACCAGTGGCAACGCCTGACGTCCGGTGCCTTCGTCTCGATCATCGTGCCGTTGATCGTCTTCCTCTCCCTGCAGCGGTATTTCGTCCGAGGGCTGCTGGCCGGCAGCGTCAAGGGCTGACCAAGGGCTGACGCCGGCCGCGACCGCGCGGATGGCGAGGTGATGATCCATGACCAGAATCGACGACGTCGCCCGGCTGGCCGGGGTCTCCACCGCGACCGTCTCGCGGGCCCTGCGGGGCCTGCCGACGGTCACCGAGGCGACCCGGCTGCGGGTCCTCGACGCCGCCGCGCAACTCGGGTACATCGTCTCGCCCAGCGCATCGCGGCTGGCCGGCGGCAAGACCCGCGCCGTCGCCGTCGTGGTGCCCCGGATCACCCGCTGGTTCTTCAGCACCGTCGTCGAAGCCGCCGAGAACACGCTGCAGGAAGCCGGCTACGACCTGCTGCTGTACAACCTCGGCGGGCGGGAGAACGCCCGGCAGCGGATGATGCTGCACACCGCCAGCCTGCGCCACCGGGTGGACGCGTTGATGCTGGTCGCCACCCCGCTGCACCGGTCCGACTTCGCCGCCATCTCCGCGTTGGGCATGCCGGGGGTGACGGTCAGCTCCGGCACCGGCGTACCCGGCTGGCCCAGCATCCGGATCGACGACGTGGCCGCCGCCCGGACCGCCACCGGCCACCTGATCGGGCTCGGGCACCGGCGGATCGCCCACATCTCCGGCAACTCCGGCGAAGAACTGGCCTTCACCGCCCACCTGGACCGTCGCCGCGGCTACCGGGAGGCGCTGGTCGCGGCCGGCCTCACCCCGGACCCGGCGCTGGACGTGGAGGGCGACTTCACCATCGCCGGCGGCGGGCTGGCCACTACCGAACTGCTGCGCCGCGGCCCGGTGCCGACCGCGATCTTCGCCGCCTGCGACGAGATGGCGCTCGGCGCCATCGCCGTCCTGCGCCAGGCCGGACTGCGGGTGCCGGCCGACGTCAGCGTGATCGGCATCGACGACCACGACGTGGCCCGGGTGGTCGGGCTGACCACCGTCGCCCAACCTGCCGCCGAGCAGGGCCGACTGGCCGCCGGCACGCTGCTCGGCCCACTCGCAGCCGGAACGCCGCCCGGCCCACTCGCAGCCGGCCCACTTGCCGGCACCGCCGGCACGCCGACCGACACGGTGACCCTGCCCACCCGGCTGGTGGTCCGCGAGTCGACCGCGCCACCCCGAGAAACGGGATGACCGCCACCGCGTGAAACCGGGTAACCGCACCGGCCGACCTGGTAAACCCACGTACGAGGCACCGCTGACCCCGCCGCCAGGGCGTTCCTGGCAGCGGGGCAGCCCGCCAACCGAGCTGAGTTGAGGAGCACACTGGTGAACACGCCATCGACCCGTACCCGTGACGGTGCCGGCACCGAATGGTGGCGGGAGGCGGTCATCTACCAGATCTACCCGCGGTCGTTCGCCGACTCCGACGGCGACGGCATCGGTGACCTGCCCGGCGTCGTCGCCCGACTGGACGACCTCGTCGCCCTCGGCGTCGACGCGATCTGGCTGTCACCGTTCTACCCGTCGCCGCAGGCCGACGCCGGCTACGACGTGGCCGACTACCGCGACGTCGACCCGATCTTCGGCCGGCTGGCCGACGCCGACCGCCTGATCGCCGAGGCCCACGACCGGGGGCTGCGGGTGATCGTCGACCTGGTGCCGAATCACACGTCGTCGGCGCACCCCTGGTTCGTCGAGGCGCTCGGCGCCGAGCCGGGCAGCCCGGCCCGGGACCGGTACATCTTCCGCGACGGCCGCGGCCCAGATGGGGACCAGCCGCCGAACAGCTGGCGGTCCGTCTTCGGCGGCCCGGCCTGGACCAGGACCGACAACCCGGACGGTACGCCGGGCCAGTGGTATCTGCACCTGTTCGACGCCGGCCAGCCCGACCTCAACTGGGACTCGACGCAGGTCCGCGACGAGTTCGTGGCCATCCTGCGGTTCTGGCTGGACCGGGGCGTCGACGGCTTCCGGGTCGACGTGGCGCACGGCCTGGTCAAACAGGCCGACCTGGCCGACTGGCACTACCCGGAGGAAACCACCTCCGGCAATCACGTCGACCAGCCCCGGCCGCCGATGTGGGACCAGGACGGCGTACACGAGATCTACCGGCAGTGGCGGTCGGTGCTGGACGCGCACCCCGGTCAGCAGATCCTGGTCGCCGAGGCGTGGGTGCAGCCGGCGGAGCGGCTCGCCGCGTACGTCCGGCCGGACGAGATGCACCAGGCGTTCAACTTCGAGTACCTGGAGGCGGCGTGGACCTCCGAGGCGCAGCGTACGGTGATCGAACGGTCGTTGGCCGCCACCGAGGCCGTCGGCGCGCCCACCACCTGGGTGTTGTCCAACCATGACGTGCTGCGCCACGCCACCCGGCTGGCGCTGCCGATCGGCGCGGCCCGGCCGCGCGGCATCGGCGCGAACGACCCGCAGCCGGACACCGCGCTCGGGCTGCGCCGGGCCCGCGCCGCCACCCTGCTGATGCTGGCGCTGCCCGGCTCGGCATACCTCTACCAGGGTGAGGAGCTGGGTCTGCCGGAGCACACCACGCTGCCGGACGAGGTCCGGCAGGACCCGACCTGGCGGCGCACCGACCACACCGAGCGCGGCCGGGACGGCTGCCGGGTGCCGATCCCGTGGGAGGCGGACAGCCCGTCCTACGGGTTCGGGCCGACCGACGCCAGCTGGCTGCCGCAGCCACCGGTGTGGGCCGAGTACGCCCTCGACCGGCAGCGCGACGTGCCGGGGTCGACCTACGAGCTGTACCGGACGGCGCTGCGGCTGCGCCGCGAGCTGGGGCTCGGCGCCGGCCGGCTGCGGTGGCTGGAGTCGCCGGAGGACGTGCTCGCCTGCTGCGTCGACGAGGTGACCGTGGTGACGAACTTCGGTGTCGAGCCGGTGTCGCTGCCGCCGGGCACCGAACCGCTGATCGCCAGCGGTCCGCTGACCGGCAACGGGCGGGTGCCGACCGACGTCACCGTCTGGGCCCGGCAACGTCAGTGACCGTGGGTTCACCGGCCCGGACGTCGAGCAGGCGGTGCACGTCGGCGATGTCGCCCGGCGCCGACCGGGACGCCAGCCAGTACATGATCCCGGTCGGGATGAAGAACAGCTGGAACACGGCCAGGCCGACGGCGTAGTTCAACGGCGGTGGGACGACACCGCCGACCGCCCGCAGGGCGACCGGCAGCAACGCGTTGCCGGTCGCCCGCCCCACCCCGTTGACCAGGTTGCCGAGGCTGTAGACGGTGCCCCGGTGCTCCGGCGGATTGACGTCGGCGATCAACGCGAACCAGTTCGGCGAGTTCGCCGACGTCAACGCCAGGGCGAGCAGTGCGGTGAGGAAGCTCAGCCCGATCGTCGGCTCGGTGAACACGCCGCGCAGCACGGCGGCGGTCACCGCACCGGCACCCGCGCCGTCCGGCACGTCGATGCGCATCGGGACGAAGAACAACACCAGGTAGAACGGCACCGCCGCGAGGATGCCGACCGCCGCGACCAGGGCCCGACCCCGGGGGGTACGCCGCTGCAGCCGGTCGCCGACCAGCCCGCCGACGATCGACAGCGCGCCGCCGAGTTGGAACAACGTGGCGAAGACGCTGCCGACGATGATCGCCGTACCGGCGGTGTAGCCCTGCTCCTCGGCGCGGGCCCGGAACAGCGCCGGCAGCCAGACCAGCGAGCCGAACGCCACCTGGGCGGTGAGCCCTTGCGCCACCAGCCAGACGTTGGTCCGCCGCCGGGCGATCGTCGGCAGGTCGGCCCGGCTGATCCGGTGCTCGTACTCGCCGCCGGCGGCGAACCGGTCGGCCAGCTCCGGCTGGCTCTGTCCGCGCCGCACGTCGACGGTGAACAGGTACGCGACCGTGGCGACCAGCCCGGCGGCGGCGAGCACCAGGAACGGCCGCCGCCAGTCGGCGTGCCCGAGCAGCCCGCCGAGCAGGGTGCCGGCCAGCGTGCCGACGCCCTGCGACAGCCCCCAGAAACTCATCACCAGGCCCCGCCGGCCGGGGGTGATCAGGTCGCTGACCACGGAGAAGCCGACCGAGGCGACCGCGCCGAGGCCGACGGCGGCGACGAGCTGCGCGGCGAAGAACACCGGGTAGCTGCCGGCGAGGGCGGTACCGGCCGCGCCGAGCCCCCAGATCACCGTACCGGCCATCAGCAGCGGCTTGCGGTCGCCGCGGTCGCCGACGTACGCCCAGCCGACCGCGGCGACCGCGCTGACCAGGAAGGTCGCGGCGGTGACCGCGCCGATCGCCCCTTCCGGTACGGCGTACGTGTCGGCGATGCTGCCGTACAGCGGCGGGACCAGCCCGATCGCCACGTTGTCCAGCGAGGCGAGCACGATGAACACGACGACGCTGTAGACGCGGTGCACCCGCCCGCCGGTCAGCGACATGCCGATGAGTATGAGTCAGCGCGCCGTCGATCGGTGCGCGGGCCACCGTCAGCAGAGCAGAATGTCCAGCACGCTTGGCCCAGCCTGATAGGCTTCTCTGCGTGGGTCAGCACTCCGAGGACGATCTGCGGGCGGTCATCGCCAGATACGAGGCGACCAGGTCAGCCGCTCTGACCTCACGAGACGAGCAGTTGCGGGCGTTCCACGCGGCCGGCTGGCGGCCGGTGGACCTGCAGCGGGTAACCGGATACAGCCGGGAGACGATCCGCCAGGCCCTGCGACCGGAGGTCCGGCAGGCGTCCAACCGCAGCCGACGCAAGACCGCACCGCAGCCGCCGGCGGACTACCGCCCCTACGGGGACCGCAAGCCGTACGTCGTGGCCGACAACCTCACCGCGCTGACCGGCCCGACCGCAGGCGTGGTCACTCTTCCCCGGCATATGGACTGGTCCGGCAACGCGGAGTACGACCTGAGCCGGCCCGCTCGCCTCGCCAGTATGTACAAGGTGGTGCTCGCCGAGGCCGCCACGGTCGACGACCTGAACACCTGGATCAACGCCGACCTGCTCCGGCGGCTGTGGCCCACGCTCTGGCTGCCGCCCCAACTGCGGCGACTCTGGGAGGAGACCTTTCCCGAACTCGTCGCCACCGGCACGAACGCCGCATAGCAGTGGACGCCTTTCACGAACGACTCGCCCGCACCGGGCTTGCCGCCGCCCGCCGGTACGGTTTCGCACTCGCCGGCGGCTACGCCGTCCAAGCCGCCGGCCTGCTCGAACGCCCCAGTGAGGACGTCGACCTGTTCACGGCCTCGGACCGCCGCGACGAATTCAGCACCGCAGTCACCGCCGTCGTGGATGGCTACCGCGACGACGGCCTGACCGTCGACATTGAGCGACGTACGACACGTTCGCCCGGCTGACGGTCTCCGACAGCACCCGTGTCTCGAAGGTGGAGCTGGGTGTGGACTGGCGCGCCAACGAACCCATCCTCATGGCGATTGGACCGGTGCTCCACCCTGACGACGCGGTCACGAACAAGATGAGCGCTCTCTACGGGCGAGCATACGCCCGCGACTTCATCGACATCGACGCCACGCTCCGATCCGGCCGCTACACCCAGGAAGCCCTCCTCGATCTCGCACAGCACGCCGACCGCGGCTTCGACCGACGCATCTTCGCCGACGCGCTGGGACAAGCCAGTCGGCTCGATCCCGACGAATTCGCTCCGTACGGCGTCACCGACCAGGCGCTGGACGACCTCCGCGATCAGTTCGCCGCATGGCGCCGCAAGCTACTCGACGGGCAGCACCCAACGTCTTGACCCGCAAGGTCGTCGAGGCCGGCGGCGAGTTGACACGTCCGTTGCGACCGGATTTCGGCATTGATATGTCCGGCGACGCGGCTCGCGTCTGCTTTCCGCTGGGGCGAGAACCTACTGGCGGCGTGACCGACGGTGTTGGAATGCTATCGGGATGGCCGTTCGGGAAGCTGTGCCGTCGTTCGTCCGGTCTTCGCCGTACTGGCCGGTGGTGAGGCATCGGGTTCTACAGCGGCTGCTTCCCGGGTTCGCGTTGTCGTATGTGGGCGAAGGCATGAGCCTGCTCGCGGTCAGTTGGCTCGCGATCCAGTTGGTGCCTGAGCGCAGCGCCGGGGTCTGGGTGGCGGTGGCGGTCGCCGCATACACGCTGCCGGGCGCGCTCGGCACCGTGCTGTTCGGCCGGCTGCTGAACGGTCGCAGTGGTGCCCCACTAGCGGCGTGGGACGCAGTCCTGCGGGCGGTGGTACTGGCGATGATCCCAGTGGTGTATCTCGCCGGCGTACTCGACATCGCGCTGTACGCCCTGCTGTTGGGGCTTTCCTCGCTGTTGCGGTCCTGGGGGTCGGCGGGCCGGTTCACCCTCATCGCCGAACTGCTGCCGCAGGAACACCGCCTGGCGGGCAATGCGCTCATCGGCCTGTTCGCCGAGGCGTCGATGCTGGTCGGTCCGGCATTGGCGGCGATCCTCATCGGTGTCGGCGGTCCCGTCCTCGTCATCGCCGTCACCGCCGCGACCTTCGCCGTCCTCGCGATCACCTACCTGGTCGCCGTGCCGAGGACCGCCCGTGCCCCGATCGAGCAGCGGCAGGCGTCGAGCCTGGCCGGCTTCACCGCGATTCGGCGCGACCGCACCCTGTTGGGCCTGTCCGCCCTGACCTTCGGATTCTTCTTCCTCTACGGACCGGTGCAGTTGGCGCTACCGATCCACGCCGTGCAGACACTCGGCGGCTCGGTCGGTGCCCTCGCCGCGTTCTGGACGGTGTTCGGGGTCGGAGCGATCGTCGGCGGCTTCGCCGCCGGCTACCTCCGCCGCTGGCCACTGTGGCCGACTACCATCGCCATCGTGCTCGGTTGGGGGGCGGCGCTGCTGCCACTCGGCCTCGGCGCACCCACCGGCATCGCCCTCGCCGCGTTCGCGATCGGCGGACTGATCTGGGCACCGTTCCCCGCCACCACGATGGCCCTGCTGCAACGCTCCACCGACGGCACCATGAGAGCACCCGTACTCGCCGCGTACGCCGCCATCGTGACCCTGTCCGTGCCGCTCGGCACCATGGCCGGCGGGCCACTGATCACCGGCATCGGCGCCCAACCCACCATCGTCGCCTCGGCCGTGCTGACACTGGCCTTCGGCGCGGCGGCGGCAGGTATCGCGTTGTTCAGGGCGTACCGATCGAAGCACGGCAGGCAGGAAGTCCACGACCAGCCAGGCGAGCCCATACAAGGTGCTGACGGCTCGGTCCCGATCGCCGCAGGCACCAGTGCGGCGCACCAGGATCAGCCCTGATCCACGGGCTTCAGGTCGACGAGCCGGAATGAGGGCAGCCCGCGTCGGCGGATCAGCCACTCGGCGACGATCACGTTGGGCAACCAGGACAGGAACGGCACGGCGGCGTAGGCGGTCTCGAACAGCAGGTCCGGGTCCGCGTCCGGTCCGGCGAACGGCAACTGTACGACGATGAGGACGCCGACCCACGAGCGCAGGGTCACAGCAGCGAACGTCAACGCGTAGTTGCGGATCATCCAGGCCTGATGCTGACGCAGGTCCCGCCGCCGCGCGGTGTCGAACCCGCGCCACGCCGTGAACGCCCACAGCAGCGCGACTGCGCCGAACCCGAAGAAGCCGACCATCCGGGCCTGGTTGAACGGCAGCATCACCAGCGCGCTCACCGCCGCGACGCCGACGGTGAGCAGGTACGCCACGCCGACCGAGCGGTGGGCCATCGGCCAGCGGCGGCGCAGTCGCTGGGAGAACTGCCACGGCCCGAGCAGCAGCGCGAGCGACCCGAGGGCGACGTGGACGTAGAAGGCCCACCGGACCTGCAGCGGCGCGTCCACGTAGGTGCGGGCCAGCCCGGCACCGTCGTCGGCGAGGGCGCGCAGGTCGGCGCTGGCGTAGGTGTACAGCGAGAATCCGCCGATCGCGAGCGAGGTGAGCAGCACCGCCGTCCAGCCGGTGCGGGACCGCCGCACCGGTCTTCTGCTGGTCGTTCGCACCGGTGGTGACGCCACCACTGCCGTGTCGCTCATGACCGCCCCCTTGGCAAGTATGTAAGTGCCATTCACAATGTAAGTGACGTCAACATACGGCCTGATGTTAATGTCGTCAACATGGCAGCTGGGGCCACTCGCCGGACGTACCACCACGGAGCGCTACGCGATGCGCTGCTCGCCGGTGCCCGGGAGTTGCTGGCCGAACGCGGCGCGGAGGCCTTCAGCCTCAACGAGCTGGCCCGGCGGGTCGGCGTCAGCTCCGCAGCGCCGTACCGGCACTTCACCGACCGCGAGGCGCTGCTGTCCGCGCTGCGTGACGAGGGGTACGACGCATTCGGTGCCGCTCAGCGCGCAGCCGCCGCGCAGGCAACCGACCCCGCCGACCGGATCATCCGCCTGGTCGCCGCGTACCTGCGCTTCGCCGAGGAGAACAGCGCGATCTTCGGCATGATGTTCCGGTACTGGTCGTGGGCCGAGGTGCGGCCCGACACCTTCGCCCCTCTGGTGGGGGCGGTGGCCGAGGCGCAGGAGGCGGGTTTCCTGCCCGCCGGTCAGTCCGCCACCACGCTGGCCCGCACCATCTGGTGCACCGTTCATGGCCTGACCACCCTGCGTCTCACCGGTGGCCTGACGAAACTCGGCCTGGACGCCCCGACGGACCAGCTGATCCGCGACACGTTCGCGGCGATCCTGCGCGACCCGGCCGGCTGAGATTGACGTCGTCGAGGTGAGGCTGACGCACGCTATTTTCGTGTTTTAACGTGCGTCAGCCTCACCTCGACGAACGCGGAGGAGCCCCGGGACCGTGGCGACTGGGGCGGGGTCCTGGGGCTCTGTGTGCTCCGGCTACGGAAAGCGGTTCGTCGCGGGCTCAGGCGTACGCCTTGGCCAGCTCGACGAAGCTCGACCACGACGACGGGGCGAACGCCAACGAGCCGCCGTCGCGGTTCTTGGTGTCCCGGACGTAGACGCGGCCCGGCAGGTTGTCGGCCACCTCGACACAGTTCGCCGAGTCGGACCTGGTGCTCTTGCGCCAACGCGCCTCGGTCAGCTCCATGTCTCGATCGCCTCCATGATCATCTCGTGGGACTGCTGGCCGGGCAGAGCGTACCCCCGGATCGTCTCCCAGTCCTCTTCCAGCGCCTCGGTGGCATCCGTGGCTTCGATCAGCCGCCCTTCCAGGTGGCCTTCGAGGAAGCCGACCGTCCGGCCATCCACGGTCGCGAGCACCATCGGCCCGAGCACCCCGGGATAACCCCCGGTGGCAAATGGCACGATGTGCACCTGCACGTTCTGCCGTTGGTTGGCGTCGGCGATCGCCTTCAACTGGTCGCGCATCACCTCCGACCCGCCCACGGAGCGGCGTAGCACCATTTCGTCGAGCACCACCACCAGTCGGCAGGCGTTGGTGGCCCGGGTGACGATTTCCTGCCGGTCCAGTCGGGCGGCCAGGGTCGGCTCAAGCTCCTCCGGCCTGGTGTTGAGCGCCTGCAACAGAGCCCGCGCGTACGCCTCGGTTTGCAGCAGGCCGGGCATCACCATCGGTTGGAATATCCGCAGCAGTCTCGCGCGCCCCTCGTACTCGACGAACGGGCGGTACCACACCGGGGTCCACTCGCCACGGATGAACTGGCGATAGAACTTCACGAACCCGGTGCCGTACGCCCGGTCGACCGCCCCGAGGTAGTCCGGCAGCGCCGGCCGCTCGCCGCGCTCCACCGCCCCGACGTGCGACGCCGAGAAGTGCAGGCGCTCACCCCAGGACTCCTGGGTGAGCCCCAGCATCTCTCGGACGCGACGGAGGTCCTCTACCAGATACTCGCTCGCAGACATAGCCTTTCACGTCCCCCAATTCATCACGGCGCACCACTGACCGGTGCCGGACGATTGCTGGAGCCACCCGTCGGAGCGCCATGGCCACCTAGTCACCCTCGGTCGCCATTCATCTTCCGCCGAGTGGGGCTGGCAGTCCAGGGTGGAAATTGACGGATACCTCGATCGTCTTCACCCGAAGGGGGAACAGTGCCCAGGAATGACGGCATCGGCGGAACTCCCCGCCTCGCCCGGTACATCTCGTTCAGATCTGCGGACCATTCGGCAGCATCCATTCCCGACCCGCCGGACCGGCTCACCCGGTCCCCCGAGCTGTCCCGGGTGGTCCACGACGCGAACTCGACCGCCCGTACCCACATCCCGAACCGAACCACCGGCGAGTGTCACCGGTGCGGCGGCGTGCCTGGACCCTGCCGGCCGTTCCTGCGGGCGATCGCCATCCTGGACCGGTGGGACCCCAGTAGCGCCCGGCGGATCCGAGCCGTGCTCCATCTCTCCGGGCTGATGACCGCCGGCTACCCGCACGACGACCAGGACGAGTCCGCCGGATCGTACGGAGCGTCGGACGATGCCTGACGACGAGGCTCTGGTGTGCCCCGGTGATCTGGTGGCGCTGCGGCAGTGCGACCACGTGGACGGCAAGCGCCCGGTCCGGCTCCGGGTCCAGGAGGTCTGGCCCTCCCCCGAGTGGCGCTCGTGGGTGCTGCTCTACGGCAGGGAAATCAACGACGAGGAACCTGACCGCGACGGCAAGGCGGTCGGGGTCCAGGCGTTCAAGGACGTGCTCGGCCGGCCGGGCGTTGTGATCAAGGCGGACCGGAGGCTACCGCCCGGTCCCTGCTGAACGCCCGTCGGTCGGCCCGCCGAAATCTCCCCGGGCGGGCCGACCGACGGGTCAGCGGCGGGGTGCCGACGACGGCAGCACAGGCCCCACGCCGCCTGGCTGAGCGCCGCCGCTTTGCGTAACCGCCGGAGTTCCTTTACCAGAAACCTGCTGCCGCTCATAGACCTTCGCGCCCCTCAATTCAACACCGGACGCCACGCGCCGGCCACCGGCACTCCCGACCCCACCCACAGCCCTTCCGCGTCACCACCGAGTCACTCCGGGTGGTCATCCATCTTCCGTCGACGGAGGGTGGCGGTCCAGGATGGAAATTGACGGACAGCGTCCCCTGAACGCCCCGGGGCGCAGCACATCCCACCGGTCTTTGGAACCCCGAGGGGGGCCGGCAACCCCCGACCGGGTGTCTCGGACGGGAGACCCGGGAAGCTGCGCCTCGGGGTCCGCACCTGCGATGCCAGGGAGAGGGCTCCGCCGCGAGATCAGCCGGCGGTGACCCGGTTCAGGACGTGGTCGCGGGCGTCGGCGTACCGGGTGCGGATGGCGGGCACCGCGTCGGCTGCGTACTCCTCGGTGTCGGCCGGGGTCCAGTCCGGCGCGTCGGCGGTGCCCAGCGCCAGCCAGGCGGCCTGCCGGGCGGCACCGTCGGCGACGTACTCCCCCGGCGGCGGCACCAGCACCGGGCAGCCGAACACCTCGGGCGCGATCCGGCGTACCGCCGCAGAGCGCGCCCCGCCGCCGACCAGGATGACCCGGCTGACGGCCGCGCCCTGCGCGACCAGGGCGTCCAGGCCGTCGGCGAGCGCGCAGAGCATGCCCTCGACGGCGGCCCGCGCCAGATGCGCGGGGGTGCTGGTGGCCAGGGTGAGCCCGTGCAGTGAGCCGGTGGCCGTCGGCCGGTCCGGGGTGCGTTCCCCTTCGAGGTACGGCACCAGCACCAGCCCGTCGGCGCCGGCCGGCGCGCTCAGCGCCAACTCGGCGAGCCGCTCGTGGTCGACGCCGAGCATCTTCGCGGCGGCGTCGAGCACCCGGGCGGCGTTGAGGGTGGCGACCAGTGGCAGGAACCGGCCGGTGGTGTCGGCGAAGCCGGCGACCGTGCCGCTGGGGTCGGCGGCCGGGGTGTCGGCGACGCTGAACACGGTGCCGGAGGTGCCGATCGAGACGATCACGTCGCCGGGGCGGGCACCGACGCCGAGCGCGGCGGCGGCGTTGTCACCGGCGCCGGGGCCGAGCGGAGCGCCGGAGCGCAGCGCACCGGCCGGGTCGGTGGGGCCGAGCACCGTCGGCACCAGCGGCGTCCGGCCGAAGGCGTGTTCGAGCAGGTCGGGGCGGTACCGGCCGGTGGCTGCCGACCAGTAGCCGGTGCCGCTGGCGTCGCTGCGGTCGGTGCGCAGCGCGGCCAGGTCGCCGGTGCCGGCGAGCCGCCAGGTCAGCCAGTCGTGCGGCAGGCAGACCGCAGCCGTACGGTCGGCCGATGCCGGCTCGGTGCGGGCCAGCCAGCGCAGTTTGGTGATGGTGAAGCTGGCCACCGGCACCAGGCCGACCGCGTCCGCCCAGGCCTGCCGGCCGGCGGTGCCGCCGCCGAACTCGTCGATCAGTTCGGCGGCGGCACCGGCCGAGCGGGTGTCGTTCCACAGCAGGGCCGGCCGGACCACCTGGCCGGCCTCGTCCAGGCAGACCATGCCGTGCTGTTGGCCGGCGACGGCGGCGGCGGCCACGTCGTCCAGCCCGCCGGCGGAGTCGACGGCCTGTTGCAGCGCCGTCCACCAGGCGTCCGGGTGCACCTCGGTGCCGTCCGGGTGCGCCGCCCGGCCCTCACGGACCAGCTTTCCGGTGTCCGCGTCGCGGATCACCACCTTGCACGACTGGGTCGACGAGTCGACGCCGGCGACGAGGGTCACGGCTGGGCCTCCATGCGGGGGTCGGGCGGGTTCGCGCTGAACGGTACGGGGTCAGCGGGCGGCGAGCAGGTGCTCGACGGCGAGCTGGTTGAGGCGGACGAAGTGGAAGCCCTGCTCGGCGACGGCCTCCGGGTCGAAGTCCTCGAAGCTGGCCCGGTCGGCGAGCAGGTCGGTGTAGGTCTCGCCCGGGTTGAGGGTGGGTACGGCCAGGTCCGGAACCTTGCTGGCGGCCAGAGCCTCCTGCACCTCGGGGTCGGCCCGGAACGCGGCGGCCCGCTCCTTGAGCAGCAGGTACGTGCGCATGTTGGCGGCGGCCGACGCCCACACGCCGGTGTAGTCCTCGGTGCGCGAGGGCTTGTAGTCGAAGTGCCGGGGGCCGTCGTAGGCGGGGGTGCCGTCGGGGCCGCCGTTCTCCAGCAGGTCGACCAGGGAGAACGCGTTCAGCAGGTCGCCGTGGCCGAAGACCAGGTCCTGGTCGAACTTGACGCCGCGTTGGCCGTTGAGGTCGATGTGGAACAGTTTGCCGTGCCACAGGGCCTGGGCGATGCCGTGGGTGAAGTTGAGCCCGGCCATCTGCTCGTGGCCGACCTCGGGGTTGAGGCCGACCAGCTCCGGGTGGGCCAGGCTGGAGATGAACGCCAGGGCGTGGCCGACGGTGGGCAGCAGGATGTCGCCGCGCGGCTCGTTGGGCTTGGGCTCGATGGCGAAGCGCAGGCCGTAGCCGCGGTCGAGGACGTACTGGCCGAGCAGGTCGACGGCCTCGCGGTAGCGGTCGAGCGCGGCCCGGATGTCCTTGGCGTGGTCGTACTCGGAGCCTTCCCGGCCGCCCCACATGACGAAGGTCTTCGCGCCGAGCTCGGCGGCGAGGTCGATGTTGCGCAGCACCTTGCGCAGCGCGAACCGCCGGATGGAGCGGTCGTTGCTGGTGAAGCCGCCGTCCTTGAAGATCGGGTGGCCGAACAGGTTGGTGGTGACCATCGGCACCACCAGGCCGGTCTCCTCCAGTGCCTTGCGGAACCGGGCGATGTGCTGGTCGCGGCTGGCCGGGTCGGAGCCGAACGGGATCAGGTCGTCGTCGTGGAAGGTGATGCCGTACGCGCCGAGGTCGGCGAGCTGGTGCACCGCCTCGACGGCGTCGAGCGGGCCTCGGCTGGCGTCGCCGAACTGGTCGCGGGCCTGCCATCCAACGGTCCAGAGCCCGAAGGAGAATTTGTCGGCCGGCGTGGGCTGGACTGTCATGGTGACCTCCGCGTAACACGACAGATTTGTTTAGTGATTGAATTATTTTCCCGACGTGTGGCATTGTCAAGGCCATGCGCACGCCAGAATCCCCGCTCCGCCAGGCTGGCCTGCGCGAGCACCACCTCGGCCTGGTGCTCCGCCAGGTCGCCGCCGCCACTCGCCCACCGTCCCGCGCCGAGATCGCCGCGACCACCGGGCTGACCCGGGCCACCGTCTCGGCCCTCGTCGACGAGTTGATCGGTGGAAGCCTGCTCACCGAGGTCGCACCGGTGCCCCGGACCGGGGCCGGCCGACCGGCCACCGGCCTGACGCTCGCCGCCGACGGGCCCGCCGGTCTCGGCCTGGAGATCAACGTCGACTACCTGGCCGCCTGCCTGGTGGATCTGTCCGGAACGGTACGCCATCGGGCGGTGCTACCGGCGGATCAACGGCCACACCCGCCGGAGCTGGTGCTGGCCCGGCTCGCCGCGCTGGCCGGCGAGGTGCTCACCGCGCCGCAGGCGCGCGATCTCCCGCTCGCCGGCGCCGCGCTGGCCGTACCCGGGCTGGTGACCCGGGACGGGCTCGTCCGGCTCGCGCCGAACCTCGGCTGGCACGACGTGGACGCTCCGGCCGTGCTGGCCGCCGCCGGCAGCCCGCTCGCCGGCGTACCGCTGACCGTGGACAACGAGGCCAACCTCGCCGCCCTGGGTGAGCTGCACGCCCGCCACGGTGAGCCGGCCGACTTCGTCTACGTCTCCGGCGAGATCGGCATCGGTGCCGGGATCGTGCTGGACGGTCGCCTGTTCCGGGGCACCCGGGGGTGGAGCGGCGAGCTCGGCCACCTCGCGGTCCGGCCGGACGGACCGAGCTGCCGCTGCGGGGCACGCGGCTGTCTCGAGCAGTACGCCGGTCAGGAGGCGATCCTGCGCTCGGCCGGCCTGGCCGGGCAGGGGCTGACCGCCACCGAGGCGCTGCGCCAGGTCGCCGAGCGGGCGGCAGGCTCCGAGCCACAGGTGCGCCGCGCGTTGACGGCGGCGGCCGCCGCGCTCGGTGTGGTGCTCGCCGGGGTGGTCAACCTGCTGGATGTGCAGACCATCGTGCTCGGTGGCATCTACGCACCGCTGGCCCCATGGCTGTCGCCGGCCGTCGAGGCGGAGATAGGTCGACGGGTGCTGACCGTCGGCTGGTCACCGGTGACCGTCCGGGCCTCGCTGCTCGGCGCCGAAGCGGCGGCGACCGGCGCGGCCGGCGCGGTGGTCCGGGCGGTACGCGACCACCCGGCCCCCTGGCTGGCCGCTGGCTTACGCCAACGGCCAGCAGAGCCCGCCCGTAGCCGAGGAGAGTAGGTACCGCAGCCCAGGTCAGTACGCGCCGCGGCCGTTGACGACCGCGCCGAAGGTCTTCCACAGGATGGTCAGATCGCTGGCCAGCGACCAGTTCTCCACGTAGTAGAGGTCGAGCCGGATGCCGTCCTCCCAGGACAGGTCGGACCGGCCGCTGACCTGCCACAGGCCGGTCATTCCGGGCTTGACCAGCAGCCGGCGGGCGACGTCGCCGTCGTAGCGGGCCACCTCCGACGGCAGCGGCGGTCGCGGCCCGACCAGGCTCATGTGGCCGAACAGTACGTTGGCCAGCTGTGGCAGCTCGTCGAGCGAGTACTTGCGCAGGAACCTGCCGACGCGGGTGATACGCGGGTCGTCGCGCATCTTGAACATCAGCCCGTCGGTTTCGTTCTTGGCCGCCAGCTCGGCGAGCAGCTTGTCGGCGTCGACCACCATCGTGCGGAACTTGTAGACGTGGAACTCCCGCCCGCCCTGGCCGACCCGGACCTGCTTGAAGATGACCGGGCCCCGGCTGTCGATCTTGATCGCCAGGGCAAGCAGGGTCAGGATCGGCAGCAGCAGGGTCACCGCCAGCAGCGACACCGACCGGTCGACGAAGCCCTTGACCAGCTTGCGGGTGCCCCGGAACTCGGGTGCCTCGACGTGGA
This sequence comes from Solwaraspora sp. WMMA2059, assembly GCF_027497315.1. Taxonomy (GTDB): domain Bacteria; phylum Actinomycetota; class Actinomycetes; order Mycobacteriales; family Micromonosporaceae; genus Micromonospora_E. The sequence continues at coordinate 1,158,508 of NZ_CP114908.1, read as the reverse complement.
TCAGCGGCAGCCCGGCGACCGGCCGGGTGTGGATCCGCGGGCCGGCCACGTCGGTCAGCGCCGGGGCCAGCACCAGGTCGATGCCGGTGCCCTCCAGTTGCCAGCCGAGCCGGCGCAGCCGGGTGGCGGTCAGCTCCCCCGACGCGGTGACCGCGACGGTGTCGGCGCCGGTGGCGGCGGCGGCGTCCGGGATGTTGCGGAACGAACCGGCGACCGGCACGTCACCGAGCCGCTGCGGCACCGGGGCCAGCAGTGCGTCCGGGATGCAGGCGCCGACCACCCGGTAGCCCGCGTACGGCTCCCGCCGCAGGGTGTGCACCAGCTCCAGCACGTGCGGGGTGTCCCCGACCACCAGCACCTTGCGGAACCACCCCGTCCCGGTGGCCCGCTGACGGTGCAGGTACTTGCGGGCACCGAACCGTCCGGCGACCAGACCGACCGTGCCGACCGCGAAGGCCACCGCCAGGAAGCCCCGGCTGATCCCGACGTTGGCGACGTAGCCGATGATCGCCACGGTGCCGGCGAGCCGAAGGCTGGCGGTGATCACCCGCCGGTACTCGTCGGCGCCGTAGCCGAGCACCCGGTCGTCGTAGCAGCGCAGCAACTTCAGCGAGGCCAGCCACGCGATCATCAGGCAGGGGGTCGTCAGGACGTAGGGTAGATCCGCTCCGGTGGCTTCCTCTGCACCGAAACGCACCAGGTAGCCGGCCAGCACGGCGGCGCAGAGCACGCCGATGTCAAGGGCTGCGATCGCCCGAATGTAGGCACGCTGTCGCGCGTGCAGCGCTGCGGTGGGCGCTCCCGGTGTGGGTTCCGGTTGCACCACCGCAGCGTTGACCAAAGTCGCCGACGTCACTAGCCCTCCCCAGCTTGCTCGAGTCGACGCAGACCCCGGGCACCTCGCTGGCCCGTCGTTGGTACCGGTGGTGCCACGGCACCCCGATATCTTGGCCCACCATCCGGCAGGGCCGAAGCTTGCGACAGATTACCGTCAGTCGGCCAGAGGGCTTCCACATTAGAGGTACTATATGGAGCCATTTCACAACCCTCAGTCACTCGATGGCTCGACATAACCCCTCAAACCGCCACAACACCGACTCAGCGCACGGTTGTCGGGCGGAGAGCGATCGCCTTGAGCAAGATGTCACCGATGTTGGCCGGATCCTCGGTTACGAACACCCCGCCGCCGGTGGTATTGGTGATCGACTCCAGTTCCTCCTGACTCACTCCGTCGCCGATGCCGATGTAGATCACCTGGATGGGCCGCTGTGGATCAGCCACCTCGGCCAGCTCGGCCAACAGCTCATCCTGGGTCAACCCGCTGTCGTCCTCGTTCCTACCATCAGTGAAGATGACCACCGAGTTGACACGCCCGGCTGCCCATTCGTCCTGCATCGTCAGATAAGCGGCGAGCGTCGTGTCGTACAAACCGGTATTTCCGTTTCGCTTCGGCACGACCTCCGACAGCGCCGCTTCCAGCTCGGCCCGACGGCTACTCAACGGGCTGATCGGGACGAGCTCCCGCCAGTCCTGCTCGCCGTCCAACTGAGTGGAGAAGATCCACAGTCCGAGGGCCCACGAATCGTCGAACAGACTGAGCCCCCGGCGGGCCGCCTCCCGGGTGAGGTCGGCGCGGGTGACGTTGTCCGCGGTGGGCACCGGCTCCAGCATCGAACCGGAGACGTCGATCACCGCGAGCATCTGAGCGGGCAGGGTGACCGACGTCCAGGTCGCGAGGGTCCGGTCGATCACCACCGGGTCCAAACCACCGGCCGCCGTACCGCCGGAGTCCGGGGTGACGGTCGCCGGAGCGGTGCCGGCCGGACTGGGTGCTCCCTGGGGGGCGCTGAAGCCGGCACCCCAGGTGCCGTCCGGCGCCCGTAGCCCCTGGTCACCGAGCCGGTTTCGAAACCCGGCACCGGTCAGCACCGAGTAGAAGCCGGCCGCCGCCGCGGCTGTCGCCGGGTCGGCACCGGGCAGCACCGCGTACGGGTAGTCGAGCGACATCGGCGCCGGCTCCAGGTACAGCGCCGCGAGCGCGATCGGCGGCTGCGCGGCGTTGTACTCGATCACGTCCTCCTCGGACAGGGCGGCGGCACCGAGCGCGGAGGCGACCGACGCGGGATCAGCCGAGCGGGGGAAGCGGGCGATCAGGTCCTCCCGCAGCGCGGACCGGCCGGTGGCCAGGGCACGCAGCGCCGCCGTGGTCGCCTGCTGCGCGTTCGCGCCTGCCTCGCCGGCCGCCTCACCGAGGGCGAGCAGGCCGGACAACCCGGCCGCATCGCGGGTCGGTTCGACGATGCCGGTCCTCAGCTCGGTGCCGGTGGTGATCTGCTGCAGCAGGTCGGTCCAGGTCAGCTGCTGGTCGGGCCAGCCCAGGTTGGTCGCCACCGGCTCGGGCATCGCGACCACCACCGGGCTGCGGGCCACCGACTCGTTGTTGGCCGGGGTGAACCCGGGGGCCAGTGAACTCAGCCGGAGCAGCCAGGTGGACGAATCGGGCACCCACACGTCCGGCGCAATCGCCGTACCGCTGGCCTGGCCGACCCCGGCCAGCGCGACACCGTGCTGCCCGGCCACCACAGCGGCCACGTCGACCGGGTCGGATGCGGTGACCTCGACCGCGACGCAGGTGTCACCGACCGCGCCGCTGTCGGCCCGCCAACGATCCGCCGCCGCCTGCACGGCGGGCGCGATCTCCGGCGCGGCGGAGACGACCAGCGGCAGCGCCCCGGAGCAGGACTCGGCGGCGAGACGTTGGTAGCCGAACCAGACCCCGGTGGTGACGACGACCAGCGCCATCGCCGCTGCGATGGCGCTGGCTCCGCGAACTCGACGTCGCATCCGATGGCGGCCTGGCACGGTCCCATACTCCGGATGAGCAGGGCATCGTGCCAGGTACGTTCGGACGAAAGTTACGGAGGAGAAACACTTAAAGGGAAAGTGGTGACTTCAGGTAGCCACGCCACTTCCGTACGCTTCGAGAAGTCCGGCAGGATGCTGTCGACCTCGACAAACAGCCCGCCGCATCACGAGCCAGGCATCAGCCGCACAGTCCTCAGAAACCCGGCAGGACGCAGGTCGGCGTCGGCGCCGCAACCGGGTCGCCGACCGGGGCCGGCACCCCGTCCGACGGGTCGATCCCGAACACGCCCACCGAGCCCGACCGCTCATTGGCGATGTACAGATGGTCGCCGACGATCGTGAAGTGGCGCGGCCAGTGGCCGCCGGTGGGCACCTCGGCGAGGTACCTCGGCTGGTCGGGGGCGGCCAGGGAGAAGACCGCGACGGTGTCCGGGCCACGGTTGGCGACGTAGAGGTACCGGCCGCCCGGCCCGACCGCGATCTCGGCGGGCTGCGCCCCTCCGGCCGCACCGGCGGACGACTCGCTCGCCGGCACCCGGGCGCGCTCGGTCAGCCCGCCGGCCCCGTCGATCTCGTACGCCGTCACGCTGGCATCCAGCTCCCCCACCAGATAGGCCCACCGGCCGTCGGGGTGCCGGGCGAGATGCCGAGGGCCGCTGCCCGGCGTCGCCGCCACGGCCGGGTCCGGCTCGGTCAGCGTGCCGGTCGCCGGGTCGAGCAGGTAGCGGTGCACGGCGTCGGTGCCCAGGTCGACGACGTACAGTCCGGCACCGTCCGGGTCCGGGGAGACCATGTGGGCGTGCGGACCCGCCTGCCGGTCGGGTCGCGGCCCAGTGCCCGAATGTGCCTGCAGATCGGTACGCGGTAGCAGCGCCCCGTCGTCGTCGACCGGATGCACCGCGACGCTGCCGCTGACGTAGTTCGCGCTGACCAGATGCCCACCCGTCGCGGCGAACGCCAGGTGACACGGGCTCGACCCGCCGGTGGAGCGACTGCCCAGCGGACGCAGCCGGTCGCCGTGCACCGACCAGGCACTGACGGTGCCCGCGGCCAACTCGTTGACCGCGTACAGCACCGGACGGTACGGGTGCCGGGCGAGGAACGACGGCGAGGCGCACTCGGCGGCCAGCGTCGGCTCGCTGAGCTGGCCGGTCGCCGGATCCCGTCGGGCGACCATCACCCCGGCCCCGTTCCCACCGCCCTCGGCCGTGTAGCAGCCGAGGTAGATCGTCTCCGCCGCCGGATTCAGCTCCACTGCGCGCACCGGACTCCCTTCCGCCATCCGCGTCGGCCGGGCCGGGCCGGAGCCCGAGCCGCCGGCGTCGGACACTCGATTCAACTCGAGCGATCCTATAGGATCTTTGATCTACCCGCTGCCGGGCCAAGCAACCAGGTCGACAGCCCGCAGGTCGAGCACCGAGGAGGGGTCCCGTGCGGCCAGCGCGTCGTCTCACCCTCACCGATGACGTGTACGAGACCGTCCGCGCCCAGGTGATGGACCACGTGGTCGCCCCGGGCGCCCGGATCAACATCGACGCCCTGGCCCGCGACCTGCGGGTCTCCCCCACCCCGGTGCGCGAGGCGCTCGCCCGGCTGGAAGCCGACGGGCTGGTCCGCAAGCGCCCGCTGGTCGGATACACCGCCACGCCGCTGCTTACCCACGACGAGTTCGACGAACTCGTCGAGATGCGGCTGATCCTGGAGACCGCCGCCGCCCGACGGGCCACCGCCCGGTCGGCGACCGCCGAGCCGGCCGGCCTCGAACTGCTCCGCGGGGCCGCCGACCTGCCCGGTCCGGTACCCGGCGCGCAGGGCTACGCGAGTATCGCCGCCTTCACCGCCCAGGACGCCCGGTTCCACAACCTGCTCGCCGAACAGTCCGGCAACCGGATGCTGCACGACGCGGTCGTCCGCCTCAGGCCGCACCTGCACCTGTTCCGGCTGCACTTCCCGCCCACCCACTACCGCACCAGCGGGGCCGAGCACCACCGGATCGTCGACGCGGTGGCGTCCGGCGACCCGGACCGGGCGGAGACAGCGGTGCGCGAGCATCTGCTCGCCGCCCGGCAACGCCACCTTTCCTTCTTCCGGCAGGGCTGACCGATGCGTGTCGCACTCTTCGTCACCTGCCTCAACGACGTGCTCTACCCGGGCACCGGGCGGGCCGTCGTGCAGTTGCTGGAACGGCTCGGGCACACCGTCGACTTTCCACTCGACCAGAGCTGCTGCGGGCAACTGCACGGCAACAGCGGGTACCGGGCCGAGGCGATACCCCTGGTACGCCGGTTCGTCGAGACGTTCCGCGACCATCCGGTGGTGGTCGCGCCGTCCGGTTCGTGCGTGGCGATGGTCCGCGACGCGTACCCGCGACTGGCCGCCGACGACCCGGCGCTCGCCGCCGCGGTCGAGGAGCTACGACCCCGGGTGTACGAATTATCCGAACTACTGGTCGACGTGCTCGGCGTCACCGACGCCGGAGCCGCCTTCCCGCACCCGGTCAACTACCACCCGAGCTGCCACGGGCTGCGAATGCTGCGGCTGGGTGACCGGCCGCTGCGGCTACTGCGTGCGGTCCGCGGGATCGACCTGATCGACCTGCCGGACGCCGAGGAGTGCTGCGGTTTCGGCGGTACCTTCGCGATGCGCAACGCCGCTGTCTCCAGCGCGATGCTGGCCGACAAGTGCCGGGCGGTACGCGGCACCGGCGCCCACTACCTGGCGGCGACCGACAACTCGTGCCTGGCGCACATCGGCGGCGGGCTGACCCGGTCCCGCAGCCCGGTACGGGCGGTGCACTACGCGCAGATCCTGGCCGGCACAGCGTAGGAGCCGCATTGACCAGCACCAACGCCAGCACCGGCACGTGACCGCCCGGTTGCCGTTTCCCGCTGCGGCGGGCTGACCCGGTCCCGCAGCCCGGTACGGGCGGTGCACTACGCGCAGATCCTGGCCGGCACAGCGTAGGAGCCGCATTGACCAGCACCAACGCCAGCACCGGCACGTGACCGCCCGGTTGCCGTTTCCCGCTGCGGCGGCCCGCGAGCTGGACAATGCCCACTGCGCGCCAACCTGCACCGGGCCACCCGCACCATCCGCGGCGAACGGGAACGGATGGTCGCCGAGCTGGCGGGCTGGGAGGCGCTGCGGGCCGCCGGGGCTGCGGTCAAGGACGACGGGCTGGCCCGCCTGCCCGAACTGCTCGCCGAATTCGAGGCGGCGGCCACCGCCGCGGGGGCCCAGGTGCACTGGGCACGGGACGCGGCCGAGGCGGGCCGGGTGGTGACCGACCTGGTCCGACGGACCGGCGCAGACCAGGTCGACGAGACCCTCGCGGCGGCCGGCATTGAAGCTATCGAGACCGACCTCGCCGAGCTCATCGTCCAGCTGGCCGGGGACACGCCGTCGCACATCCTGGTCCCGGCGATCCACTACAACCGGACGCAGATTCGGGAGATCTTCGCCCGCCGGATGCCCGGCGTCGATCTAACCACCCTCACCGACGACCCGGCGGCGCTGGCCGAAGCGGCCCGTCGCCATTTGCGGGAACGGTACACGGGCCGCGCCGGCTGGATGTCGTGCTGGTCGACACCGGCCGGCACCCGGCGGCAGGTCAGCCCGCCGGCACCGGCTGACCACGCAGGTAGGCCACATGCTCGACCAATGCGATCAGCACCGTCTTGCCCGAGCCACGGTTGCGGGCGTCGCACAGCACGATCGGCACATCCGGGTCGAGGTCGAGCGCACGGCGCACCGAGTCCTGACTGAACTGCTGCGCCCCCTCGAAACAGTTGACCCCGACCACGAACGGCGTGCCCCGCTGCTCGAAGTAGTCGACCGACGGGAAACAGTCGGCGAGCCGACGGGTGTCGGCCAGCACCACCGCACCGAGCGCGCCGAACGCCAACTCGTCCCAGAGGAACCAGAACCGGTCCTGACCCGGCGTACCGAACAGATAGACCTGCAGATCATCGTTGATGGTGATCCGGCCGAAGTCCATCGCGACGGTCGTGGTGTTCTTGCCCTCCACCCAGGACGTGTCGTCGGTGCCCAGGCTGGCGCTGGTCAGCACCTCCTCGGTCTGCAGCGGCCGGATCTCACTGACCGCGCCGACCAGGGTGGTCTTCCCGACGCCGAAACCGCCCGCGATGAGTATCTTCAGCGCGAGTGGGACCCGCCGGGAGGGCTGATGCCGGTTAGAGCGCACGGAGTCCATTGACCACCGCCTTGAGTATGTCGTCGTGGGGGTGAGTGGCCGAAGCCGGGGGTTCGTAGAGGGCGATCAGTCCGGCGGCGAGCAGGTCCCCGAGCAGGACCCGGACCACACCGAGCGCGAGATCGAGGTCGGCCGCCAGGTCGGCGACCGAGACCGGCTGCTGGGCCAACCCGACGATGCGCCGATGTTCCGGCTGCAGCGCGACCCTGCTGTCGGCGCCCTCCGGGGCTTTCGCCACGACGAAGGCCAGCAGGTCGAAGGTGGCGCCGGTGGGCTGCACCCGGCCACCGGTCACCGCGTACGGACGGACCACCGGGCCGGCGTCGGAGTCCAGCCAGTCGTGGGGTCCGGCCGGGTCACCCCGCATCGGATTGCGCCGCAGGTGTCCGGCTCGGCGTGCTGAGAGTCTGCCCGACCCGGGTGACCAGCATCGCCATCTCGTACGCGATGAGGCCGATGTCCGCATCGGCGGCGCTGAGCACCGCCAGGCAGGCCCCGTGCCCGGCCGCGGTGACGAACAGGTACGCCGACTCCATCTCGATCACGGTCTGCCGTACCGGGCCCGACCCGAAGTGCCGGCTGGCACCCTTGGCAAGGCTCTGGAAGCCGGCGGCCATCGCCGCCATGTGCTCGGCACCTTCCCGGGTCAGCCCTCGCGACGCGCCCATCAGCAACCCGTCGGCGGACAGCACGACGGCCTGCTGCGCGGTCGGGACCCGCTCGACGAGATCGTCGAGCAGCCAGTCAAGGTTCATCGCATGCCGCATGGTGTGCACAACTACAGCTCCCTCTCCGACTCTTCCGTCGCCGGGGGCGGCAGCACCGCGCCCGGAGGCGGAGTCGCGGTGCCCCGGACCGAGCCGGGCGACCCGGTCGGGGACGGTTCCGATGCCACGGAAGCCGGCTCGTCGCCGGAACCGGGGGTGCCGTCGCCGGCCGGCGGCACCGGGCCGCCGTTGACGATCGGCGTCGTGTCGCCGGTACCAGCCGGCTGGCCGGCCGCCGGCAGGCCGGCCGCCTGCCGGCCCCGGGCGGTTCCCGCCTGCAACGCGGACATCAGGGACCGCACCTCCTGCGGGGAGCGCTGCGGGGCTTCCCGCAGCGGCTGACCGTCGGCCCCGGACGAATCGGATGTCTGGCGCAGTTGGGGCGCCAGGCTGGACTGGCGTACCCGGCGCGGCAGGCCGTCCTCGGTGGTCGCGCCGGCGCCGCTGGACCGCCGGGTCGGCAGGGTGGTGGGACGGCGTCGGGCCGGCAGCTGAACCCCGGTCGGCTCCGCTGCGGGCTCGGGGCTCGGGCGGAGGGTGGCCAGCGCGTCCGGCGCGGGAGTCTGCCGGACCGTGGTCAGTGCGGTAGGTGGCCGACCGGACGGCAGCGCCAGCACCTCGGACTCGGGCACCACCAGCTCCGCCGGGATCAGCGTGACGGCGGTGATCCCGCCGAACGGTGACGGCCGGAGCCGGACCCGTACGCCGTGCCTGGCCGCCAACTGGGCGACGACGAACAGGCCGAGCCGGGCGCTGTTGTGCGGGTCGAAGTTCGGCGACTCGGCGAGGCGCTGGTTGGCGTCCTCGATCAAGTCCGGTTCCATGCCGAGGCCTCGGTCCTCGACCTCGACCGCGTACCCGTTGGGCAGGCTCTGCCCGATAACGGTGACCCGGGTCTGCGGCGGGGAGAAGGACGTGGCGTTCTCGATCAGCTCGGCCAGCAGGTGGATGACGTCGCCCACGGCCCGGCCGGCGACCGCTGCGGCCTCCACGGTCGTGACGTGCACTCGGGCGTAGTCCTCGACCTCGGAGACGGCGCCCCGGATCACGTCGACCATCGGCACCGGGTTGCGCCATCCCCGGCCCGGTGCCGCTCCCGCGAGGATCACCAGGTCCTCCGCGTGCCGGCGCATCCGGGTCGCCATGTGGTCGACCCGGAACAGGTCCTCCAGCTCCGTCGGGTCGGTGCTGCGCCGTTCCATCCGGTCCAGTACGGCCAGCTGCCGGTGCAGCAGCGTCTGGCTGCGTCGGGCGATGTTGAGGAACGTCTCGTTCAGCCCACGACGCAGCGCCGCCTCCTCGACGGCCGACCGTACGGCGGTCCGCTGCACCTCACTGAACGCGTGCCCGACCTGGCCGATCTCGTCGGTGCCGTACTCCAGCGGTGGGGCTTCGGTGACCACGTCGACGTCCTCGCCACGGCGTAGCCGGGCGACCACCCCGGGCAGCCGCTCGCCGGCCAGCTCCAGAGCGGCGGCGCGCAGCCCGGTCAACCGGTGGATCAGCGACCGGCCGACCCGCAGCGAGATCACCACGGAGACGATCACCGCGGCCAGGCCGACCAGGCCGGCCCCGGCGAGTCGGGCCAGAATGGCGATCGCGGTCGGCATGCTGCGTTCGGCCAGCGCGTCGGCGGCGAGCAGCTCGAAGTCGCGCAGCTGCTCCTGGACCAACTGGTAGCTGCCCCGCCAGCGGGACTCGGATACCGGCAGCCCGTCCTCAGTGGGCCCACCGGCGATCAGCGTGTCCTGCATCTGCCGTAGCCCGGTGTAGTCGTCGCCGGCGGCGAGCTGGTGGTAGGCCCGGCTGTCCGGGTCGGGCAGCTCGGCCACCGCCCGGTCGAACAGCAACCGCTGGTTGGCGACGGTCTGCACCAACTGCAGGTGGCCGGCGGAGGTCAGCTCACCGGCGGCGAAGGCCCCGGCGAGCAGGGCATCGGTCCGGCCGAGCAGGTCGCGGCCCAGCCCGATGTCGGTCAACGCCCGCGCCTGGCGGTTGATCTCGTTGTCCGGCAGCCCGGCCAACGCCCCGAACATCTGAAACGCGGTGTCGACGATGCCGCTGTAGAGGCCCAGCGCGCCGGCTGCGTCCATCTCCCGACGCTCGATGAACCCCCGGCCGGACGGCAGCAGCTCCAACTCGGACAGGGTCGCCGCGATCCGCTCGTCCAGCACAGCCGGATCCGCCGGCGGTTCGTCGCCGCGAGCGGAGCGCCGGAACTCGTCGACCGCCGCGTCGGTGGCCTCCCACTGGTCGCGCAACTGCTGCAGGTCACCGGCGCGCAGCGCGTTCTGCCCCTCGGCGCGGGACAGATACACCACGGAGAGCCGGCGTTCCCGCTGCAACTCGGCCACCACCGCCTCACCGGGGCGGCCGACGTCGTCGAGCAGTGCCTGGGCGCCCAGCAGGCTCAGCGCCGGGCCGATGGTCAACGACGTCGCGAAGATCCACAGCGCCAGCAGCGCGGCGATCGGGACAGCGACCAGCGCAACGATCTTCGAGCGGATCGACCAGTTGCGGGTATTCATCAGACCTCGCCGGCGCGGTGGTGGCTGAGCTGGCGCGGCGGATGCGAACCGACCGATCCGGGTAAGCGGAAGGTCAGTCGTGTCCGGCGCCTCCGGAAGGATACGTAATTAACGGCTCAGGCACTACCAGAGGCACTCAGCGGTCGATTGTGGGCACGGAGCGTACCGAAAGCGGCAGCATCCACGATCGTCGTCGCGACCTGCAGCGGACCATCCCGGCGAGCGATCCGGATCAGATGCCGACGAGATCGTCAAGGAAATGTGACAAACCTGGATTGAGATTCCGGGTCGAGCGGGAATACCAGGGTGAGAAGGAGGAACAACCATGTCGCCCATCGAGATCGTCCTCATCGCCGCCGTACTTCTCGTCGCGCTCGCGGCGCTCGCCCTGCTCGGGACCCGGTGGCGGCGGCGCCACGACCTGCGTGGCACCTTCGGTCCGGAGTACGACCGGGTCGTCGCCGAGCAGGACAGCCGCAGCGCCGCCGAACGCGAGCTCCGGCAGCGGGAACGCCGGCACGCCGAGTTGACCCTGACCCCGTTGGCTGAGACGTCCCGCGCCCGTTACGCCGCCGCCTGGGCCGACGTACAGACCCGGTTCGTCGACGCACCCGGCGCCGCGGTCGGCGACGCCGACGAACTGCTCACCCGGCTGATCGCCGAGCTCGGCTACCCGACCGGGGACTACGACGAGCAGGTGGCTCAGCTCTCCGTGGAGCACGCCCGTACGCTCGGCAGGTACCGCGAGGCGCACGAGATCCATCTGGCCAACGAGCGCGGGGAGGCGAGCACAGAGCAGTTGCGTCAGGCCGTGGTGCACTACCGGGCGCTCTTCGCCGAACTGCTCGGGGAGGACCCCGTGCCCACCTCGACCGCGACCGAGCAAGCCTCGACCCCGACCGAGCAAGCCTCGACCCCGACGGAAGCTTCGACCCGCTGAGGAGAGACATCATGACCCGCACCGATCAGTGGCACGACGAACGTACCGAGGTCATCACCCCGCACGGCGGACCGGGCCGTCCGGACGCCGGTCACGACCGCGACGGGTACGTGGACCCGGACCGTACCGAGGTCGTCTCCGGCATAGCGACGCCCGACCGGGACGAGCCGGTCCACCACGAGCCGGTCGAACAGCCGACCGCGTTCGGCGCCGCCACCGTCGGCGGCGCGGTCGCGGCCTCCGCCATGGCCGGCCCGGAGCGCCTGCACGAGCCGCGCGACCCCAGCGACGACGACACCGTACGGGTGGGCGACGGCGGCGAAGCGCAGCAGACCGGGCAGCCGGAGCCGGCGGGGATCTTCGCGGCGGAGCAGGCGGACGCGTTCCGGGACCGCTGGCGCGACGTGCAGCTGCGTTTCGTCGACGACCCGCACGCCGCGGCGGGCGAGGCACAGAACCTGGTGACCGAGGCCGTCGAGGCGCTCACTGCGGCGTTGACCGCGCAGCGTGACGAACTCGGCGGGTGGACCGACGCCGGTCCGGAGGACACCGAGCAACTGCGGATGGCGGTCCGCCGCTACCGGGATCTGCTGGACCGGGTGCTGTCGAACTGAGCCGTCGCCAGAACCTGACCCTACCGATCTCTGTGACCTCCGGTGCCAGTTGCGCCGGAGGTCACGCGTTTTCCGCCGGCCGGTATCCGCGCATATCCGCCTCGGTCGCGGGTACCCGGTGAATCCACGGTTCGGACGGGAGGGGACGGCCATGACGGACCGCGAGGATGCGATCGGCCGGGTGCCGCTGGAGGAGGAACCAGCAGTGGCCGCAGCGGTCGAGGACGACACCACCGTACCGCTGCTGGTCACCGACCCGGACACCGAGCAGGACAGTCCGGACTTCCAACCCCCGATCGGCCAGTCCGGTCCGGCACGAGTACGGACCGGCGCCGAGCAGCCGTGGGACGCGGAGGACCTCGCGGTGGCCAAGGGTGGCGACGGCAGTCCGGAGCAGGTGGACCGGGCGCGCCAGGAGCTGGAACACGACGGTGCCGCAGCGATCGAACGCACCGTACCCTGACCTGCCGTGCCCTGACCTGGGCGCTGACCCGTCAGGGGCAACGGCCGAAATGGGGCGGGGCCCGGTGCCGTGTCCGGCACCGGGCCCCGCTCAGTGTCGAGCGTCCAGCCTTGTCACAGTGGCGGGTACGCGTTCGCCATCAGCTCCTGGAACTGAGCCGAGAACCAGTGCCCGGAAACCGGCGCGTTCGGCAGGGCACCACTCATGTTGTTGTTGTTCCGCGGGTTACCCGTGTACGTCGGGTCACACATCCGGTCGAAACCCTTACCCTCGTCGTTCGGGATCTCCCGGCTCGACCCGTCCGACTCACCCGGCGGCTTGATCCACACGTACGCGTCGATACCCGAAGCGGGCGCCGCGGTCGGACGCTCGCCCAGACCGGCACCCGACTGGTTGCACCAGTTGCCCTTCTGGAACCGCCGGTCGATCCGCGACTCGTCGACGCGGGTGTCCACATCGGTGGCGTTGCTCGGACCGGTCGGCCGCGCCGAACCACCCCAACCGTTACGCGACGTGTCGATCAGCATGCCGACACCCGACGGGAACCCAGCCTGCACCAACCGCTGCCGGAACGCCTGCGCGAACGACAGCTCGTCGTTGTAGTTGTTCCAGTCGATCCACGACGACTGGCGAGTGTTGCTGTCCACCGTGATGTACGGCTCCCGCAACGCCGAGTAGTTCGCCGTGTTCGTGATGAACCCGTGCACATCCGACGGCGACGCACCCGACGCGTTCGCCGCCTGCGCGATGATCTGCGCCGTCGGACCGAAGTTGTCCTCCCAGCCGATCCAGCCGTGGTGCCCGGCGTCGATGTAGTTGTACACGTTCGGCACGTCACCCAGCTGCGAGATCGCGTAACCGACACCCGTCACGTAGTTGCCGTTCGCCAGCATCACGTCACACTCAGGCGTCGCCGTCGGCCGGCTGCCCACGTTCGTGATCAGGTTCGGCAGCGAATCGATCTCGATCACCGCCACGATCCGCAGATTCCGGTACGCCGCCCGACCCACGATCTCCGCGATCGGATCGATGTACTCCGTCCGGTACGCGCCAATCTCCGTCGGACCCAACTCACCGTTGGACGCCAACGCCGCACAGTCGCGACCCGGCAGGTTGTAGATCACCACCTGGAAGACCAGCGGACGGCTACCGTTCGCCGCGTCCTGCCGCACCGCCTCGTCCAGATGGTCGGCCAGACCCATGTCACCCGTCGTCGGGCTGTTGTTGCCGTAGATCGCGCTCGTGCGGTCCAGCCACACACCCGTCGGCTCGTCCGCGATCCGGCTACCACCCGCCTCAGCCGCCGCGTTCGCACTCCAGATCGGGTTCACGTACACATCCGCGCCCACGTACGGGTTGTCCACCCGCGGCCCACCCGGCGGCGGAGACGTCGGGGGCGCCGTCGTCGGCGGCGCCGTCGTGGGCGGCGGCGCGGTGGTAGGCGGGGCGGTCGTCGGCGGCGCCGTGGTGGGCGGGGCGGTCGTCGGCGTGGTGCCACCGTTGCACGCCACCCCGTTGAGGCGGAACACCGTGGGCGCGGTGTTGGTGCCGGAGTAGCTTGCATTGAAGCCGGGGTTGACGCTGGCGTTGGTGCCCAGCGAACCGTTCCACGGGGCGTTCCGAAGAGTCACCCGGGTGCCACTCTGGGTGAACTCACTGTTCCACGCCTGAGTGATCCGCTGGTTGCCGGAGTAGTCCCACTCCAGGGTCCAGCTGCTCAGCGGGTCACCGAGGTTGGTGACGGTCAGGTTGGCGGTGAATCCGGTGTTCCACTGGTTGACCGAGTAGTCGACACGGCACCCGGCGGCGGCGCTGGCCTGGGTGGCCGCGACGACGAGTACACCGGAGCCGAGTACGACCGCGGCGGCCGCGGACAGCCCGCGGCGCATCCGCGAGCGCCCGGCGCCGCGTAGTGGGTTCAGGTTCATGCGGAGTTGTCTCCTCGCGACATAACTGGTCGCCGGCGCATCGGCCGGGACCCTGGTGAGGTCGGTGCACCACCTGTCGTCGGACGGACGACTCGGCGGTCGGATCGCCGGCCGGAAGATCCGGTTGCCCTCGGCGAAACAGGTGTGCTTGGCTGGCTCCGCAGCGCCAATCGATCATCATCATGCCATGGGAACGCTCCCACCGCAACCGCCCGGAAACCTGCTGGTGATGGTTCCCCGCCCGGCGCGGCTCAGCGCACACGCCCGACATCACCTGGTGCCGGCTCTAGTCGAACCAACTACGCAACGGCGGATGTGACCCGGCCCACCGACCCGCGCGGCGCCCGAAATAACCGGCATATCAGGTTGTTGACCCCCGGTGATGGACCGCTAAGTCAGTCCGGGCGGCGCGCGAACGGCCCCGCGTCGCCTGGTGTCCCGCACCCTCCCCCCACCCCCCGGAGGACACCGGCATGTCCGTCTACGCCAGCACCCGGGTACACCCGACACCGCCCGCACCGCCGACCCGGCACGGCCCGCACCTGCCGTCGGTGACCGTCGTCATCCCCACCATCAACGAGGAACGGAACCTGCCGCACGTCTTCGCCCGGCTCCCCCGTGACGTCGACGAGGTCGTCGTCGTCGACGGCGGCTCGGTCGACCGCACGGTGCAGGTCGCCCGGGCACTCTGGCCTGCGGTGCGGATCGTCCAGCAGACCCGTACCGGCAAGGGCAACGCTCTCGCCTGCGGGTTCGCCGCCGCAACCAGCGACATCGTGGTCATGATCGATGCCGACGGGTCGACCGACCCGGCCGAGATCCCACGCTTCGTCGCCGCGCTGCTCGCCGGAGCCGACTTCGCCAAGGGTTCCCGCTTCCGCGCCGGTGGCGGCAGCCACGACATCACCCCGCTGCGCCGGCTCGGCAACGAAGGCCTCAACGGCATGGTCAACCTGCTGTTCGGCACCCGGTTCACCGACCTGTGCTACGGCTACAACGCCTTCTGGCGACGGGTGGTCCCAGCGCTGGACCTGCCCGACCCGACCACCCCCCGGCCCGCCGACGGCAGCAAGCTGTGGGGCGACGGTTTCGAGATCGAAACATTGATCAACGTCCGGGTCGCCGCCCACGGGCTGCGGATCACCGAGGTGCCCAGCATCGAGCACCTGCGGATTCACGGCGAGAGCAACCTCGACACGGTGCGCGACGGCACCCGGGTGCTGCGCACCATCCTCAGTGAGTTCGGCCGCGAACGCCGACTGCGCCGGACCCGCCGGCAGCACCGCCGGCAGCGGACCGCCACCGTACCGGTGACCGTCGAGGAGGGCTGAGCGATGCGTCCACCGACCGTCAGCGTGGTGGTCCCGACCCACCACCCGGACCGGCTCGCCGGGCTGCGTAGCGCCGTCGACTCCGTCCGCCGGCAGGATCTCGAGCCGGCCGAGATCATCGTGGTGGTCGACCATCACCCCGCGCTCGCCGACCGGATCAGGCGGGAGCTGCCCACGGTCACCGTGCTCGGCAACGCGTACCAGCGGGGCGTCTCCGGCAACCGCAACACCGGCGCCCGGCACGCCGGCAGCGACCTCGTGGTGTTCCTCGACGACGACGTCGTCGCCCACCCCGGCTGGCTGGCCGGACTGGTCGCCGCGTTCACCGACCCGACGGTGGTCGGGGCCGGCGGCGCCATCGAACCCGCCTGGGAACGGCACCAGCCAGGCTGGTTCCCCGCCGAGTTCCGGTGGGCGGTCGGCGGCTCGTACGCCGGCCAGCCGGTCCGACCCGGACCGGTGCGCAACGTCTGGTCGGCCAGCATGGCGGTACGCCGCGACGCGTTTCTCACCGCCGGCGGTTTCCGCACCGGCTTCGGCAAGGTCGGCAACCGGGCACGGCCCGAGGACACCGAGCTCTGCCTGCGGATGGCCGCGGTCACCGGCGGGCAGTGGTGGTACGTGCCGCAGGCGGTCATCTCGCACGGCGTACCCGCCACGCACAGCACCTTCCGCTACTTCCTGCGCCGCTGCTTCGCCGAAGGCCGCGGCAAGGTCATGATGGCCGGGCTACTCGACGGCGCGCCCAGCCTCGGCGCCGAGCAGGACTACCTGCGCCGTACGCTGCCCGCCGCGCTACGTCGGGAGATCGGCGCGACCCTGCGCGGGCGCGGCCACCGGCACGTCGCCCGGGCCGGCGCCATCCTCGCCGGCACCGCCGCCGCAGCCACCGGCGCGCTGACCGAACTCGCCGGCCGCGCCACCCAGACTCCGTCCCCACCCCCACCGATCGGAGCCGCACGATGAACCCGCGTACCTCCGTGCACCTCCCGGCCGGCACCGCGGACCGGATCCCGGCCACCGTCATCGACCTGGAAGTCACCGACCGGTTCCCGGACATCCCCGGGAACGATCCGGCCGGCCGCCGGGTGGAACGCGCCTGGCTGCTGGTCCGGCAGTTCACCCAGCCGATCGGCGCGCTGCTGCTCGACGTACCGCCGCACGGGCTGACCGGCGCGGACCTCGCCGCCGCCGTCGACCGGGAGATCCCCCCGGCCGACCGGCCCGAACCCGGCTACCTGACCCGGCGGGCCGAGGTGCTCGACGACGCGCCGCGCATCACCGTGGTCGTCTGCACCCGGGAACGGCCCGCCGGGCTGGCCCGCACCCTGGACAGCGTGCTGGCCCAGCAGTACCCCCGGTTCCGGGTGCTGGTGGTGGACAACGCGCCGGTCAGCGACGCCACCGTCAAGGTCGTCGCCCGGGCCGCCGACGGTGGCGGCGCGACCGCCGACGGCAACGGAACACCAGTTGACTACATCCGTGAACCCCGGCCCGGGCTGTCGCACGCCCGCAACCGGGCGCTGCGCGCCACCGTCGGCGAGATCGTCGCCTGGATCGACGACGACGAGGAGGCCGACCCGCACTGGCTCGCCGAGATCGCCCGCGCCCTGGCCGACCACCCGCAGGCCGACGCGGTCACCGGAGCCATCGCGCCGGCCGAACTGGCCACCGACGCGCAGCTGTGGTTCGAACAGTACGGCGGGCACAGCAAGGGCCGTGGCTTCACACCGGACCTGTTCTCCCCGGCCACCGCGCACCGGCAGAGTCCGCTCTACCCGCTGCCGCCGTTCGGCGCCGGCGGCAACATGGCCTTCCGACCCGGCGTGCTGGAGCGCATCGGCGGCTTCGACACCGCGCTCGGCGCCGGCACCCCCGCGATGGGCTCCGAGGACACCCTGGCCCTGATGCAGGTGCTGGTCGCCGACGGCACCGTCGCCTACCAGCCCAGCGCCCTGGTCTGGCACCACCACCGCCGGGACCTGGCCGGGCTGCGCAACCAACTGGTCGGCTACGGCACCGGACTGACCGCCGCCTACACCAGCCTGCTACTGCGCGAACCTCGGCTGCTCGGGCCGCTGCTGCGGCTGGCCCCGACCGCGCTGCGCGACACGTTCGGCGGCGGTGGCGGGCAGCGGTTGGCCGGGCTGCGCGACGACTTCCCCCGCGAGCTGGTCGGCGCCAACCGGCGCGGGCTGCTCGCCGGGCCGGTCGCGTACCTGCGCAGCCGGATGGCCGCCCGGCGGCTGCGCCGTCGGATGCGGGGCTGGCCGTGACCGCCGCCGGCACGACCGTCCCGCCAACGGCGGCGGTGATGGTCCGCCGGCCGGCACTGCTGCGCAGCGCGGCGGCGCTGATGACCTCGACGGTGGCCAGCGCCGCGCTGGGGTTCGTGTTCTGGGTGGTGGCCGCCCGCTGGTTCGCGCCGGAGGCGGTCGGCCGGGCATCGGCGGCGGTGTCGGCGATGACGCTGCTGGCCGGGCTCGCCCAACTCAACCTGATCAACCTGTACGCGCGGTTCCTGCCCGGCGCCGGTCGGCACACCCGCCGGCTGGTGCTCGCCGGATACGCCGCGTCGGCGGCGATGTCCCTGCTGCTCAGCGGCGGGTTCCTGGCCCTCGGCATGGGCACCGGCATCATCGGCCCGGCACCGACGCAGCGGCTGCTCTTCGTCGCCGCCGTGGTCGGCACGGCGATCTTCTTCATCACCGACGGAGTGCTGACCGCGCTGCGGCGGGCCGGCAGCGTACCGGCGAAGAACGTGATCGCGTCCACCGCCAAGGTTGCGCTGTTGCCGCTGCTGGCCGGCACCGCCGCCGGTGACGGGATGCTGCTCGCCTGGTCGGCGCCGATGCTGGCGACCATGCTCGGGGTCAACTGGTGGGTGCTGGCCCGGCTCGCCCCGGCGCACGCCCGAAGCGCTCCGGAGGCGCCGGCTCCGGCCCGGCGGGAGCTGCTCGGCTTCGCCTCCGCCGAGTACGTCAACGGGCTGCTCACCAACGCGGTCGCGTACCTGCCGCCGGTGCTGGTGGCCAGCGTGCTGGGCGCCACCGCCAGCGCCTACTTCTACATCCCGTGGGTGATCGGGGTGGCCGGCAGCACCCTGCTGTGGAACGTCGTCACCTCGTTCGTGGTCACCGCGTCCAGCGACGCGGCGGCGGCCCGGGCGCACGTCGACCGGGCGGTCCTGCTGGTCGCCGCGGTGGTGCTGCCGGGTGCGGCGGTGCTCGCCGGGGCGGCCGGGCCGCTGCTGCGGCTGCTCGGCGGGCAGTACGCCGCCGAGGGTGCCGACACGCTGCGACTGATCGGGCTGTCACTGCCGTTCACCGGGGTGATCCTGCTCTACTGCGCGTTCGCGATGATGGAGAAGCGGATGTGGCCGGTGGTGACCGTGCAGTCGGTCGGCATCGCCGCGTTCCTGCTGGTCAGCTGGGTCGGGTTGCCCCGGGTCGGAATCATCGCGCCGGCGGCCGCGCTGTGTACGGCACAGGCCGCAGTGGCGATCGTGCTGCTTCCCGGGCTGATCCGCCGGTACCGGGCGACCGGCGACGCGACGAGCGCCCCGGCCTGGGCCCGACCTACCGCCGAGTCCGAGACCGTTACCGCCGACACCGGAGGTGCCGGATGACCGATCTCGCCCTGCGCCCCGTCCGCCCGCTCCCCCAGGCACCGGCAGCCGGGCCGGCCGTCGACACCGCGCCTGGTGTCCACACCGCGCCAGCTGTCGACACCGCACCCGACCCGCGTGCCGGCCGGACCGGTCAGGCGGGCACCGGTCTGGTCGTCGCGGTCCTGGCGCTGCTCGGTCTGGCAGCCGGCGGCCCGTGGCAGGCCCCGACTGCGGTCGCGTTCGCCGCCCTGGGCCCCGGTGCCGCGCTGCTCAGTCACCTGACCGTCCGGCCGGCGGCGACCCGGTGGGCGACGACCGTACTGGCCAGCCTGGCCGGTTACGCAGCCGTGGCCACCGGATCGGTCTGGGCCGGCTGGTGGCAGCCCAGGCTGGCCGTCGGCGCGCTGGCGGTGGCGGTGGCGGCCGTCAGCGCCGCTGGCCTGCTCCGCATCACGCGGGCCGGCCACGGCCACGGTTCCCGCCCCGGGCCGGTCCGACGGTGGCCGTACGCCCGGCGGGCGGGCCTCGCCGGGCGCCCGGCTGTCGCACGGCGGCCGCTGCTGGCGCATGCCGTGGTGATCGGTGCGGCGTTGGCGCTGTGGTGGATCGCGGTGTCCCGCACCGATGTGGCGCAGGTGGGCGGTTTCGGGCTGCTCGGCGCCGTCAGTCCGGTCTTCCTGGCCGCGCTGGCGCTCACCGTCGCCGGCTTCGTCGCCGCGCTCGCCGGGCTGCGGCCCACCGCCGACCGGCCTACCGCCGCCGACCGGGCCACCGGGCGCGGGCTGGCTGCCGCCGGCTACCTGGTGCTGCTGGTCGTGCTGCTGCACGGCACCACCCCGCTGCTGCTGGACCAACCGCAGTACGCCTGGACGTACAAGCACCTAGGGGTGATCGACCTCATCGCAGCCGGCAACCCGGTCGACTCGGCGACCGACATCTACCAGCAGTGGCCGGCGTTGTTCGCCGGTGCCGCCCAGCTCGGCGCGGCCGGTGGCATCGCCCCGGCGGCGCTGGCCGACTGGTCGCCGGTCTTCTTCAACCTGGCCGCCGCCCCGGTGCTGTACGCCATCGCCCGTACCCTCGCCGACGACCGGCGGGTGGCGTACCTGACCGTGTTCGGGTTCTTCGCGGTCAACTGGGTGGAAGAGGACTACCTGTCCCCGCAGGCGTTCGGTTTCCTGCTCAGCCTCGGGGTGCTGCTGATCGTGCTGACCTGGCTGCGCTCGCCGACCGGTGGCAGCGCATCGGACCGCCGAGATGGACCGGACCGCCGGGTCCGGGGCTGGGCGACAGTGGCGGCGTTGGCGCTGCTGGCCGTGCTCACCGCCGCCCACCAGCTGTCGCCGTACCTGGTGGTGGCGCAGGTGGCCGTGCTGGCCGCGCTGCGGCTGGTCCGGCCCCGCTGGCTGCCGCTGGCGATGGGCGCGGTCGTGCTCGGCTACCTGCTGCCCCGGTTCGGGTTCGTGTCGGAGGCGTTCGGCGTCTTCGACGGGTTCGACATCTTCGCCAACGCCGCCGGCAACGCCGAGAGCTGGGGTTCGACCGGGCAGGCGTTCTCGGCGATCGTGGTCCGTACGCTCGCGCTGACCGTCTGGGCGCTGACCGTGCTGGCGGTGCTGGCGTACCGTCGCCGGCTGCGTACCGTGCTGGTGCCGGCGCTGCTGGCCGCCACGCCGTTCGTCCTGCTCGCGGCGCAGAGCTACGGCGGCGAGGCGATCTACCGGGTGTTCCTGTTCTCCGCGCCGTGGTGCGCCTTCCTGATCGCCCGCGCGGTTGTCGACCGGGCCGACCTGCGTCGGGTTGACCGCGCCGACCTGCGTCGGGTTGGCCGGCGTCGGCGGTGGCTGGGGCCGGTCGCGGCGGTGGCGGTCGCTGTGGCGCTCGGCGGCTTCGCCCTCGGTACGGTGCAGGGTCGGCACGGGCAGTTGGCCGTGGACCGGCAGACCGCCGACGAGGTGGCCGCCGCCCGCCAGCTGTACGCCGCCGCCGAGCCCGGTGCCACCATCGCCGTTGCCACGTCCAACTTTCCCAGTCGGCTGACGGCGGCGTATCCGGGGTTCAACACCGATGTGCCGGCTGGCGAGCCGGACCTGGTGGTCGGGGCGCAACTGCGCGGCGCCGCGCTGGACGGCGAGCACCTGCCGACGATCGAAGAGTTCCTCGGCTCGTTCGCCGGCGACCCGGCGTACCTGGTGGTCAGCGACGGTATGCGGCGGCAGTCCGACTACTTCGGCTACTTTGCGCCCGGGTCGTTGGACCGCCTGGAGCGGTTGCTCGACGGCCGGGACCGTTGGTCGGTCTTCCAGCGCAGCGACGACGTCACCGTCTACCGGTACGCCGGGTGACGGTGCCGACAGCGGACGCCCTGCCGGGCATCAGGCCGGAGCGTAGATGGCGACCCAGTCGATCTGGAGGTTGACCACGTCCGGTGTCGTCTCGTCCGGGCAGGCCTCCCAGGTGTGCCCGCAGTACCACGCCTGGCTCTGCAGAGCGAGCGCCATCGGCTCGTCGGGCACCTGTGCGCCGGTGACCGTCGCCCAGGGCTCGCCGTCCAGGGTGTAGACCAGCCGGTCCGGCGTCCACTCCAGACCGGCGGTGTGCCAGCGGGTGAAGTCGCCGCCGACGTCATGCCCGATCCGGTCGCCGGTCACCGGATGCAGCACCCCGTACATCCGGTCCCGGCCCTTGCCGTTGTCCTCGGCGATGTCGATCTCCGGCGGATAGACGTTGTCGCCCGGCCAGAGCAGCAGCGCGTACGCGATCCCGGTGCCCTGGTCCATCCGGAACCGGATGTCGTACCGGCCGTAGCTGCGGGTCACCGCCCGCCGATTGGACACCCCGCCGGTGACGTAGATGTTGTCCCGGCTGGCTTCCCGCCAGCCGCCGATGGTGAGCATGCCGGCGCCGACCGACACGTGGCCGGGGTCGAACCAGCCGCCCGGATCACCGTCCGGCTGCCCGGAGTAGGCGAACCAGTCGTCGCTCAGCTCGGTGCCGTCGAAGTCGTCGACGAAGATCTGCCGCCAGCCGGGCAGATCGCCGGTGGGCAGGGCGATCCCGGACGGGTTCGTCGTCCGGTCGCCGCCGGCCGTGGTGGGTGGCGGCCCGGCCGGCGGCGGTCCGCCGCCGGAGTCCGGCTGACCGGTCCCGTCGGGCTGACCAGGCTGGCTGGTCTGGTCGGGCTGGTCGGGTTGGTTGGCACGGTGCTGCAGTAGCGGAACCAGCACACCGAGGGTCAGGACCAGCGTGGCAAGGCCGGCCGCGACCGCCAGCAGGCCGCCGCGCCGCCACCAACGGCGGGCCGTCACGTCAACTGCCGGCCGGCCCGCCGGGCCACCCGCCGGGTCAACCGCCAGGCGGGCTGGGCCAGTCGTTTCGCCTGCGGCACCATCCGAGGTCCGCCGGTGCGGACCAGGTCGAGCAGCGCGGTGCCGTCGTGGTCACCGGTCGGCAGCAGCCGGGGTACGGCGAGCCGCCGGTCGCCCGGCCGGTACCGCCGTCGGCCCACCTCGCACGCGTTGTCGTGCCCGGCCCGGCGGACCGCCGCCCGGACCCGCCAGTCGTGGTAGCCGTGCGGGTAGCAGAACGACCGGACCGGGATGCCGAACCGCTGTTCGAGACGGTCCCGGGCGACGACGATCTCGTCCGCCGCCCGCTGCGGCGGCAGGACGTCGAGCGGATGGTGCAGCAGACCGTGCGAGCCGATCTCGACCCGGCCCGACCCGGCCACCTCGTCCAACTGGGTCCAGTCCAGCAGCGGGCCGAACTCGTCGGCCCACTGGCCCAGCCAGTCGGCGTACTGCCCGAGGTGCCCGACCGACGGGTAGAGGGTGGCCCGGGCGTTCGCGGCGTCCAGCAGCGGCAGCGCGCGGGTGAGGAAATCGGCGTACCCGTCGTCGAAGGTGAGCGCGACCATCGACGGAGCCGGCCGGTTGCGGTCGATCGCCGCGTCGTCGAGCAGGTCGAGCGCCTCGCTGAGGCCTACCATCCGATATCCGGCGTCGGCGAGCGCGGCGAGTTGCTCGGCGAACCGGGCCGGCCCGACGGCGAGTGACCGCAGCGGCCCCCGGGCCGCCGAAGTGATCGAGTGGTACATCAGCACGGGCAGCGCCGGTCGCGCGGCGCTCGGGCTTGCCGCGGGGCTGTACGCCGGAGGCTCGGACCCGGTCATCCGGGCTGTCTACCCGACCTGCGCGGGGCAAACCTGCTTCTCGCCCCTGCTCCTTGTCGGCCGTGCTCGGCGGTAGCGGGTGGTCGGGAAGTCAGTCGACCCAGCCGCACTTGCGGGAGAACCGCAGCAGGTGCCCACGCAACTCGACGATCTGCGCACCGGTGAGGTACGACGCGTCGGACAGCAACAGCTCGGTGATCCGCTGCAGGTACTCCGGCTCGGAGAAGATCTCGCAGAGCTCGTCGTCGCCGCCCTCGCCGGAAGCGCCCGCCGTACGACCGCCCGGGCCCCCGGTGGGAGCGGTGGCATCATCGATGATCTCGACGTCGTACGCTTTCGGCCCCCGGCCGCCGTCGATCACCTTGAACGACACGCGGGTGCCGGTAGCCACCCGGATTCCCCGTTGGGTCAACTCCCCGGCGTGGACGAAGACGTCGTCGCCACCGTCGTCCGGTGCGATGAAACCGTACCCACGGCCCTCGTCGAACCGCACCACCCGACCGACACCCATGCCAACTCCTCCTACCGAACCACCTCGGCCACCACCGGCCGTCGACCACCGAACTCGTCCGGACCAACCGCTGCCGCCGGAGCCGGGCCCGTCACACTCACCGACTTTGACAGTGTCGCACTCCCTCGCCGGCGAAGGGGGGCCGCCGGCTCGACCCGGTCCCGGTGGAACCCGCGACCCACCGCGACGGGGCACCACCTGCGGCCGGTCGAACCAGCCAAGGATCTCACTCGTAGGGCGCGTCACCGGCCAGCGACCCACCGACGAAGACCTCAGCGGGACCGGCCGAGTTCCCCGTCCAACAGCTCGAACAACTCCTCGGCGCTCGACGAACCCAACTCGTCGGCGGTCGACCCCGTCCTGTCTGGAGGTGGAGCCAGCCGTCCCGCCAACGCCTGCAGGCGTGCCGCCAACGCCAGGCGCTGCTCGTCGCCGGGACCGACCCCGGCGAGCGCCGCTTCCAGGGTCGCTTCGAGGGTCGCCAAGTGCTCGCCGATCCGGCGGGACTCGTCGGCGCCGAACTCGGCGGTCAGATGGTCCGCGACGGCGGCGACACTCGGATAGTCGAAGATCAGCGTGGCCGGCAGCTTCCGCCCGGTTGCACCGGTCAGTCGGTTGCGCAGCTCCAGCGCGGTCAACGAATCGAATCCGATGTCGAGGAACCCCTGCTCGGCGGAGACCGCGTCGGCTCGATCATGGCCGAGCACCGCCGACGCATGTGCCCGCACCAGCTCGAGCAGCACGGCGCGGCGCTCTGTCGCCGGCAGGTCCGCGAGCCGATCGGCACCGTCGGTAGCCACCGGTGCGGTACCCGCACCGGCCGGGACACCCGCGCCCGTGGGCGAGGCACCCGCAGGTGACGTCGTCGAGGCGGCGAGCGGTCCGGCCGGCACCGGCGTGACCGGGCCGGTCAGGCCGAGGAACACCGGTGCCGTCGCCCAGCCTTCGGCACGCAGCGCCGCGACGTCGAACTTGGCCGGCACGAGCACGTCGGCGTCACTGGCGAGCGCGGTGTCCAGCAGCGCGAGCCCTTCCTCGGCCGACAGCGGCAGCAGTCCGGACCGGGAGAGCCGACCGCCATCGACCGTGGACAGTCGAGCTGCCATGTCGTCTCCGGTCGCCCACCGACCCCACAGCAGCGACTGTGCCGTCAGCCCGCGTGCGTGCCGATGCTGGGCGAGCCCGTCGAGAAACGCGTTGGCCGCCGCGTAGTTGGCCTGCCCGGCCGCGCCGCCGACACTGGCGACCGACGAGAAGAGCACGAACGCGGACAGTTCGGAGTCGGCGGTGAGCTCGTGCAGATGCCAGGCGGCGTCCACCTTGGCCCGCAGGACGGCGGAGATCCGCTGCGGGGTCAGCGCCGTCAGCACCCCGTCGTCGAGCAGGCCGGCCGCGTGCACGACCGCGGTCAGCGGGTACGCGGCCGGCACACCGGCCAGCAGCTCGCCGACCGCGTCGCGATTGGCGACGTCGCAGGCCACGACCGCGACCTCGGCCCCCATGCCGGTCAGTTCGGCCACCAGCTCGGCGGCGCCCGGCGCCTGACCTCCCCGACGGCTGACCAGCAGCAGACGCCGTGCGCCGTACGTGGCGACGAGGTGGCGGGCCACGACCGCGCCGAGACCACCGGTGCCGCCGGTGATCAGCACCGTCCCGTCCGGCGGCAGGGCGCGCCGCGCGGGCGACGGTGGCACCGGTGCCACCGTCAGCCGGGGCACCAGCAGCTCCCCGCCCCGGATCGCCAGCTCGGTCTCCCCGCTGGCCAGGGCGGCGGGGAGCACCTGTGCGGACTCGGCCCGCCCGTCCTGGTCGACCAGGAGAAACCGGTCGGGGTTCTCCGCCTGCGCCGCGCGGACCAGACCCCACACCGCAGCGGCGGCGAGGTCGACGTCAGGATCGTCCGGCCCACCCGCGACAGCCCCACCACCTGCCCGTACGCTCACCGCGCCGCGCGTGACGATGGCCAACTTGGCTGCCGCGTACCGTTCGTCGGCTAGCCAGTCACACAACGCGTCGTGGATCCGTGTCACGCTCTGGTGGGTCGCGGCGACCGGATCATCCGCCGGCAGTTCGTCGGCGGACGCGCACCGCAGCACGACCGGCACCGGATCGAGCTGTCCGGGTGGGCGGGCGTCCCATTCGAGGTACGGTGCGGCGTCCGGCGCCGACCGGGGCCCGGCCTGCCACCGCAGTTCGTGGACGGCCCCGGCCGGCTCGCTGGTCGACGGCAGCGCCCGGGCCACGATCGTCTCGATCTGGGCGACGGGCTCTCCCGCCACGTCGGCGAGCGTCAGCGACAGATCGCGTTCACCGACGGGGGCGATGCGCGCCCGTACCGTCTCGACACCGGCGTGCCGCAGGGTGACCCCCCGCCAGCTGAACGGCACCTCCACCGGCCCGTCACCGTCGAGCAGGACGTGGGTGGTCGCGTCGAGCACGGCCGGGTTCAGGGTGAACCGGTCCATGGCCGCGTCGGCCACGGACACCTCGACGAAGACCTCGGTGCCCCGGCGCCATGCCGCCCGTACCGCCTGGAACGACGGGCCGTATCCGAGGCCGCGCTCGGCGAGCCGCCCGTACAGGGCGTCGATCGGCAGCTGTACGGCGTCGGGTGGCGGCCATTCGTCCAGCCGTGGCCCCGGCGGCGGGCTGTCCGACGGACCGGTGGGCCGGATACTGCCCGACGCGTGCTGGCGCCAGACGGCGTCGCGCGCTTCGTTGCGGTCCCGGGAGTGGATGCTTAGTTGCCGTACCCCGGCCGGGTCGGCTGCGGTGACGACTACCTGGACGTCCACGCCGCCCTCGCCGAGGGTCAGTGGCGCGTGCACGGTGAGCTCGTCGATCCGCGCGCAGCCGATCTCGGCCGCGGCGGACAGGGCCAGATCGATGAAGCCCGCGCCGGGAAAGAGCACCTGCCCGTCCACCCGGTGGTCGGCCAGCCAGGGCTGGCTGGCCAGGGCCAGCCTGCCGGTAAAGTGCTTCACGCCCGGCTCCGGGGTGCTCAGTCCGGCGCCGAGCACCGGGTGGCCGATCGCGTCGAGGCCGATCGCGGCGGGGTCGCTCGCCCAGCTCCGGCTGCTGATCCAGTAGCGCTGGTGGTCGAAGTGGTGCGTCGGCGGCTCCACCCCCCAACCCACAGCCACATCCCCCGGCGCCTCCTCCACGATCACATGCGCGTTCGTCCCACTCAACCCGAACGACGACACCCCCGCCCGACGCGGTCCGTCGGTACCCGGCCACGGCCGCGCCATGGTCAACAGCCGCACCCCACCCGCCGACCAGTCCACATGCGACGACGGCTCCGACACATGCAACGACCGCGGCAACACCCCCGCCCGCAACGCCATCACCATCTTGATCACACCACCCACACCCGCCGCCGCCTGCGCATGACCGATGTTCGACTTCAACGACCCCAACCACAACGGACGATCCGCGTCCCGACCCCGCCCATACGTCGCCAACAACGCCTGCGCCTCGATCGGATCCCCCAACCGCGTCCCCGTACCATGCGCCTCCACCACATCCACACCCCCCGCCGACACACCCGCCACCGCCAACGCCCGCCGAATCACCCGCTCCTGCGCCGGACCCGACGGCGCCGTCAACCCGTTCGACGCACCATCCGAACCCACCGCACTACCCCGCACCACCGCCAACACCCCATGACCACGACGCCGCGCATCCGACAACCGCTCCACCACCAACACACCCACCCCCTCCGACCACGCCGTCCCGTCCGCGTCATCCGAGAACGACTTGCACCGCCCATCCGGCGCCAACCCACGCTGCTCGCTGAACTCGACGAACATGCTGGGCGTCCCCATGACAGCGACCCCACCGGCCAGGGCCAGCTCGCACTCACCCGAACGCAACGCGTCGACCGCCAGATGCAACGCCACCAACGACGACGAACACGCCGTGTCCACCGACACCGCCGGCCCCTCCAGACCCAGGTGGTACGCCACCCGACCGGAGACCACGCTGCCGGCGCTGCCGGTCGGGCCGTAGTCGTGGTACATCACCCCGGCGTAGACACCGGTACGACTACCCGCCAACGACGCCGGCTCCACCCCCGCCCGCCGCAACGCCTCCCACGACACCTCAAGAAACAACCGCTGCTGCGGATCCATCTCCCGCGCCTCACGCGGACCCACCCCGAAGAACCCCGCATCGAACCCCGCCGCGTCATACAGGAACCCACCACGACGCACATACGACCGCCCCACCCGACCCGGCCGAGGATCGAACAACGCCTCCGTGTCCCACCCCCGGTCCACCGGAAACTCACCAGTCGCATCCCCCTCACCCACCACCAGATCCCACAACCCCTCCGGCGAGACCACCCCACCGGGGAACCGGCACGCCATCCCCACGATCGCGATCGGGTCGTCCTCCGGTGCGTCGGCCGGGGCCGCGGTGGCCGTACCGGCGGGTCCGGTCAGGGCGGCCGGGCTGACGCCGGCGTGGCGGTCGAGTTCGGTGCCGAGGAAGTCGGCCACCGACTGGCTGTTCGGATGGTCGAACACCAGGGTCGCCGGCAACCTGACCCCGGTGGCGCCTTCGAGCTGGTTACGCAGTTCCAGCGCGCTCAGCGAGTCGAAGCCGAGTTCGGCGAACGCCCGCCGGGGGGCGACCTGCTCCGGTCCGGCGTGTCCCAACACCGTGGCGACGTGGCGGCGTACCAGGTCGAGCAGCCGCCGGTCGCGGTCGGCACCGCTGACGTCGGTGAACGGCCCTGCCGATGAGCGCTGCTCGAGGCCCGCGCCGGTACCGGTGGCGGCCAGATCCCGCAGCAGCGCCGGCACCTGATCGGTACGGGCGGCCAGCGCGCGCTGGTCGATCCGCACCGGCAGCACCAGCGCGGCGTCGGCGGCGAAGGATGCGTCGGCCAACGCCAGCCCGTCGTCGACCGGCAGCGCCGGCAGCCCGAGCCGGGTCATCCGGCGGCGGTCGGCCTCGGTGAGCGCGGCGCCCATGCCGGTGGCGGTGTCCCACAGCCCCCAGGCGAGGCTGACCGCCGGTAGGTTCTCGGCCCGGCGGTGCGCGGCGAGCGCGTCCAGGAAGACGTTCGCCGTGGCGTAGCCGCCCTGGCCGGCGGCGAGCAGCGTACCGGCCGCCGACGAGAACAGCACGAACGCGGCCAGCGGCAGCTCCCGGGTCAGCTCGTGCAGGTGCCAGGCCCCGTCGACCTTCGCCGCGAGCATGGACTCCATCTGTCGACCGGTGAGGGTCTCCAGCGTGCCGGCGTCGGCGACACCGGCGGCGTGCACCACCGCCGTCAACGGATGGTCAACATCGATCCCCGCCAACACACCCGCCACCGCACCCCGGTCCGCCACATCACACCCGACAACCCTGACCCGCGCCCCCAACCCCGACAACTCAGCACACAACTCCCCCACACCCGGCGCACCCGACCCACGCCGACCCACCAGCACCAGATGCCGCACCCCGTGCACCCGCACCAGATGCCGCGCCACCAGACCACCCAGACCACCCGTACCACCAGTGACCAGCACCGTGCCGTCGCTGGCGAAGCCCGGTGGCGCGGCCGGGGGCGTGGGAACCAGTCGGGGGGACAGAATCCGGTTGCCGCGTACGGCCAGCTCCGGCTCATCGGTGGCGATGGCCCGACGCAGCGTCGCGCCGTCGACATGTCCGTCCACGTCAATCAGTTGAATCGCGCCAGGGTGCTCGGCCTGTGCGGCGCGCAACAGCCCGTACAGCGGGGCGACAGCCAGATCACCGACCCCGTCTCCGGCGGTGGTGGGCACCGCCGCGGTGGTCAGCACCACCAGGCGGGTCGCGGCCAGCCGGGGTTCGGTCAACCACCGACGCAGTACGGTGAGCAACCCGGTGACGTTGGACCGGAGCCGTGGCAGCAGCGTGCCGCCCGACGTCGCGGTGAGCGTCTCGACGCGCACGCACACGATCATCGGTGCCGCCGCACCCGGGAAGCCGTCGGCAGCGTCTGCGCCGGCGATGTCGACGTCGTCAGCGGCGACGGCCGCCAGCAGACCGTCCAGGTCGGGGTGCACGTGGCCGCCCAGGTCGAGATCGTCGCCGATCGCGTCCACCCGCCCGGGCAGCGGCTCGTCACGGTGACCGGCCGCGGCCGGCCGCCAGCCGATCGTGAACAGCGCGTCCCCCACTGCCGGGTGTGTCGCCGCCAACTGGTCACGGGACACCGGCCGGGCGATGATGGACCGCACCGACGCGACCGGGCGGTCGTCGGTGTCAGTGACGACGAGTCTCGTCTCGACGTCACCGCGAACCCTGGTCAGCCGGACCCGGACCGCCCGGACGCCGACCGCGGCGAGCTTGAAGTCCGACCAGGTGAACGGCAGCAGCGCCACGTCCTGGTCGTCGTCGACGAGCAGCCCGACGTGCAACGCGGCGTCCAGCAGCGCGGGATGCAGGCCGTATCCGGCGGCCGGTTCCGGCAGGGACACCTCGGCGAAGAGCTCGTCGCCGCGTCTCCAGGCGGCGGTGAGACCGCGGAACGCCGGGCCGTACCGGTAGCCCCGGCGGGCGAGCCGGTCGTACGCCTCGGCCGCCGGCAGCGCGGTCGCACCCGGCGGCGGCCACTCCGGCTGGCCGTGCTCGGTGGCCCGGGTCACGCCGGCCAGGTCCGACCTGGACGGGTTCGACGTGACTAGGTCCGACGTGGACCGATCCGTCGTAGTCAGATCCGATGCAGACGAATCCGATGCGGACGTTTCGACGCCGTTCGGGATCCCGGCGGCCGCCGGGGCGAGCGAGCCGACGGCATGGCGGGTCCAGGCACCGGTGTCGTCGAGCCGGGAGAAGATCTGCACCGACCGGATCCCGGCGTGGTCCGCCGCCCCCACCAGCACCTGCAGCGCCGCGCCGCTGCCGGCCGGCAACACCAGCGGTGTCTGCAGCGCGAGCTCCCGCAACAGATCGCAACCCACGTGCTCGCCGGCCCGTCGGGCGAGTTCGACGTACGCGCTGCCGGGCACCAGGACGGTGCCGAGCACCTCGTGGTCGGCCAGCCAGGGTTGCCGCGTCGGCGAGAGCCGTCCGGACAGGACGACACTGTCGGCGTCCGGCGCGGGTACCACGACCGACAGCAGCGGGTGCGCCAGCGGGGTCATCCCGATTGACTCGACGTCGGTCGGCGTGGTGTCGCGGGGTGGCAGCCAGAAACGCTGATGCTGGAACGGGTAGGTGGGCAGCGGCACCCCAGGGCGCCGGTCCGCGCCGAGCACCGCCGACCAGTCCACCGGGCATCCGTTGACGTAGGACCGGGCGAGCGCGCCGAGCAGTTCCTCGGGCTCCGGCCGGGCGCGGCGCATCGTGGCGGCGAACGTCCGCCCGGTCGGCTCGACACAGCGCATCGCCAGCGGCGCCAGCACCGCGTCGGGCCCGACCTCGACGAAAGTGGTGGCACCGGCCTCGACCAGTGCCCCGACGGCGTCACGGAAACGCACCGTGCCGCGCACCTGGCGTACCCAGTACTCGGCGTTGCCCAACACCGAGCCGTCGGCCAACGCGCCGGTCGCTGTGGAGACCAGGGCGATGTCCGGCTCGGCGTAGTCGAGTGCGGCGGCGGTGCGCGCGAACGCGGGCAGCATCGGCTCCATCAACGGCGAGTGGAACGCATGCGACACCGACAGCCGGATCGTCCGGTGTCCGAGCTTCTCGCATTGGGCCACCGTCGCCAGGACGGCGGACTCCTGCCCGGAGACCACCACCGACGCCGGCCCGTTGACGGCGGCCAGCGACGCGCCGTCGACCAGCAGCGGCTCCACCTGCCCGGCGGCGGCGGACACGGCGACCATCGCCCCGCCAGGGGGCAGCGCCTGCATCAGCCGCCCCCGGGCCGCCACCAGGCGGCACGCGTCCGGCAGCGTCAGTACGCCGGCCACCTGCGCGGCGGCGATCTCACCGATGGAGTGTCCGCAGACGAAGTCCGCCCGTACGCCCCAGGCGGCGAGCAGCCGGTAGAGGCTCACCTCGATGGCGAAGACCGCGGCCTGGGTGTACGCCGTCTGGTCGAGCAGGGCCGCCTCGGCGCTGCCCGGCTCGGCCCACATGACGGAGCGCAACGGCCGGTCGAGTTGGGGGTCGAGCAGTTGGCAGATCTCGTCCAGGGCGGCGGCGAACGGCGCGTACCGCTGGTACAGCTCGCGGCCGGCGCCGAGGCGCTGCGAGCCCTGTCCGGTGAACAGCAACGCGGTGCCGCCCGCGGTGTTCTCGCCCTGCCAGACACCGGGGCCGCCGCGGCCGTCGGCCAGCTGGCGCAGGCCGTCGACGAGGTCGGCACGGCTGGTGACGACGAGCGCCGCCCGGTAATCCATCACGGTACGCGCGGCGGCCAGGGTGGTGGCGACAGCGGCCGGTGACTCCTGCGGCACGGCGTCGAGCCGGTCGAGCAGCCGTGCCGCCTGTTCCCGTACCGCCTGCGCCGACCGGGCCGACAGCGGCACCGCGACCGGTCCTTCGGCCGGGCGGTCCGCGGCCGGCGCCGGATCCGGGTCGCCTTCCTCGATCACCACGTGGGCGTTGGTGCCGCTGATACCGAAGGAGGAGACCGCAGCGCGGCGCGGCCGTTCGCCGGCAGGCCAGTCCTGCGCCTCGGTGAGCAGTTGGACGGGCCCGGCCGACCAGTCCACCTGCCGGCTGGGGCGGTCGGCGTGCAGGGTACGGGGAAGCGTCCGGTGGCGCATCGACTCGACCATCTTGATGACGCCGCCGACCCCGGCGGCGGCCTGCGTGTGGCCGATGTTCGACTTCAACGAGCCGAGCCACAGCGGCCGTCGTCGGCCGCGGCCGTACGTGCTGAGCAGCGCGTGGGCTTCGATCGGGTCGCCGAGGGTGGTGCCGGTGCCGTGCGCCTCGACCACGTCGACGTCGTCGGGGCGCAGACCGGCGCTGTCCAGGGCCTGGTGGATGACGCGTTGCTGGGCGCTCCCGTTCGGCGCGGTCAACGCGCTGCTGGCCCCGTCCGAGTTGACCGCACTGCCCCGCACCACCGCGAGGATCCGGTGGCCGTTGCGGCGGGCCGCAGAGAGCCGCTCGACGACCAGCACCCCGGCACCTTCGGCCCATCCGGTGCCGTCGGCGTCGTCGGAGAACGACTTGCACCGGCCGTCGGCCGCCAGTCCGCGCTGCCGGCTGAACTCGATGAACGTCTCCGGCGTCGCCATCACCGTGACCCCGCCCACCAGGGCGAGCGGGCACTCGCCCCGGCGTACCGACTGGATCGCCCAGTGCAGCGCGACCAGCGAGGACGAGCAGGCCGTGTCGACGGTGACGGCCGGCCCTTCCAACCCCAGCGTGTACGCGATCCGGCCGCTGATGAGGCTCCCGTCGCTGCCACCGGCGCCGTAGTCGTGGTACATCACGCCGGCGAAGACACCGGTGCGGCCGCCCCGCAGCGAGCGGGGGTCGATGCCGGCGTTCTCCAGGGCTTCCCAGGACACTTCGAGCAACTGTCGCTGCTGGGGGTCCATGGCGGTGGCCTCGCGGGGGCTGATGCCGAAGAAGTCGGCGTCGAAGCCGGCGGCGTCGTACAGGAAGCCACCCGAGCGGGTGTAGCTACGCCCCGGCTTGCCGGGTTCGGGGTGGTAGAGCGATTCGACGTCCCAGCCCCGGTCGGTGGGGAACGGGCCGATCGCGTCCCGCCCGGCGGCGACCAGATCCCACAGCTGTGCGGGCGAGCCGACGCCACCCGGGTAGCGGCAGCCCATACCGACGATGGCCACCGGCTCGGCGGCGGCGGCCGTGATCGCCTCGTTCTCCCGACGCAACCGGTCGTTGTCCAGCATGGACTTCCGGAGGGCCTCGACGATTTCTGCGACAGATGCTTCCACGGTGCCTCAGCCCTCCGAGTTGCCGGCATCGCCCCGACCGAGCGCGGCGCGTACCAGGTCGTCCACGTTCATGGCCCGGATCGATTCGGCGTCGATCGCGGACCGCTCGGCCGCGTCGCGGCCGGTGTCGTGCGGTACGCCGCCGTCGCGGAGCGAACCGTTGCCGTTGCCGGCCGGACCGGCGGTGCCCGGCGCGGCTGCGGTGCCGGCGAGCGCGAGCAGCGTGTCGAGGATCCCCGCCTGACGGATCGCGGCCAGCGGGACCGCCGCCAGGGCCGCCCGCAACCGTTCCTCGTCCGGGTCCGGACCGTCGGCGGGCTCGGGCTCGGCGCCGAGAAGTTCAGTGCGCAGGTACGCCGCGAGCAGGTTCGCGGTCGGCTGGTCGAACACCAACGTCGCCGGCAGCCGCTGGCCGGTGGCCGTCGCGAGCCGGTTACGCAGTTCGAGCGCGGCCAACGAGTCCAGTCCCAGGTCGAGGAACCCCTTGTCCGGGTCGACGGTGCGCGGGTCGGATCGGCCGAGAACGGCGACGACGTGGGACCGGACCAGGTCGAGCATGGTCCGCTCCCGGTCGGCGGCGCCCATCGCCGCCAGCCGCTGCCGCAGAGGTACGTCGGCTGCGGCAGCCGGGACCGGGCGGGCGGCCGGGCCGGCCAGATCACGCAGCACCGCCGGTACGTCAGCGGCACGGGCCCGTACGGCGGCGGTGTCCAACTGCACGGCGACCGCCACCGGCCGGGCAGCGGCGACCGCGCGGTCCAGCAGCGCGAGCCCGTCGGCCGGGGCGATCGCGGTGACGCCGAGTCGACGCAGCCGCTCGATGTCGCCGGCGGCCAGCTGGCTGGTCATCGCGCTGGAGGCCAGTTCGGAATCGTCCGCCCACAGTCCCCAGGCGACCGAAACTGCGGGCAGTGCATGGGACCGACGCAGCCGGGCGAGCGCGTCGAGGAACACGTTGGCTGCCGCGTAGCTGCCCTGGCCGCCGCCGTCCAGCACGCCCGAGGCCGAGGAGAACAACACGAACGCCGACAGGTCCCGGTCGGCGGTGAGCTCGTGCAGGTGCCACGCGGCATCGACCTTGGGACGGAGAACAGCGTCGATCCGCTGCGGGGTGAGGCCGGTGACGACCCCGTCGTCGAGCACACCGGCGGTGTGCACCACGGCCGTCAACGGGTGCGCGGCCGGGATCTGGGCGAGCAGGTCGGCCAGCGCATCGCGGTCGGCGACGTCGCAGGCCACCACCGACACCTCTGCGCCGAGCTCGGTGAGGGTCGTGACAAGGCGGTTCGCCGCGGGCGCCTGCCGGCCACGGCGGCTGGTCAGCAGCAGGCGGCGCACGCCGTGCCGGGTGACCAGGTGACGTGCGACCAGCGCTCCCAGGGCTCCGGTGCCACCGGTGACCAGGACCGTGCCGTGCCTCGGCCAGGCCGCGGTCGCGTCACCCACCTCGGCCCGTGCCAGCCTCGGTACCCGCAGTTCGCCGTTGCGTACCAGCAACTCGGGTTCGTCGGACGGCAGGGCCGGCAGCTCGCCGGAGTCACTGTCGACCAGGACGAACCGGTCCGGATTCTCCGCCTGTGCGGCCCGGACCAGGCCCCACACCGGCGCCTGGGCCAGGTCGGTGACCGGTTCGACGGCGCCCTGGGTGAGTACCACCAGCCTGGCCCCGGCGAAACGCTCGTCGGCCAGCCACCGCTGGACCGTGGCGAGTGTCCGGTGGGTCACCTCACGGACCCGCTGCGGTACGGCGCCGTCGTCGCCCGCCCGGCAGGTCAGCACGACAAGATCCGGTGCCGGCTCACCGGCGTCGATCACCGCAGCGAGGGCATCCAGGTCAGGCTGGTCGGCACCGAGCACCACCCGCCGACCACCACCGGTTGCCGGCGGCTCACAACCCCGCCACACCAGGTCGTACAGTGGCTCGTCGCCGTCGGTGAGTTGCTCCGGCGTCAACGGCCGGGGGGTCAGCGCCCCCACCGCCGCCACCGGCTGGCCGGCGAGGTCGGTGACGTCCAGCGCCACAACGCCGTCCGGCTGCAGGGCGCGGGCGTGCACCCGCACCGCGCCCGCTCCGGCGGCGTGCACCGCGACGCCGGTCCAGGCGAACGGCACCCGGGTCTGGGTGATCGCCCGGGGTCCGCCCTCAACCAGGAAGTCCGCGGCCTGCACGGCGGCGTCCAGCAGCGCCGGATGCAGCCCGAACGCCCCGGCGTCCGCGCTGTCGGGCAGCACGACCTCGGCGAAGACCTCGGCGTCGCGCCGCCACAGTGCGCGCAGTCCCCGGAACGTGGGCCCGAACCCGTACCCCAGGGAGGCGAAGTCGTCGTACACGGTGTCCAGATCGACCGGCCGGGCACCGGCCGGCGGCCACTGGTCGGGTGCGGTCACGGTGGGCGGGGCGTCCGGGGCGAGGGTCCCGGTGGCGTGCCTGGTCCACCCGTCGGACGCGTCGGGCCGCTGCGGCCGGGAGTACACCGACACCGGCCGGCGACCGGTGTCGTCGGCCGCGCCGAGCACGACCCGCAGGGCCAGGGCCGCGCCGTCGGGCACCACCAGCGGCGCCAGTTGGGTCAGTTCCTCCAGGTACGCGCAGCCGACCTGGTCGCCGGCCCGGGTGGCGAGTTCGACGAAGGCGGTGCCGGGCAGCAGTACCCTGCCGAGCACCCGATGGTCGGCCAGCCAGGGCTGGCCGGCAACGGAGATCCGTCCGGTCAGCGTCAGCCCGCCGGTGTCCGGCATCGCCACCACGGCCGACAGCAGCGGATGGTTCAGCGGTTCCAGTCCGGCCGCACCGAAGTCGCTCTTGCCGGGGCCGTCCTCCAGCCACAGCCGCTGGTGGTCGAAGTGGTGCGTCGGCGGCTCCACCCCCCAACCCACAGCCACATCCCCCGGCGCCTCCTCCACGATCACATGCGCGTTCGTCCCACTCAACCCGAACGACGACACCCCCGCCCGACGCGGTCCGTCGGTACCCGGCCACGGCCGCGCCATGGTCAACAGCCGCACCCCACCCGCCGACCAGTCCACATGCGACGACGGCTCCGACACATGCAACGACCGCGGCAACACCCCCGCCCGCAACGCCATCACCATCTTGATCACACCACCCACACCCGCCGCCGCCTGCGCATGACCGATGTTCGACTTCAACGACCCCAACCACAACGGACGATCCGCGTCCCGACCCCGCCCATACGTCGCCAACAACGCCTGCGCCTCGATCGGATCCCCCAACCGCGTCCCCGTACCATGCGCCTCCACCACATCCACACCCCCCGCCGACACACCCGCCACCGCCAACGCCCGCCGAATCACCCGCTCCTGCGCCGGACCCGACGGCGCCGTCAACCCGTTCGACGCACCATCCGAACCCACCGCACTACCCCGCACCACCGCCAACACCCCATGACCACGACGCCGCGCATCCGACAACCGCTCCACCACCAACACACCCACCCCCTCCGACCACGCCGTCCCGTCCGCGTCATCCGAGAACGACTTGCACCGCCCATCCGGCGCCAACCCACGCTGCTGGCTGAAGTCGACGAAGACCTCCGGGGTGGACATCACCGTCACCCCGCCGGCCAGGGCCAGCTCGCACTCACCCGAACGCAACGCGTTGACCGCCAGATGCAACGCCACCAACGACGACGAACACGCCGTGTCCACCGACACCGCCGGTCCCTCCAGACCCAGGTGGTACGCCACCCGACCGGACAGCACACTGGCGGAGCTGCCGTTGGTCAGGTACGGCACGACGTCCTCGGGTGGGTTGTGCAACCGGGTGCCGTAGTCGTCGTACATCACGCCGGCGAAGACGCCGGTCGCGCTGCCCCGTAGGGCACGGGGGTCGATCCCGGCGCGTTCGACGGCCTCCCAGGCGGTCTCCAGCAGCAGGCGCTGCTGCGGATCCATGGCGATCGCCTCACGACGGCCGATGCCGAAGAAGTCCGGATCGAAGCCGGCCGCGTCGTCCAGGAAGCCACCTTCCCGCACGTAGCTGCGGCCCGGTGTGCCCGGTTCCGGGTGGTAGACGCCGTCGACGTCCCAGCCCCGGTCGGTGGGCAGCGGCGCGATCGCGTCGACCTCGTCGACGACCAGCCGCCACAGGTCGGCCGGCGAGTTCACCCCGCCGGGGTAGCGGCAGGCCATCCCCACGATCACGATCGGATCCTCGACGGTGGTCGGGGCGCCGGCGACCGGCGACGCCGTGGTCGTGTCGGCCGGTGCGCCGTCGGCGGTCGACGGGTCCGTCGGCGGCTGGTCGACGGGTGTGAGCCTGTCCGCCAGCAACCGCGCCACGGCGGCGGGAGTGGGGTGGTCGAACACCAGGGTGGCCGGCAGGGTCAGCCCGGTCGCCGTGGCGAGCTGGTTACGCAGCTCGACCGCGGCGAGCGAGTCGAACCCCAGATCGCGGAACGCCCGGCCGGGCGCGACGGCGTCCGGGCCGTCGTACCCGAGCACTCCGGCGACCTCCACCCGGACCCGGTCGAGCAACGCCTGCTCGCGTTGCTCGGCGGGTAGCTCGGCGAGTCGGGAAACGCCACGGCGGGCCGACGGTCGGTCACCGTCGTGAACGGATCGCCCGGCCAGGTTACGCAGCAGCGCCGGCACCTCGGACCTGGCGCGCAGCGCCGCCCGGTCCACCTGGAGCGGAACGATCGCCGGCACGCCGGCGGCCAGCGCGGCGTCGAACAGCGCCAGCGCGTCACCGCGGTCCAGCGCGGGCATCCCGAGCCGGGACATCCGGTGCAGGGCGGCTTGGTCCGGCGCGCCCATCCCGGTGGCTTCGTTCCACATCCCCCAGGCCATCGCCGTCGCCGGCAGCCCGTGCGCCGCCCGGTACTCCGCCAGCTGGTCGAGGACCGTGTTGGCCGCCGCGTAGGTGCCCTGACCGGCGGCCAGCACCAGCCCGCCAGCGGAAGAGAACAGCACGAACGCGGCCAGCGGCAGCTCCCGGGTCAGCTCGTGCAGGTGCCAGGCGGCGTCCACCTTGGGGCCGAACACGGCGGACACCGCGTCCGGGGTCAAGGTGGTCAGCGTGCCGGCGTCAGCGACACCGGCGGCGTGCACCACCGCCGTCAACGGATGATCAACATCGATCCCCGCCAACACACCCGCCACCGCACCCCGGTCCGCCACATCACACCCGACAACCCTGACCCGCGCCCCCAACCCCGACAACTCAGCACACAACTCCCCCACACCCGGCGCACCCGACCCACGCCGACCCACCAGCACCAGATGCCGCACCCCGTGCACCCGCACCAGATGCCGCGCCACCAGACCACCCAGACCACCCGTACCACCGGTGACCAGCACCGTGCCATCGGGATCCCAGGTCGCCGTGGCGGCGGCACCGGCCGGGTAGCGGCTCAACCGGGGCACGAAACAGCGCCCGTCCCGTACCGCCAGCTCCGGCTCGTCGCCGGCGAGCCCCGCCCGCAGTCCAGCGACGGCCGTCGCGTCCCCACTGTCCAGGTCGATCAGCTGGAACCGGCCCGGCTGCTCCTGCGCCGCCGCCCGGACCAGCCCCCACACCCCGGCGTGGGCCAGCGCCGGGTCGGCGTCGGTGGGCAGCCGCACCGCCCTGTCGGTCACGACGGTCAACCGGGTCGCGTCGAACCGGTGGTCGGCGACGAACGCCTGCGCGACGGCCAGCGTCGTCCCGACCGCTGCCCGGGCCGCCTGCGGCATCAGGCCCGCCCCGTCCCGGTCGGGTACGCGCAGCACCAGCATCCGGGGTGCCGGGGTTCCGTCGTCGACCGTTGCCAGCAGGGCTGCCGGATCCGGCCAGGCCGGTTCGGTGCCGTACGGCACGCCGATCGTGTGCCATCCGTCGTCGGGGACCGGATCCCCGCCGGACACCGTTGTCCACTCGACGGTGTGCAGCTGCTGACCGGCCGGTGCGGCCAGCTGGGCCGGCGCGACGGGTCGAGAAACCAGGGTGCCGATGCTCGCCACCGGCTGGCCGGTGACGTCCGCGACGTCGATCGAGGACAGCTCGTCGCCGCGCAGGCGGGTGATGCGTACCCGCAGTTCGGACGCGCCGGACCGGTGCAGCACGACGTCGTTCCAGACGAACGGCAGCAGGGTCGGTCCACCCGCGAGCAGGTCGGCGTGCATCGCGGCGTCCAGCAGCGCCGGGTGCAGTCCGTAACCGGTGCTGGCGGTGTCGGCGGGGAGGGTGACCTCGGCGAAGATCTCGTCGCCGCGCCGCCACGCGGCCTGCAGTCCCTGGAAGGCCGGCCCGTAGTCGTAGCCGCGGTCGGCGAGCTGATCGTAGGCCGCGGTCACGTCGATCGCGGTGGCCCCGGCGGGCGGCCACTCGGTCAGCGCGGCACCGGTGGCACCGCCGCCGGTTGCGGTCGTCGCGGGCCGCATGGTCCCGGTCGCGTGCCGGGTCCAGGTGGCGTCAGCGGCAGCGTTGGCGGGGCGCGAGTGGATGGATATCGAGCACCCGTCGGACCCGGGGCGGTCGACGACGATCTGGACGACCGCACCGTCGGCTCCGTTCAGCGGCAGCGGTGCCTGCAGGGTCAGCTCACCGAGGACCGGATGGTCCACCTGCGCCCCGGCGCGCAGCGCGAGTTCGACGAACGCCGTGCCGGGCAGCAGCACGGTGTCGAGTACCTGATGGTCGGCGAGCCACGGCTGCATGGCCGGGTCCAGCTGCCCGGTCAGTACGACACCCGCGCCGGCCAGCGGCAGCACCGCCGCGAGCATCGGGTGCCGCACCGGGGTCTGGCCCACGCCGGTCGGGTCGGTGCTGGCCGTCAACCAGTAACGCTTGCGCTGGAACGGATAGGTGGGCAGGTCGACAGGTCCACGGCCGCTGCCGGTGTCAGCCCCGGGCGGCAGCACCGCGTCCCAATCGACCGTGGCACCGCGTACCCACAGCCGGGCGACGCCGGACAGCACCGACTCCACCTCGTCGGCCCCGGTACGCAGCACCGGCACCACCTCGGCGCCGGCGGCGATCGTGGCGACCAGACCGGACAGCGCCGCACCGGGTCCGACCTCCACGAACGTCGCGACGCCGGTGTCGACCGCGCTGGTCACCGCGTCGCCGAACCGTACCGGCCGCCGGATCTGGTCGACCCAGTAGTCCGGCTCGCCCCACTGGTCGTCGACCGCGACGCCGGAGACCGACGACACCGCCGACACCGTCAGCGGTCGGCTTGCCACCTGCGCCACGACCTGCCGGAAGTCAGCCAGAACCGGTTCCATCAGTCCGGAGTGGAAGGCGTGGGACACCCGCAGCCAGGAGACCGGGGTCCCCGCCGGCAGTCGCTCCACGGCCGACTCCACCGCCGGGCGCGACCCGGACAGCACCACCGCCGATGGCCCGTTGACCGCCGCCAGCCACACGCCGTCGTCCAGCAACGGTCGCACCACGTCCTCGGCGGTGCCCACCGCCGCCATCGCTCCGCCCTCGGGTAGCCGCTGCATCAACCGGCCCCGGTGCGCCGCCACCCGGCAGCCGTCGGTGAGCGACAGCGCGCCGGAGACCACCGCCGCCGCCAGTTCGCCCACCGAGTGGCCCAGCACCACGTCCGGGTGCACCGCCCACGAACGCAGCAGCCGGCTCAGCGCCACCTCCACCGCGAACAGCGCCGGCTGTACGTACGCGGTCTGGTCCAGCCAGTCGTCCGTCTCGCCGAGCAGTGCGTCACGCAACGGCAGCCCCAGCTCGTCGAAGACCGCGCACGCCTCGTCGAACGCCGCCGCGAACACATCGAACCGGTGGTACAGCCCACGGCCCATCCGCGGCCGCTGCGAACCCTGGCCGGGGAACACGAAGCCGACCTCGCCGGCACCGGTCACCGAACCCACGACCACCTGTGCGGCGGTTCCGCCAGTGGCGACCGCCCGTAGTCCGGCGGTGGCGTCCGCCGGGTTCTCGGCCAGTACCACGGCCCGGTGCGGGAACACCGCCCGCGTACCGGCCAGCGCCCGAGCCACGTCGGTCAGTGGCACACCGGACTCCACCACGGGCACCAGCCGCCGCGCGAGCTCCCGCAGCGCGGCGGAGTCACGCGCGGACAGCACCAGCGGCACCACCCCGGCGTGAGCTGGTCCCGGGTCGGCCGACGCGGGTGCCGGCACCGGCGCCGGCGCCTGCTCGAGGATCACGTGGGCGTTCGTGCCGCTGATACCGAACGACGACACCGCCGCCCGCCGCAGGCCGTCCGGTGCCGGCCACGGGCGCGCCCGCGCCAGCAGTCGCACCTCGCCCGCCGACCAGTCGACCTGTGCCGACGGCTGGTCCACGTGCAGGGTCCGCGGCAGTTCGGCGTGCCGCATCGCCTGGACCATCTTGATCACCCCGGCGACGCCGGCGGCCGCCTGGGTGTGGCCGAGGTTCGACTTGATCGAGCCGAGCCACAGCGGCCGGTCGTCGCGCCGGTGCTGCCCATAGGTGTTGATCAGCGCCTGCGCCTCGATCGGGTCGCCCAGGGTGGTGCCGGTGCCGTGTGCCTCGACGGCGTCGACGTCCACCAGGCTCAGCCCGGCACTGGTCAGCGCGTCGTGGATCACCCGTTCCTGGGACGGGCCGTTCGGCGCGGTCAGTCCGTTGCTGGCGCCGTCGGAGTTGACCGCCGAACCTCGGATGACCGCCAGCACCGGATGGTTGTTGCGCTGGGCGTCCGACAACCGCTCCAGCAGCAGCACACCGGCGCCCTCGCCCCAGCCGGTGCCGTCCGCCGCCGCGGCGAACGACTTGCAGCGGCCGTCGCCGGCCAGCCCGCGCTGACGACTGAAGTCGATGAACGTGTCGGGTGTGGACATGACGGTCACCCCGCCGGCCAGGGCCAACGTACACTCCCCCTGCCGTAGCGCCCGCGCCGCCCAGTGCAGCGCGACCAGCGACGAGGAGCAGGCGGTGTCGACGGTGACGGCGGGCCCTTCGAAGCCGAAGGTGTACGCGATCCGGCCGGACACCACGCTCGCCAGGCTGCCGTTGCCCAGGTAGCCCGCGATCTCCTCGGAGACCTGCCCGAGCCGGGTGCCCCAGTCGTGGTACATGACGCCGGCGAACACCCCGGTACGGGATCCGCGCAACGAGTGCGGGTTGATCCCGGCGCGTTCGACCGCCTCCCAGGTGATCTCCAGCAGCAGGCGCTGCTGCGGATCCATCGCGGCTGCCTCCCGCGGACTGATCCCGAAGAACTCCGGATCGAACATGGCCGCGTCGTGCAGGAATCCGCCCTGGTTGACGTAGCTGCGGCCAGGTTGCCCCGGCTCAGGGTGGTAGATCTGCTCGAGCTGCCACCCCCGGTCGGTGGGGAACTCGCTGACCGCGTCCACCCCGTCGGCGACCAGGCGCCACAGCTGCTCCGGTGACGCCACGTCGCCCGGATACCGGCACGCCATCGCGACGATCGCGATCGGCTCGTCGGTGGCGGCGGTGACGGTGTCCGGCGCGGCTGCCGGCGCGTCGGCGACCGGCACCGCCTTGTCGACCAGGTAGACGGCCAGCGCCTGAGGGGTCGGGTAGTCGAAGACGAGCGTGGCCGGCAGGGTGAACCCGGTCTCGGTGGTGAGCAGGTTGCGCAGCTCCACGGCGGCCAGCGAGTCGAACCCGACCTCGCTGAACGGCCGGTCGGGCTCGACGGCCTCGGCACCGCTGTGCCCGAGGACGGCGGCCGCGAGGCGTCGGACCAGGGTGAGTACGGCGCGCTGCCGCTCGGCCGGGGCGAGCCGTGCCCAGTCGGCCGCGACTCCGTTCGGTGCCGGACGCCCGTCCGGCGTCGCGGTGCCGGACGCCACGGCGCCGGTCGCGGCTGTCGACCGGTTCCCGCCTGGGAGGACCACCGGGACGATCTGACGCAGCAGCGGCGGCACACCGTCCGGCCTGGCCCGCAGCGCGGCCAGGTCGAGCCGCAGCGGCAGCAGCGTCGCCGCCGGTACGCGCAACGCCGCGTCGAACAGCTCTAGATTGTCCTGGATGGACATGCCGGGCAGACCGGACCGTTCGATACGTCGCCGGGCGGCGGCGTCCAGCCGGTCCCCCATGCCACCGGCATGTGCCCACAGCCCCCACGCCAGACTGAGCGCGGGCAGGCCGGCGTCACGACGGTAGGCGGCGAGGGCGTCCAGCGCGGCGTTCGCGGCCGCGTAATTCGCCTGGCCGGCACCGTCAAGGTGACCGGCGGCCGACGAGCAGAGCACGAACCAGGCCAGCGGCAGCTCCCGGGTCAGCTCGTGCAGATGCCAGGCGGCGTACGCCTTCGCGGCGGCGACGGCCTCCATCCGCTGCCCGGTGAGGGTGTCGACGAGCCCGTCGTCGAGCACGCCGGCGGCGTGCACCACCGCGGTCAGTGGGTGCTCGGGGGCGATGCCGTCGAGCAGCGCGGCGAGGGCGGACCGGTCGGACACGTCGCAGGCGGCGACGTGCGCGCTGGCACCCAACTCGGCCAGGCTGGCGGTCAGGTCCCCGGCTCCGGCGGCCTGCGGGCCGCTCCGGCTGACCAGCAGCAGGTGCCGTATCCCGTGCGCACGGACCAGATGCTCGGCGAGGACGGCCCCGACACCGCCGGTGCCACCGGTGATCAGCACCGTGCCGGCCGGATCGAGCCGGCCCGACCGACCGTTGCGGACGGCGCCGTCAGCGGGGGCGGCTCCGACGGTCGGAACGGACGGGAGTGGTTCCGCCGGCGGGGCGAGGGCCAGCCGGGGCGCCAGCACCGCGCCGGCGCGAACCGCGACCTGAGGTTCGTCCGCGGCGACGGCGGCGGCGAGCGCGGCGGCCAGGCCGCTGGCGTCGGTGGCGACGACGTCGAGCAGCAGGAACCTGCCGGGGTGTTCGGCCTGGGCCGCACGGACCAGGCCGTGCACGCCACCGTGGGCAGGGTCGACGGTGCCGGTGGG
Organism: Solwaraspora sp. WMMA2059; assembly: GCF_027497315.1. Classification (GTDB taxonomy): domain Bacteria; phylum Actinomycetota; class Actinomycetes; order Mycobacteriales; family Micromonosporaceae; genus Micromonospora_E. The sequence goes on along the minus strand of NZ_CP114908.1, from coordinate 1,113,850 downwards.
ATCACCGTCGAGGCTGTTTCCGCCGGCGGTCACGATGGCCAGCCGGCATCCGGCCGTACGGGGGTCGGCCAGCCACGACCGGATCACCGCCAGCGTCTCGTCGCAGGCGGTGCGGACCGCCTCGGCTCCGATGCCGGCGGCGCGCACCGGCAGCACCACGACCTGCGGCAGCACGTCGGGCAGTTGCCGGACCTGGTCGAGCACCACGTACGAGAGCGGCCGCTGCGCCGGGCCGACCGGAATCCAGTTCACCCGGTAGAGCTGGCCGCCGCCGGTCGGTACGGCCAGCCGGGCGGGGTCGGCGGGACGGGTGACGAAGGACCCGACGTTCGCCACGGGCGCGCCGGTGGCGTCGACGGCCTCGATCGACACGCCGTGCTCGCCGGCCGAGGTGACCCGCACCCGCAGGGCGCGCGCGCCGGTGGTCAGGGCGGACACGTGCCGCCAGGCGAACGGCAACCGGATCTGCCCGGCACCGCCCGGCTGGGCCGCCTGCGGCTCGGTCGCCGGTTCGTTGGGCGATCTGGTAGGCGGCTCGGTCGCCAGCTCGGTGGCCTGCAGCACCGCGTCGAGCAGGGCCGGATGCAGCCGGTAGCCCTCGGCGTGGACCGGCTCGGGAAGCTCGACGTGCAGGAACGCCTCGCCTGCCGCGTGCCAGGCGGCCCGCAGCCCACGGAAGCTGTCGCCGTACTGGTAGCCCTGGGCGGCGAGCCGCTCGTACCAGTCGGACAGGTCGACCGGTTCGGCACCGGGCGGTGGCCACGTCACCGCCCAGTCGGCTTCGGTGGGTGCGTCCGGCGCGGCCGCCGCCAGGGTGCCACTGACGTGCTGCAGCCAGCGGCTGCCGCTGGTCACGGCTTCGCCGCAGGAGTGGATCGTGACGCTACGCCGGCCGTCACCCTGGTCGGGACCGACCATGATCTGCAGTGCGGTTGCCGCCCCGTCGGCCAGGACCAGCGGCGCGTGCAGGGTCAGTTCGGCCACCGTCGGGCTGCCCAGCAGCGCGCCGGCGTGTCCGGCGAGTTCGACGAAGGCGGTGGCGGGCAGCAGGGTCGCACCGGCGACGACGTGGTCGGCCAACCAGGGATGGGTCTGCGCCGAGATCCGGCCGGTGAGCAGCGTACGGTCGCTGTCGGCGAGCCGGACCGCCGCGCCGAGCAGCGGATGTTCGGCGTCGGCCTGGCCGAGTGCGGCCGCGTCACGGCGCGGGCCGGGTGGCGTGAGCCAGTGCCGGCTACGCTGGAACGGATACGTGGGCAGCTCGACCCGGTGGTTCACCTGCCCACCGAACACGGCCGGCCACTCCACCGACGCACCGCGCTGGTGCAGGTGGGCGAGCACCCCGACCAGGTCCCGGACCTCGTCGCGGCCCGGCCGCAGGGTGGCGACGAGGGAGACGTCGTCGCGGCCGTCGGGCAGGCAGGCCGGGCCGAGCGCGCTGAGCACCGCGTCCGGGCCGAGTTCGACGAAGGTGCGCACCCCGGCGGCGGCCAGCGCGGCCATGCCATCGGCGAACTGGACGCTCTGACGCACCTGCCGTACCCAGTACTCGGGGTCGGCCAGTTCGTCGTCGCCGATCAGCGCGCCGGTCACCGTCGACACCATCGGGATCCGGGCCGGCGCGAAGTCGACCACCTGGGCGAACTGGCGGTACGGCGCGAGCATCGGGTCCATCCGGGCGGAGTGGAAGGCGTGTGACACCCGCAGCGGGTGGATCCGGCGGCCCTGTGCGGCGAAGGTTTCGGCAACCTGGGTGACCGTCCGTTCGTCGCCGGAGATGACCAGCGAGCGCGGACCGTTGACGGCCGCGACGCTCACGTCGGCGGGCAGCCGCTCGGGCAGTTCGTCGGGTGCCGCCTCGATGGCGACCATCGCTCCGCCGACGGGCAACGCCTGCATGAGCTCGCCCCGGGCGGTCACCAGCAGCGCCGCGTCGGCCAGGGTGAGCACCCCGGCGACGTGGGCGGCGGCCAGCTCGCCGACCGAGTGGCCCAGTACGTAGTCGGGGCGGAGCCCCCACGACTCCAGCAGCCGGTACAACGCCACCTCGGTGACGAAGATCGCGGCCTGGGCGTACCGGGTCTGGTCGAGGAGGGCCCGGTCGTCGCCGGTCAGGATGGAGCGCAGCGGTCGGTCCAGGTGGACGTCGACCTGGTCGGCCGCGTCGGCGAAGGCCCGCGCGAACGCGGGGAACCGCCGGGCGAGGGCCTGCCCGGCGGCGAGGCGCTGGGCACCCTGACCGGTGAACAGGTACGCGACCCGGCCGCCGATCGTCCGTCCGACATAGACTCCGGAGCCGGTCGTCTCGCCGGTGGCCAACGCTTCCAGGCCCCGTACCGCCTCGGGCGCGTCGGCGGCGAGCACCACGGCCCGGTGTTCCAGCGCGGCGCGGGTGGTGGCCAGCGCGTACGCGGTGTCGGGCAGCGATGTCCCGGCCCGCAGCAACGGCAGCAGCTGACCGGCCTGCGCCCGCAACGCCGGCGCGCTGCGGGCCGATAGCACCAGGGGCAGCACCGTGGGCGCTTCCTGGCCCGCCGGTTCGCCCGCCCCGGCGGTCTCGCCGGTCTCACCGCCCCCGGCGGTCTCGCCGGCCTCACCGGTCTCGCCGGCCTCACCGGTCTCGCCGGCCTCACCGGCCTCGGCGGTCTCGGCGTCGGCCTCTTCGACGATGACGTGGGCGTTGGTGCCGCTCACACCGAACGAGGAGATCCCGGCGCGGCGCGGACGGGGCAGTGCCGGCCAGGGGCGGGCGTCGGTCAGCAGCGCGACCGCGCCGGCGGTCCAGTCCACCCGCGGCGTAGGGCGGTCGACGTGCAGGGTCGCGGGCAGCAGCGAGTGCCGCAGGGCCATGATCATCTTGATCACGCCCGCCACCCCGGCCGCCGCCTGGGTGTGGCCGATGTTGGACTTGAGCGAACCGATCCACAGTGGTTCGTCCCGCTCCTGACCGTACGCCGCGAGCAGCGCCTGGGCCTCGATCGGGTCGCCGAGCCTGGTGCCGGTGCCGTGCGCCTCGACGGCGTCGACGTCACCCGGGACGAGTCCGGCGTCGGCCAGCGCCGCCGCGATCACCTGTTGCTGCGCGGGCCCGCTGGGGGCGGTCAGCCCGTTGCTCGCCCCGTCGGAGTTGACCGCCGAGCCGCGCAGCACGGCGAGAACCCGGTGTCCACGGCGGCGCGCCTCACCGAGCCGTTCCAGGACGAGGATCCCGACGCCCTCGGCGAACCCGGTGCCGTCGGCGGCGTCGGCGAACGGTTTGCAGCGGCCGTCGGGGGCCAGGCCGCGTTGGCGGCTGAACGCGGTGAAGGTGCCGGGGCTGCCCATCACCGCGACCCCGCCGGCCAGCGCCAGCGACGCCTCGCCGGTGCGCAGGGCCTGGCTGGCCAGGTGCAGCGCGACCAGGGACCCTGAGCAGGCGGTGTCCACGGTCAGGGTGGGGCCGTGCAACCCCAGGGTGTACGCCACCCGCCCGGCGACCACGCTCGGCGCGTTGCCGGCGAGCAGGTAGCCGTCCAGCCCGGCCGGGGCCTCGTACAGTCGTGGTCCGTACTCCTGCGGCTCGGCGCCGACGAACACCCCGGTCCGGCTGCCGCGCAGTGACATGGGGTCGATCCCGGCATGTTCCAGCGCGATCCACGACGTCTCCAGCACCAGCCGCTGCTGCGGATCCATCGCCGACGCCTCGCGCGGGCCGATGCCGAAGAAGTCGGCGTCGAACTCGGCGGCGGTGTCGAGGAAGGCGCCGTGGCGCACGTAGCTGGTACCCGGCCGGTCGGGGTCCGGGTCGAACAGTCCGGCCAGGTCCCAGCCCCGGTCGGTCGGGAACTCCCCGATCACGTGCCGGCCGTCGGCGACAAGCTGCCACAGGTCGGCAGCGGAGAACACCCCGCCGGGGTAGCGGCAGCCGATGCCGACGATCGCGATCGGTTCGTCCGCGCCGTCGCGTCGGGGGCGTACCGGCCGGGCGTCGACGGGCGCGCCGACCAGCTGCCGCACCACGAGATCGGCGACGGCCTGCGGGGTCGGGTGGTCGAACGCCAGGGTCACCGGCAGCGCCAGGCCGGTGGCGGCGGTCAGCCGCTCGTGCAGCTCGACCGCGGCGAGCGAGTCGAACCCGAGGTCCTGGAAGGGCAGCACCGGGTCCACCTCGGCCGGCGCATCGGGCTGGACCTGCGAGATGACCTGGGTGGTCGCGACGCACACCAGCTCGAGCACCAGGCGGTGCTGCTCCACCGGGGGCAACCCGGCCAACCGGGTACGGAACCCGGCGACACCGCCCGAGCTGCCGGTGGTGTCGTCGACGACGCTCTCGGGCTGGATGTTCATCCGGGCACTCCACAACTGAAGCGGCAAAGCGAATGCGAGGACTTGGCTCGATGCTAGTGACGGGCAGTCCACCGCAGGACCCCTAGCGACCCCTCACCAGGTGATCGGCAGAGTGGCCGGACCGCGTACGATCACGCCGAACTTCCACTCCAGATCGTCGGTGACGTCGAGTCGTGGGAACCGGTCGAGCAGGGCACGCAGGGCGACCTGCAACTCCAACCGGGCCAGTTGCGCCCCGATGCACAGATGTGGCCCGTAGCCGAATGTCACGTGCGGGTTCGTCGCCCGGGTCAGGTCGAGGCGGTCCGGATCCGTGAACACGTCCGGGTCACGGTTGGCCGCCGCCAACGACGGCAGGACGGGTTCACCGGCGCGTACCGTGACACCGGACAGCTCCACGTCCTCCAGCGCGTAGCGGGCGAACATCGCCGCCGTGTTGATCGGCACGAACCGCAGCAGCTCCTCGACCGCCGACGGCATCAGGTCCGGCTCGGCGCGCAGCCGCGCCAGCGCCTGCGGATGCCGCAGCAGCGTGTAGACGAAGCTCGGCAGTCCGCAGGAGACCGTCTCGGTGCCGGCGGTGAGCAGGCCGGCACCGGCCAGGTCGATCAGCTCGGTCTCGGTCAGCTTGTCACCGTCGTCGCGGGCCCGGACCAGGGCGCCCAGCAGGTCGTCGGTAGGCCGCCGACGACGCTGGGCGACCAGCTCGGCGAAGTAGGCGTCCATCTCCGGGCCGACCGTGGCGAGAACACCGGTCGACGCCGACTCGTCGTTGGTGAACGCCTCGGTCCAACGGGTGAACTTCGGATAGTCCTCGAAGGGCACCCCGAGCAACCCGCAGATGACGGTCACCGGCAACGGCCGCGCGAAGTGCGTCACCAGGTCGGCCGGCTGGCCGCCGGCCACCATCGCGTCCAGCAGCTCGGTGGTGATCCGCTCGACAGTGACGCGCATCTTCTCGACCCGCCGGGCGGTGAACGCCTTCATCGCCAGCCGGCGCAGTCGCGTGTGGTCCGGCGGGTCCATCCCCATGATGCCGTCGTTCATGTTCTCGACCCGCATCCGTGGCTGGTCGAGGCCCTGTGCGACGGCACGGCTGAACCGCGGATCGGACAGTACGGTCCTGACGTCCCGGTGCCGGGTGGCCAACCAGGCCGGCTCACCGTAGGGCAGCTGCACCCGGCTGACGGGTTCGCTGCGGCGCAGTGTCGCGTACATCGGCGACACCTCGGTGCGCTGCATCGGGAACGGATACCGGCGGACCTGCCGGTCGACTGCCGTCATCGCAACTCACTTCCTGCCGTGTCGTACTTGCGTCGCACGTAGCCGAGCGCGTCCAGCAGCCCGGCCGAGCTCACCTGCCGCCGCTGCCGGCGTGGCACCAGATGACCGATCGGAAGCAGCCCGGTGTCCGCCCACCTCAGGGCCCCGTCCACGTCCAGGTAGCTGCGGGTCCGGCCGAGGTTGTCCGGATGCAGGCAGTACGGGATGTCCAGGTAGCCGCGTTTGAAGCTGTGCAGCAACGCACGACCGAGGTCGCCGTCGAGGTCGCTGATCGCCTCCACCATGGCGCGCGCCTCCTGGTAGGTCTGCGAGTCGGCGGCCGGGTCGACGCTCGGCCGCGGTGCGGGTCGGGTGCGGGCGGCGGCACCGGCGAATTCGAGCGCGTCGACGTTCTCGGCGATGGTCGGGATCCGCTGCGACTCCACGACCGTCTTGACGATCAGCCGCTCGGACCCGGTGGCCCGGGCCAGCGCCACGGCTTCGGCGAGCAGCCGCCGCGCACCCCACGGCGTGGTCGGGTACACCCCCATGTACGTGTAGACGACCACGTGCCAGTCGATGTCGTCGAGCAGCTCGGCGCAGAGCCGGCGCAACGCGAAGATTGCCTCCTCGTCCTGGCGCGGGTTCGTCTGCTGGGCGTAGCTGACCGCCACGCTGCGTACCCCGTACTGGCGGAAGAACATCGCCTCCAGCACGCTGAGCGCCACCAGTTGGCTGGGTGGGCACAGCTGACCGAGCATGCAGCCGCCGAACGTCTCCAGGTTGGGCTCGACCGGCGCGTGCTCGCGCAGGTGGGCGAAGAGCTCACAGCACTGTGCCCAACTACGCACGGACTCTTCCAGCGGCACCCGTCCGTACGGCAGGCAGTAGGAGACCGGTCCGCCTTCGGTGGCGTCCAGGCCGGCGGCGATCAGCGCGGCGAAGATGTGCTGCGGAGTCGCCGAGCCGTGGCGCAGCTGGACCGGGAACCCGCTGTCGCGTACCCCGTCGAGAACGGACCGGGTCACGTGCACCGGATGACTGACGATGGGGTAGCCGTTGAGGTCCGCGCCGGCGAGGACGGCCCGCTCGGCGGCGGCAAGGTCACCGACCCGGGTGTAACTGTCCAGGGTGATCGTGCCCACGGTGGTCGCCGGTACCGCCTTGGTGGCCCGCAACCCGCTGCGCATCGACTCCGGGCTGCCGAAGCCCATCCTCGGCTGCACCACCAGGTTCCCGGCGGCCCGCGCGGCGCGGACGAACTCGCCGAGGCCGATCCGGACCCGGTCGCCGGCCGTCGCCGCGACCGGTGCACCGGTCGCGGTCACCGGCGTCACCGGTGAACGGGTCGAGGTCACCGGATCGCCCGGACGGGCAGCGTGTCGAGGAACCGGCGGAACGCGGTGACGGTCTCGGCGTTCTCCTCGAACACCGCGTCGCAGCCGGCCCGGGCCAGCTCGTCGCGCTGTGCGGCGGTCAGCCCGCCGGCCACCCCGAGCTTGCCGCCGATCACGATCGGCAGGCCCGCCAGTGACGGCAGACCGCGCAGCCGGCGGACCACCCGCGCCCCGTCGAGGTGGCCGTGCCCGTTGACGCTGCTCAGCACGAGCAGCTCGGGTGCCCGGTCCAGGCACTCGCGGACGAGAAGTTCGTCGGGCACGCACGCCCCGAGGTTGGTCACCCGGTACCCGAGCTCGGCGAGCAGCAGCTCCAGGAAGACCAGATTCCAGGTGTGCGCGTCCGAGGAGAGCCCGCTGACGAGCACCGTCGGAGGTCCGGGCCGGGTGGCCTGGCGTACCCGGCCGGCCGGGTTCATGTCCACGGGCCGTGGTCACGGTGGTATTCCAGGCGCGACACGGAAACGACCCGGCGGCCCCGGACGACCACCTCGACCGGGGCCGGTCGGCCCAGGAAGGCCAGCAGGCTGGCTGTCGGCCCGTACGCACCCGCGTTCGGGATCGCCACCACGTCGCCGGGGGCGAGCTCCGGCACGTCGACGTCGCGGCCGAGCACGTCGCCCGGGGTGCACAGCGGCCCGACCAGACTCGCGGTACCGGCCGGGGCGTCCTCGTCGAGCTGGACCGCCACCGGTAGCAGCCGGCCCAGCCCGGACATGCCGCCGAAGGTGTTGATTCCGCCGTCGAGGATCACGAACCGCCGGCCCCGGCTCGTCTTGAGGTTGACCACCGAGCAGAGCAGGGTGCCACTGTCCCCGACGAGGTAGCGCCCGGACTCGCAGGCGACGCCCGGCGTACCGTGGCGCCAGCCGGCGAAGCTGGCATCGAGCGCGTTCTCCAGCTCGACGCGCACCTTGTCGTACCTCGGGCGGCTGCCCGGCACCGCGTACGGCGCGGCGAAGCCGCCACCGATGTCCAGCAGCCGCACCGGCAGGCCGAGTTCGTCGTGCAGTTGCGCCGCGAGGGTGACGGTGTGCTGGAACTCGCTGATCAGGCTCGCCTCGTCACGGGCGTTGCTCAGCGGGAAGAAGTGGGCACCGACGATGTCGGTGCCGGCCACCTCGCGCAGCTCGGGCAGCAGGTCGGGCAGGGTCTCGCTGTCGATACCGAACTGCGACGGCGCCCCGGTCATCCGGATACTCGTCGACGCCCGCGCGGTGACGCTGTTGATGCGTAGCAGGCACCGGGCGACCACGCCGTGCCGGCTGGCCACCGTACCGATGCGCCGGAGGTCGCCGGGAGATTCCACCGAGAACGTCCGCACGCCCCGGCCGATAGCCTCGGTCAGCTCACCGGTGGTCTTGCCCGGTCCGGTGTAGAGGCAGTGCCCGGCGTTGAAGCCGGCGGCGAGGGCGACCGCCAGCTCGCCGGTGGAGCTGATCTCCGCGCGGACCCGGTCCGCGGCGACCGCTGCGGCCACCTGCGGGTGCGGGTTGGCCTTGACCGCGTAGAACAGCTCGATCGGTTCGGGCAGGCTGGCCAGCAGGTCCCGCCGGGCGGACTCGATCCGGTCCAGGTCGTAGAGGTACAGCGGGGTGCCGTACCGCTCGGCAAGTTCCACGTACCAGGTGGCCGTGCTCACGACAGCGCCTCGTCCAGGATCATGGCGAGCTTCCCTCTCTCGTTCTTGCCGTGGTGGTTCAGCGGCAGTTCGTCGAGCACCCGGCAGGTCGCCGGCACCTTCGCCGGCTCCAGCCGCCGGGCCAGTTCCCGGAGCACCACGTGCGGGGCCAGATCGGAGACCACGCAGAGGGCGAGGTCGCGGTGCGGGGTGGGCGGCACCGCGACGGCCGCCCGCACGCCCGGAACGTCCATCGCGGCGGCTTCGATCTCCACTGTGCTCATCCGAATCCCCTTGCGCTTGAACATCTCGTCGCGCCGGCCGGCGAAGTAGAGGTAGCCGTCCTCGTCGAGACGGCCGTAGTCGCCGGTGTGCAGCCGGATTTGCCCAGTGCGCGGGTCCGGCCGGAACGTCCGGGCAGTCTGCTCCGGCGACCGCCAGTAGCCGGCCATGACGTGCGGGCCGGTGACCACGATCTCGCCGGTCTCACCGGGCGGCACGCTCCGCCCGTCCGGGTCGAGGATCAGCACCTCGGTGCCGGCGAGCGGGCGCCCCACCGAGTCGGGGCGTTCCCGGTCCTGTTCCGGGGGCATCACCGAGATGCGCTTGCACTCGGTCTGGCCGAACTGGCGGACCACCCGGGCACCGGGGAAGGCCGCGCGGAGCTGCTCGATCGTCGGCTGCGGCAGCGCGGCGCCGGTGTTGGTGAACATCCGCACCGGCGGCAGCGGTCCGGCGGCGCGCCGGGCCAGCGTGACGATCATGGCGGCGAGTGACGGCACCACCGGAACCACGGTCGTGGCGGTCTGCCGCATCCGGTCGAGCAACGCCAGGTCCGACTCGGTGCCGGCGAGCACCACCTCGGCCTGCGCCGCACAGGTCATCAGCACCTTGTGCAGCCCGTAGTCCCAGGACATCGGGAAGCGGCAGAACACCACGTCGTCCGGGCGGTAGCCGAGCGCGTCGCGCAACGCCCGTACGGCGAACGTGGTCTGGGCATGCGGGGTGACGACTGCCTTGGGCGCGGCGGTGCTGCCGGAGGTGTAGATCAGGGCGGCCGCGTCGGTGGCCGCCGGCGTCGCCGTACGGGTGAGCCGTCGCCCGGCACCTGCGTGCACCTGTGGCCACACCGTCCCGGTCTCGTGCACCGGCAGCCGGGTGAGCGAGCGCAGCGTCTCGGCGTTGGCCCGGTCGGCGACCACCAGGCGGGGTTCGGCGTTGGCGACCACCGCCGCGAGGTGGAACGCCTTCGTCGCGGGATTGATCGGAACGAAGGTCGCGCCGCGCCGGGAGACCCCGAAGAACATCGCGACCAGCTCGCGGGTGGTCTGGGCCTGCACCAGCACCCGGTCACCGGGGCCCACCCCCCGGTCGTGCAGCCAGGCGTCGACCGCGTGGCTGTGCTCGTGCAGCTCGGCGTAGGTCCAGGCACCGACCGCGTCGCGTACGGCGGGCCGGGTCGGGGCGACCGCCTCGGCCACGTCCAGCAACGAGTGAACCAGATCGTCGTCCAAAACCGCACTCCTGCCGCCTGGAAAAGACTGGAGGCGCCGTCGCGGAATTGCTGTCCAGCACCCGGACCGAATCAGCCGATCGGATCCGCCGACCGGGATCAGCCGACAGAAAGATAACCCCCGGTGGACGACTTCGGGATCCCCTACCAGCCCCTACTCAGGCGGGTGCCAGCTTGGGGAATCCGGTCACCATTTCCCTCGCCCGGGCCCGGAGCGCCGGTCGGTCCACCTTGCGGTTGGCATTCAGCGGCAGCTCGTCGCGGTGTTCGTAGCTCCGGGGCACCAGTCGCTGCGGCAGGCTCTGCCGCAGCTGCCGGGTCAGTTCGACCACCGCGGCCGGTCGCCCGGTGTAGAACACGACCAGCTCGGTCGTGTCGTCCACCGTGACGTCGAGGACGGCCGCGTCGTCGACGCCGACGCAGCCGCGTACCGCGTGTTCGATCTCGGCGAGTTCGACCCGCCACCCGTGCACCTGCACCTGGGCGTCGAGTCGACCGAGGTAGAGCAGTTCGCCGCCGGAGGTGCGGCGTACCCGGTCGCCGGTGCGGTACCAGGTCCGCCCGTCGCGGACGACGAAGCGTCCGTCGCCGTCGGCCGGATCGAGGTAGCCGGGAGCCAGTTGCGGCCCGCTCACCCACAGCTCCCCCTCGTCGGCAACCGGCTGTCCGGCCTCGTCCACCAGCAACTGCTGGTGCCCGTCGTGCAGTGGCCCGATCGGCACGACACCGTTGACGGCCAGCTGATGCGACCCGGCCCCGTAGCGGTGCCGGGTGACGGTGATGGTCAGTTCGGTCGGCCCGTACAGATTCTCCACGGTGGAGTTGACCGCCGCGTCCTGCCAGTGTGCCGCGTCCCGGCAGCGCAGTGCCTCACCGGCGAAGAAGCTGCGCCGCAGCGTCGGCAGCGAGCCCGCGCCGAGGCCGCCCAGGCGACGAACCAGCCCGATGCTGCTGGGGGTGGAGAACCAGACGGACACCTGGTGAGCGGCGAGGAAGCCGGGCAGGTCCCGGTAGGCCTGCCCGGGTACCCGCAGCAGCTGTGCTCCGGCTCCCCAGGCGCAGAACAGGTCGAACATGGCGCAGTCGAAGTTCAGGTCGAACGTCTGCGAGAACACGTCGGCGCTGTCGAAGTCGTAGCGCTGGTCCAGCAGGCGGAAGTAGTGGGCCAGACTGGCATGGGTGATCGGCACCCCCTTCGGTCGCCCGGTCGACCCGGAGGTGAACAGCATGTACGCGGCGTCGCCGGGCAGCACCGGTCGCGGCGCGGGCAGCGGCCGCCCGGACCGGCCGGGCAGCATCCGCAGCGGCGACCGGGGCTGCGGGTCCTGCCCGGCGACCAGGACCGCGACGTCCCGACCGGCCGGTAGCGACGCGGGCAGGCCGGCCACCGCCGGCTCGTCGGTCACCACGACGGTGACGCCGGCGGCGTCGAGCATGGCCCGGGTACGGGCCGGCGGGAAGTCGGGATGCAGCGGAACGACCGTGGCGCCGGCGTACAGGGCGGCGAGGATCCCGACGTACGCCGGAATGCTGCCCGCCGCCAGGACCCCGACCGGAGCGGGTCGCCCCCCGGCGTGCTCGGTCAGCACCGCCGCCCAGCGCAGTGCCGTCCGGTGCGCCTCGGCATAACTGAGCGTGTCGGAATTGATCCGGATCGCCGGCTGGTCCGGGGCGGTCTCCAGCCCTCGCATGAATCGTGCCGACAAGACGCCAATGGCAGCTTCGTCCATTTTTTACCCCCATCTTTTCAGCTCGCATCGTCGATGCGAAATGGTAGGATCAATCAGACCAGCAGGATTTCTTCAATCGGAGTCGCCATCATGTGGGACGACCAGTTCGAGACACTGCTCCGCCAACACCTGCCATTCATCGGCGACGACGAGAAGCTGTCGCCGGAAAGCTCGCTGCGTGATTTCGGTCTCGATTCACTCGGGACCGTCGAACTGCTCGCCGCGATCGAGTCGGCGTACACGGTGCGGTTCACCGACGAGGCGTTGGCGATGGAGTCGTTCGCTACCCCGGAGGTGCTCTGGACGACGCTGTCGGCGGTCCGGATGCAGGCCGCCTGAGCTGCCAGGTCCGGCCGGATCCGGGTTGCGGTCCGCACCGGATCCGGCCGGGATCCGGCGAAGCGCCGACGGTTCTCCGCCCCGGTCACCGGTGACCGCCGGCCCGGCCGTTTCAGACCGCCGCGGTGGACCGTCTCGGCTGCAGGGCAAGCCGGGGCGTGACAGCGACCACCTCGAACGCCGCAGTGGTCGCCCGCACCCGGCCGAACAACCGGTCGGGCCCGCAGACGCGCACCTCACGCACGCCCCGCGTACGAAGCGATGCGACCACGTCGGGCCAACGCAGCGGCCGGACGAAGCTGTCCAGCAGCATCTGGCGCACCCCCGCTCCGGTGGTGACCAGCGTGCCGTCCTGATCGGCGACGACCGGCACCGCCGGGTCGGCGAACTCAAGCCCGTCGAGCACCTCCCGCGCCACGATGTCGCGCAACGGCGCGAAGGCGGCGCAGTGCATCGGCGGACGCATCGTGTAGAGCGGGAGTCCGCCCGCCGACCGCAGCCTCGCCGCCAGCCAGTCGAGCATGTGTTCCCGCAGCGACAGCATGTGGAAGTCATGATCCACGTAGCAGGAGATCTCGTGCCACTCCCCTTGCCCGGCGAGCTCGTCGAGCACCTCCCGCAGCAGCGGCTCCGGTGTACGGGTGAACGAGTGTGTCACCACGTCACGGTGCTCGGTGGCGAAGTACTCCTCCATCCGACGGGCCAGCTGCGCGGTAAGCCAGATGGCCTGCGGTACCGGCAACGCGCCGACGTAGGCGATCAGCGGCTTCTCACCGAAGCTCGGCCCGACGCAGAAGTCCGGCACCGTCCCGCCCTGCTCGCTCCAGCGGGCCAGCGCCAGGCAGTTGACAAAGAAGGCCACCTGCGCGGCCTCCGAGTAGTCGCCGCCGGTGCGGTAGCGCTCCAGCAACGGGTATCCGAGGACCTCGTCGGCGGTCGCGGTCAGCTCCCGCGCGTACGGGTTGGCCAGCATGAACCGGCCGACCTCGGCGAAGCCGGTGGGTCCCATGCCCGGGAACACCAGCGCGGTACGCCCCTCAGCCATGCGTGCCCTCCCCCTTCAGTTCGGTGAGGAACTCCAGCAGCACCTCGGCGAAGCGCTCCGGCTCCTCCAGGTGCGGCAGGTGACTGGACTCCTCGAAGACCACCCACCGGGCACCGGGCACCCGGTCCAGGTACGGCTGCAACGTCGCCGGGGTCGCCTCGTCGTGCCGGCCGGACAGCACCAGGGTGGGCACCCGGATGTCGGCCAGGCAGTCGACGACGGACCAGTCCCGCAGCGTACCGATGACGTGGAACTCGCTCGGGCCGTTCATGGTCAGGTACACCGTCGGGTCGTTCGCGATCTCCATGAACGACGCCAGATAGTCCCGTGGCCACGGCGTGACCCGGCAGACGTGCCGGTCGTAGAACACCCGCATGGCGGTGAAGTACTCCTGGCTGTCGGTGGTCCCCGCCTGCTCGTGGCGGAGCAGGGTCTCGTTCACCCCGGCCGGCAACGCCTGGCGCAGCCGTCGCGCCTCCTGCAGCCACAGTGGATACGAAGCCGGCGCGTTGGCGACGACCAGGCCGCGCAGCCCGGCCGGACGGGTCGCCGCGTGCCGGGCCACCAGCGGGCCACCCCACGAATGGCCGAACAACACGTAGTCGTCGGCGACACCGAGCGAGCGCAGCAGGTTGTCCAGCTCGGCGAGGAACAGCTCGACGGTCCAGAAGTCGGCGCCCCGGTCGGGCAGGCGGGTGGAGCCGCCGTTGCCGATCTGGTCGTAGTGCACCACCGGCCAGCCGTGTTCGGCCAGCCCGGCCAGGTTCAGCAGGTAGTCGTGGGTGCTGCCCGGACCGCCGTGCACCACGACCAGCGCCGGCCGGCCCGCGCCGGCCGGTCTGGTCACCCGGTACCACGTCTGGTACTCCCCGAACGGCACGAGTCCCTTGTCGTGCGCAGCCACTGCCATGTTCACACCTCGCCGACCTCACCGTGTCCGCCCCGTACCGCATCGGATCCGGCCGGTGCCGGGACCCACGGTGTCGGTTCCGACGGTGCCAGCGGCCAGAACGCCGGACAACCCCAGATCAGCCCCGCACCGCCGCTAGGGGTGAGCACGGGTTGCCACCCCCGCCGCCGGCCTGTCACGGTCACACCATTTGCTGGTACGGCGATCGGAGTCCCCTTGACCTCGGCCACGACCTCGTGGGTCCGCCGGTTCCGGCCGAAGCCGGACGCCGCCACCCGACTGGTGTGCTTCCCGCACGCGGGAGGGTCGGCTTCGTACTACCTGCCGGTCGCCCGAGGCGTACCAGCCTCGGTGGACGTGCTGGCCATCCAGTATCCGGGACGCCAGGACCGGCGGCACGAGCCCGGCATCGACGACATCGAACGACTCGCCGATCTGGTCACCGCGGAGCTGGCCGACTGGCGCGACCGGCCCCTGGCCCTGTTCGGGCACAGCATGGGCGCGATGGTCGGCTACGAGGTCGCGCGCCGGTTGGAACGCGACGGCACCACACCGGCCGCGCTGATCGCCTCCGGTCGACGCGCGCCGTCGCGGCATCGGGAGACCAGTGTGCACCGTCTCGACGACCACGGCTTGCGCGCGGAACTGGCCCGGCTCAGCGGTACCGGCAGCGAGCTGCTGGACGACGTGGACATGCTCAACATGATCCTGCCGGCGACCCGCTGCGACTACCGTGCGGTCGAGTCCTACCGGCACCGGCCCGGGCCGCCGCTGCGCAGCCCGGTACTCGCCCTGGTCGGTGACCAGGACACCGAGGTGACCGTCACGGAGGCCGAGGCATGGCGGGACCACACCACCGGCGCCTTCGAGCTACGGGTCTTCCCGGGCGGCCACTTCTACCTCAATGAACACGCGGCCACCGTGCTCGAACTGATCACCCGACGGCTAACCTGAGACCGACGACTGGTCTGACCGGCGGCTGGTCCGGTGCCGGGCGCACCGTGCTGTCCGGGCGGGCGGTGGGACCGTCCGGTTCCACCGCCCGCCCGGTGCCACGTACCGGTCAGGTACCCGCCGACGCCTGCTCCGGCCGCCCCTGCCGGACCGCGACGAACAGACCCCTGGCACCCGGCCCCTGGTCCAGATAGGTCGGCGTGAACCCGGCGGCCCGGAACGCGGCCTCGTACTCCTCGCGGGTGAACAAGGTGATCAGAGTGCTTTCCGCGAGGTGGCGGATGCCCGAGTCCGCGTCGGCGATCAGGTACTGCACGTCCATCCGGGTTGCGTTGCCCTCCTGCGACGCGTGGGAGACCCGGGCGATGGTGCGCCCGTCCGCCCGGACCACGTCGCTGGCGACGTACCCGGGCAGGAACGTGTCGGGGAACCACCACGGGTCCACCACCGCGACGCCGCCGGGCACGGTGTGCTCGGCGAAGCAGCGCAGCGCGGCGGTGAGCTCGGCGGTCGTACGCATGTGACCGATCGAGCTGAACAGACAGGTCACCGCGTCGAAACGACGTCCCAGGGCGAAGGAGCGCATGTCGCTCTGGTGCAACGGCACCAGCGGCAGCCGCGCCTTGGCGCTCAGCAGCATGTCGGCGGATATGTCGACCCCCTCGACGTGCGGGAAGGACGCCGAGAGGTGCTGCAGATGCTCGCCGGTGCCGCAGGCGACGTCCAGCAGTGAGGCCGCGTCCGGCTTGTCGGCCAGCACGAGTCGGGTGACCTCGGCGGCCTCAGCGGCGTAGTCCTTGCCCCGCCCCTGGTGAATCAGGTCGTAGATCTCGGCGTCCTCGGATTCGTACACGTCACACCTCAGCCCTTCACGGTCGGCTCGGGAACACGCTGCTCGGCTGTTGCCGCCAGCCACTGCTCGATCGCCTTCGACGTGGTCGCCGCCTCCGCATCGACCATGGTGAAATGATTGCCGGGAACCGTCTCGGTGCTGTCGGCGTACGGCCACGACACGGCCGTCGTGGCCGGCACGGCGGCACCGATCGGCTCGGCCCCGCGCAGGTAGAGCACCGGGGCCCCGGTGGCCCCCAGCTCGAACTCGGGCAGCAGGTCGACGTACCAGGCCATCGCGGTGAGCTGGGCGCTGTCGAACTTGCCCGCGGCCGCCTCCAGCTCGAACAGTCCGAGCACCATCTCGGTCATCACCGCGCCGGCGGAAGCATCCTCGACGGAGCCGCCGCCGGGGTCGCCCGGCCGCTGCACCGGCTGGGTGTCGAGCAACACGACGCCCTGCGGGCCGGTGCCCATCCGTTCGAGGTGGCTAGCAGTCGCCTGGGCGAGGATGCCACCGGCCGAGTACCCGACCAGGACGAACGGCTCGCCGTCGGCGGCGCTCAGCGCCGCGTCGGCGAGCAACTCGACCACCAGCTCGGCGGTCGCCGGCAGCGGAGCGCCCCGGGTGAAGCCGGGCACCGGCAGCGACACGACGTCACGGATCTGCTGGAAGTGCGCGACCAGCCGGCTGTACTGGTAGTGGTTGCCCATCGCCATCGGGGTCTCCACGAACAGCAGCCGGGGCCGGGCCGGGCCCTGCGCCAGGCGCAGCGGGGAGATCCGCTGGTCCGCACCGGCCGGCGTGTCGAAGGTGGGACGCAGGCGCGCCGCCGCGCTCAGCACGTCGATACCGTCGCCGAGCCGGCCGGCCAGCGCCGCCGCCCGGAACAGATCGCGCAGCGTCTCCCCGCCCTCGTCGCCCTCACGAACCGGTTGCTGACCGGCGCCGTTCGCGGCGAGTTCGTCGAGCAGGTGACGGGTGAGATGGTTGGGTGTCGGGTACTGGAAGATCACCTCACTGAGGTCGAGACCGGTCCGGGTACCGAGGTCGATCCCGAGCTCGGTCACGGTCAGTGAGGTGAATCCGGCCTCGACGAAGTGCCCGTCGAAGTCGATCGTCTCCGGAGTCGTGTTCACCACGGCCGCGATCGCGCTGGCGACCAGGTCCCGCACGGCGGGCTCCCGCTGCTCACCGCCGAGCGCGGCGAGCCGGCGCCACGTCTCGGCTCCCGCGTCGCCGGCCCCCGCGTCGCCGGTCGCCGCGACGGCCGCCACCGGGCGGCCCGGCGCACCGTTCGCACGCGGCCGACCGTTGTCGCCGGGCCGAACGGCGGCCGAGGTGGCCGGGACCTGCTCGGTGTCCGAGCCCGACGGGTCGCGCTCGGACCCCGACCGCAGCTCGATCGAATCCGCCGTGAGCACGGGACTGCCCGCCGGGTCGACCATAGCGAGCGAGAGCCTTCGACCGTCGGCGCGCAGCCGCACCCGGACCGTGACGGCGCCGGTGGCGTGCAGCTCGACCCCGGACCAGGAGACCGGCCGCCCCGGCCGGCCATCGGCGCCGTCAACCAGCCCGGTGGCGTGCAGGGCCGCGTCGAGCAGGACGGGATGGATCGCGAAGGCCCCCGTACCGGCGCTCTTCGGCAGGTCGACCTCGGCGAACAGGTCCTGTCCGGCCCGCCAGGCGCGGCGCAGGCCGCGCATCGCCGGCCCGTAGGACAGGCCTCGGTCGGCCAGCTCCTCGTACCAGCCGGACAGGTCGACCGGCTCGGCGCCGGCCGGTGGCCACTGCCCGTCGTCCACCGTCAGCGGCGAGGGCCCGCCCCGGCCGGCCGCCAGCCGGCCGGCGGCGCACTGCGACCAGGCCGTGGAACCGTCCTCGGCCCGGGCGTACACGGCGAACTCCCGCTCGCCGTGTCCCGCCCCGGCGTCGCGCACCACCACCTGGATCTGCGTCGCGGTGGCCGGATCCAACGGCACCGGAGCCAGCTCCGTCAGCCGGGCGATCCGGCTGCAGCCGACCCGGTCCCCGGCATGCACCGCGAACTCGACCAGCGCCGGGGCCGGCAGCACGGTGGCATCCCCGATCCGGTGGTCGTCCAGCCAGGACCTGGCTGCCCGCGACAGGCGGCCGGTCAGCACCAGGTCCTGCGTACCGGCGACCGGCACCGCCGCACCCAGCAGCGGATGCCCGGTCTCCTCCAACCCGGCGGCGACCACCTCGCCGACCGCCAGCGCGTCCATCTCGACCCAGTACCGCTGCCGATGGAACGAGTACGGGGGCAGCGCCACCTGCCGCGCGCCCCGACCGGCGTACAGCCGCGACCAGTCCACGGCATGCCCGGTCACCTGCAGCCGGGCCACCGCCGCGAACAGCGCGCCGACCTCCGCCGGGTCCGCGCTCACCGTCGGCACCACCGCCTGGCCGGCGTCGGGCAGGCAGGCCGCCACCATCTGCGCCAGGCCACCGTCCGGACCCACCTCGACGAACCGGGTCACGCCCAGTTCCGCCAGATGGCGTACGTCGTCGACGAACCGGACCTCGGCGCGCAGCTGCCGCTCCCAGTGTTCGGCGGTCGCCAGGTCGTCGGCACCGACCAGCTCGCCGTCGACGTGCGCGACCAGGCTGACGGCCGGCGGGTGGTAGGTGAGCCGGTCCGCGACGTCGAAGTACTCCTCCAGGACATCGTCCACCGCCGAGGAGTGGAACGCCCGGCGCACCCGCAGCGGGCTGACCGACCGTCCCGCTGCCCGCCACCGCTCGGCCAGCTCGGTGACGTCGTCGTCCGGCCCGGACACCACCACCCAGTCAGGGCTGTTCACCGCCGCGATCTCGACGTCCCCGTCCAGTTCGGGCCGCACCTCGTCCTCGCTGGCCCGCACCGCCACCATCGCCCCGGCGGGCAGCTCCTGCAGCAGTTCCCCACCGGTCGCGCAGAGCTTCACCGCGTCGGCCAGCGACAGCACCCCGGCGACGTGCGCGGCGGCGAGCGCCCCGGCCGAATGCCCGACGACGTGGTCGGGCCGCAGGCCCCACGACTCCAGCAGCCGGTACGTCGCCACCTCCACCGTGAACAGTGCGGCCTGCATGTAGCTCGTCTGGTCGAGCAGGCCAGCGGCCACCGTGCCCTCCTCGGCGAACACCAGATCCCGCAACGGCCGGTCGAGATGCCGGTCGAACTTGGCGCAGACCTCGTCGAACGCGGCGGCGAAGGCGCCGAACGAGGCGTACAGCTGCCGGCCCATCCCGGCTCGCTGCGCCCCGGCACCCGGGAACAGGTACGCCGTACCGCCGGTCGGCCGGACGTGGCCGGTCACCACCCGTGGCGACAGCGTCGCGGCGGCCAGGTCGGTCAGGGCCCCCAGCAGGTCGTCACGGTCGGCGCCGACGACAACGGCCTGGTGGTCGAAGGGCACCCGGGTGGCCGCCAGGGAGTACCCGACGTCGACCGGGTCGAGGTCGGGGTCGGCACGCAGCGCTGCGACCAGCGCGGCAGCCTGGTCCGGCAACGCCTCCCGGGTTCGCGCCGACACCAGCAGCGGCAGCATCGGCCCGGCCGGCCGCTGCGCCTGTTGGGGCGGCTGACCGTGCGCCTGCGCCCCGGCCACGGCGGGGTCCGCCTCCTCCAGGATCAGGTGCGCGTTGGTGCCGCTGCGCCCGAAGGACGACACCGCGGCCCGGCGCGGACGCTCGCCCGCCGGCCAGGGCACCGACTCGGTGAGCAGCCGCACCTGGCTGTCGGCCCAGTTCACGTGTGGGGACCGGTCGTCGGCGTGCAGCGTCCGCGGCAGCACGCCGTGCCGCAGGGCGAGCACCATCTTGACGACCCCGGCGACGCCGGAGGCCGACTGGGTGTGGCCGATGTTCGACTTGACCGATCCCAGCCACAGCGGCCGGTCGCGGTCCTGCCCGTACGTGCCCTGCAGGGCCCGCACCTCGATCGGATCGCCGAGCCGGGTGCCGGCGCCGAAGCCCTCGACCGCGTCGACCTCGTCCGCGCGTAGCCCGGCGGTCGCCAGCGCCCGCCGGATCACCTTCTCCTGGGCCGGCCCGTTGGGCGCGGTCATCCCGTTGGAGGCACCGTCGGAGTTGACGGCGGAGCCCCGTACCACGGCCAGCACCTGGTGGCCGTTGCGTCGGGCGTCGGAGAGCCGCTCCACCACGAGCACACCGACGCCCTCGGCCCAGCCGATCCCGTCGGCCGCCGCCGAGAACGACTTGCAGCGCCCGTCGGTGGCCAGCCCGCCCTGCTGGTCGAAGTCGACGAAGGTGGCCGGGGTCGAGATCACCGTCACCCCGCCGGCGAGCGCCAGCGAACAGTCACCCTGGCGCAGCGCCTGGATAGCCCAGTGCAGCGCGACCAGGGAGGACGAGCAGGCGGTGTCCACCGACACCGCCGGGCCCTCCAGGCCCAGCAGGTAGGCCACCCGGCCGGAGACGATGCTCTGCGACAGGCCGACCCCACGGAACGCGGCGGCGTGTTCCACCGATCCGAACATGCCGGGGTCGTAGTCGGGCTGCATCACTCCGGCGAACACACCGGTGGTGCTGCCGCGCAGCGAACGCGGATCGATGCCGGCCCGCTCGATCGCCTCCCACGAAGCCTCCAGCAGCAGCCGCTGCTGCGGGTCCATGACGGTCGCCTCGTCGTCACTGATGCCGAAGAAGCCGGCGTCGAAGTGGGTGGCGTCGGCGACGAACCCGCCCTGGCGGGAACCCGCGCCGGAGTCGTGGCTGAACCATCCTTCGATGTCCCAGCCCCGATCGGTGGGGAACGACGAGATCCCGTCGTCGCCGGCGGTCAGCAGCCGCCACAGGTCCTCGGGCGAGCTGACCGCGCCGGGCAGTCGGCAGCTCATGCCGACGATGGCGATCGGTTCGTCCGCCGACACCGGGGCCTGGTCGGGCTCTGCCACGGACGGTTCCTCCGCGTCACCGACGAGTTCCTCGGCGAGGTGGTCGACCAACGCCATCGGGGTCGGGTTGTCGAACACCAGGGTCGCCGACAGCTGGACCCCGGTGGCGACACTGAGCCCGTTGCGCAGCTCGACCGCGGTGAGGGAGTCGAATCCCAGGTCCTGGAACGCCCGGTCCAGCTCGATGCTCTCCGGGGCACTGTGCCCGAGCGCCTGCGCCACCTGCGCGCGAACCAGCTCCCGCAGGGTGTTCCCCCGGTCCTGGACCGACATCGCGGCCAACCGTTGACTGAACGTGCCGGTGGCGTCGCCGGGGGCGGCGACGGCGCGGCGCGGCGCTGGGACGAGGGCCCGGAACAGATCCGGCAGCGCGTCCCCCTGCCGGCGAAGGACCGTGAGGTCGAGCCGGATGGGGGCGAGGAACGGTTCCGGCGACATCCAGGTGGCGTCGAACAGCGCCAGCCCTTCCGCGCCGCTGATCGGGACGAACCCGGTACGGGCCACCTGCGGCAGTTCGGCGGCGGTGACGTGACCGGCCATCCCGGTGCCGGTGCCCCACATGCCCCAGGCGAGGGAGACCCCGGCCAGGCCGCTGGCCCGCCGATGGGCGGCCAGCCCGTCCAGGAAGGTGTTCGCGGCGGCGTAGTTGCCCTGCCCCATCCCGCCGAGCACGCCGGAGGCGGAGGAGAACAGCACGAACGCGGCCAGGTCCATCCCGGCGGTCAGCTCGTGCAGGTGCCACGCGGCGTCGACCTTCGGCCGCAGCACGGCGTCGATCCGCTGCGGCGTCAGCGTGTCGATCGTGCCGTTGTCCAGCACCCCGGCGGCGTGCACGACCGCAGTGAGCCGGCGTCCGGCGACAAGCGCCGCTGCCGCGTCCCGGTCGGCGACGTCGCCGGCGACCAGCTCGACCTGGGCGCCCAGCCCGGTCAGCTCCTCGACGAGTTCGTCGGCGCCTTCGGCGGCCGCACCGCGCCGGCTGACCAGCAGCAGGTCCCGTACGCCGTGCGTGGTGACCAGGTGCCGGGCGATCAGCCGGCCGAGGCCACCGGTGGCCCCGGTGACCAGCACCGTGCCGGCGGCGACGTCGGCCGGTACCGCGTCGGCCGCAGCCGCGTCCGCTCTGCGCAGCCGGGCCACCCGTACCGCCCCGTCCCGGACCACGACCTGGGACTCCCCGGCCGCCAGCACCTTCGGCAGCAGCGTCACCGCGTCCTGTTCGGCGTCGGTGTCCACCAGCACGATCCGACCCGGATGCTCGGTCTGCGCGGACCGGATCAGCCCCCACACGGCTGAGCCGGCCAGGTCGGTGACGTCCTCGCCGGGCAGCGCCACGGCCCGCCGGGTCAGCACCACCAGCCGGGTGCCGGCGAACCGGGGCTCGGCCAGCCAGGTACGCAGCGCGGTGAACGCCTCCACGGTGCCGGCGCGGACCGCTTCGGGCGTACCGGCGCCGGCGCCGGACACGGCGGCGTGACGGTGCAGCACCACCGCCGGGACCTCGGCGCCGGCGGTCACGCCGGCCAGGTCGGCGACGGTGACCGGGGCACCGGCCGGCAGCGCCACCGGCGTCCAGTCGACGGTGAACAGCGCGTCGCGGTACGGCCCACTGTCGGCGGCGGCCAGTTCCGCCGCCACGACCGGGCGCAGCACCAGCGAACCGACCGAGGCGACCGGCGTACCCGTGCCGTCGGCCAGCAGGATCGACACGCCGCCGTCGGCCGAGCGGCTGACCCGGATCCGGGCGCTGGCCGCGCCGGCGGCGTACACCTCGACGTCGCGCCACTGGAACGGCAGGGCCGCCTCCTGCCCGGCCAACCCGCTGCGGCCGACCGCCTGCAGGGCCGCGTCCAGTAGTGCCGGGTGCAGCCCGAACCGGTTCACCTTGCCCCGTGCCTGATCCGGCACGCTGATCTCGGCGTACAGGTCGTCGTCGCGGCGCCAGGCGTTCCGCAGCCCCTGGAAGGTCGGTCCGTAGACCAGTCCACGTTCGGCGAACTCGTCGTAGACGCCGGCCAGGTCGACCGGCTCGGCGCCGTCCGGCGGCCAGGAGGTCAGCTCGGCACCGGTGGGCGGCCGACGCGGCACCAGGGTGCCGGTCGCGTGCGGCGTCCAACGGCTGTCGTCCGTACCGTCGTCGGTCCTGCTGTGCACGACCAGCGACCGGGCTCCGGAGTCGTCGGGCCCGCCGAGCGTGATCTGGATCTGCTGCGCGTCCCGGGCCGGCAGCACCAGCGGGGCCTGCAGGACGAGGTCGGCGATCCGGCCGCAGCCGACCCGTTCCCCGGCGTGTGTGGCGAGTTCGACGAAGCCCGCGCCGGGGAACAGGACGGTCTCGCCCACCCGGTGGTCGGCCAGCCAGGGCTGGTTCGCCACCGACAGCCGCCCGGTGAGCACCATGCCGTCGTTGGCCGCGAGCATGACGGCGGCGCCGAGCAGCGGGTGGTTGGCGGGGGCGAGCCCCATCGAGACCGGGTCACCGGTCAGCGGGGAGGCGGTCAGCCAGTAGCGCTTGCGCTGGAACGGCACAGCCGGTGGATCCTCGACCGAGCCGTCGGCCGGCACCGGGCCGGCCGCCAGATCCGCCGGCGCCTCCTCCAGGATCACGTGCGCGTTCGTCCCGCTCAACCCGAACGACGACACCCCGGCCCGACGCGGTCCGTCGGTACCCGGCCACGGCCGCGCCATGGTCAACAGCCGCACCCCACCCGCCGACCAGTCCACATGCGACGAGGGCTCCGACACGTGCAACGACCGGGGCAGCAACCCCGCCCGCAACGCCATCACCATCTTGATCACACCACCCACACCCGCCGCCGCCTGCGCGTGACCGATGTTCGACTTCAACGACCCCAACCACAACGGACGATCCGCGTCCCGACCCTGCCCGTACGTCGCCAGCAGCGCCTGCACCTCGATCGGGTCGCCCAGTTCGGTGGCCGTACCGTGGCCGTCGACCGCGTCGACCTGGTCGGCGGACATGCGGGCGTTGGCCAACGCCTGCCGGATCAGCCGCTGCTGAGCCGGACCGTTCGGCGCGGTCAGCCCGTTCGACGCGCCGTCGGAGTTGGCCGCGGAGCCGCGTACCACGGCGAGAACGCGGTGGCCGTTGCGGCGCGCATCGGACAGCCGCTCGACGAGCAGCACCCCGACGCCCTCGGCCCAGGCCGGCCCGTCGGCGTCGTCGGAGAAGGAACGGCACCGGCCGTCACGCGACTGGGTGTCCTCGAGGTTGAACTCGACGAAGGTCTGCGGGGAGGCCATCACCGACGACCCGCCGGCGACAGCGAGGGAGCACTCCCCCCGACGCAGCGACTGTACGGCGAGGTCGAGCGCCACCAGGGACGACGAGCAGGCGGTGTCGAGCGTGATCGCCGGTCCTTCGAAACCGAAGTGGTACGAGACCCGCCCGGACACCACCCCCGACGACCCGTAACTGCCGGGATAGTTGTGGTACATGACCCCGGCGAAGACGCCGGTCTGGCTGCCGCGTACCGACGCCGGGGCGATACCGGCGCGTTCGAACGCCTCCCAGGTGCTTTCCAGCAGCAACCGCTGCTGGGGGTCGATCAGCAGGGCGTCGCGGGGGGCGATGCCGAACCAGTCGGCGTCGAAGTCGCCCGCGTCGTAGAGGAACCCGGCCTGCCGTACGTAGGTCGTGTTGGGCCGGGTGCCGTCGGGGTCGTAGAGCCGGTCCAGGTCCCAGCCCCGGTCGGTGGGGAACCCACCCATCGGATCGACCTCGTCGACCAGCAGCCGCCACAGCCCTTCCGGACTGGTCACCCCACCGGGGAACCGGCACGCCATGCCGATGATGGCGATCGGCTCGTGTGCTGCCTCGGTGAGCTGGCGGCTGTGCTCGCGGAGTCGCTCGTTCTCCTTCAGCGACGCGCGGAGAGCGTCGACGATCCTCTGGTCCGCCTGCGTCATGTCTATCTCACACCTCTCGCGTCACTCGCCGAAGTCGGCCGTCTGCAGGGCCATGCTGATGAGGTTCTCGGTGTCCATTTCGTCAATCGCGGAGCCGCCCGCCGGGTGGGGCGTGCCGGCCGGGTGCGTCGGCGCGCCGGCCAGCGCGAGCAGGCTCTCCAGCAGTCCGGCGGCACGCAGCCGGCCCAGCGGGATGCTGCTCAGCACCGCCCGGATCTCGTCGTCGGGCAGCGCAGCGCCGCCGTCGACGGTGTCCGGCACGAGGTCGGCGGCGAACTGCCGGGCCAGCGCGGCGGCGTTGGGATAGTCGAAGATCAACGTCGCCGGCTGCTGCCGGCCGGTGAGCAGGGTCAACCGGTTACGGAACCCGATCGCGGCCAACGAATCGAAGCCCAGCTCGCTGAAGGCCCGCTCCGGCTCGATCGCCTCCGGCCCCGGGTGCCCGAGCAGCTTCGCCGCCTCACTGCGGATCATCTCCAGCAGCAGTTCCTGCGCCTGCGGGCGGGACTTGCCGGCGAGCTGCTCGCGGAGCCGGCCGCCGCCACCACCGGTCGGCGCGCCGCCGTTCGCGTCCCGCGCGGAGCGCCGACGCGTCCCGGTCGTGCCATCGTCCGTCGGCGGGGGCGCGGCCAGGCCGTCGAGCAACGCCGGCCGGTCCGGCCCCAGCTTCGCCGGATCGAGCCGGATCGGCACCAGCACGGCGTCGGGCAGGGCCACCGCCCGGTCGTACAGGGCGAGACCGGTCTCGGCGTCGAGCGGGTGGACACCGGTCTCGGCGAGCCGCCGCAGGTCGGCTTCGGTCAGTGCGCCACCCATCCCCTCGTCGGCAGTGGACCACAGGCCCCAGGCCAGTGACTTGGCCGGCAGGTCGTGCGCCCGCCGGTGGGCGGCCAACCCGTCCAGGTAGGCGTTGGCCGCGGCGTAGTTGGCCTGACCGGGTGGGCCGAGGACCCCGGCGGCGGAGGAGAACGTCACGAACGCGGCGAGCGGCGTGTCCCTGGTCAGCTCGTGCAGGTGCCACGCGGCGTCCACCTTGGGCCGCAGCACGTTCGACATCCGGTCGGCGGTCAGCGAGCCGATCACCGCGTCGTCGAGAACGCCGGCCGCGTGCACGACGCCGGTGAGCGGATGCTCCGACGGCACCGTGGCGAGCAACCGTGCCACCTCGTCGCGGTCGGTGACGTCGCAGGCCGTGACCGTCACCTGGGCGCCGAGGTCGAGCAGGTCGGTACGCAGCCGCGTCATGTCGGGCGCGGCCATGCCCCGCCGGCTGGTCAGCAGCAGATGCCGTACGCCGTGACCGGTCACCAGGTGCCGGGCGATCACCCGGCCGAGGGCGCCGGTCGCCCCGGTCACCAGGACCGTGCCCGAGCCGAAGTCCGGGGGCGTGGGGGGCGCGTCCTGCGGCGGCGGACCGCTCGGCACCAGGCGGGGCACGTACAGGGCTTCGTCGCGGACCGCCACCTGGGGCTCCCCCGTGGACACCGCCGAGGCCAGCAGCGCGGGCGAGACCCGGTCCGGCTCGACGTCGACCAGCACGATCCGATCGGGGTGCTCGGCCTGCGCGCTGCGTACCAGGCCCCAGACGGCGGCACCGGCCGGGTCCACGCCGGCGACGGCACCGGCCGGGACGCCGCCGCCGGTCACCACCACCAGCCTCGACCCGTCGAACCGGCTGTCGGCCAGCCAGGTACGCAACGCGTCGACCGCCCGCCGGGTCTCGCCGTGCACGACGTCCGGGTCCGGGCCGCCGCCACAGCTGAGCAGGAACACCGGCCGGTCCTCGCCGTCGCCGTCGGCCGCCGACGCGACGACGGCGTCGAAGTCCGGTACGGCGGTCGCTGTGAGCGGCGCCGCCAGCGTCCAGCGGTCCGGGCCGACCAGCTGCCAGGCGACGCTCGGCGACACGTCGGGTGCGGCGATCGGCTGCCACTGGACCCGCAGCAGCGCCGCCGCTGGCCCGTCGCCCGGACCTCCGCCGTCGCGGCTGGCCGCTGACCCGTCACCGGCGGACACCTCCACGTCGTCGAGGGCCTGCGCCAGGTCACCGGCGGGGCGCAGCGCGAGCGCGTCAACGGTGGCGACCGGCACACCGGCACCGTCGGCGATCTCGACCGACACCGTCGCCGGCGCGGCCACCCGGACGCGCACCCGCGCCTCGACGGCGCCGGTGGCGAACAGGCTCACCCCGGTCACCGCGAACGGCAGCAGCGGGCCGGCCGCCGCCACCGGGCTGTGCGCCACCAACTGCCAGGCCGCGTCCAGCACCGCCGGGTGCAGGTTGAAGTCGGCGGCGTCAGTGCCGGCCACGGCCGGCAGGGCGACGTCGGCGTACACCTCGTCGGCCCGCCGCCACACCGCGCGCACCCCGCGGAAGACCGGGCCGTAGGCGATTCCGGCGGTCGCGGCGAGCTCGTCGTACCAGCTGTCCAGCGGCACCGGGGTGGCTCCCGGCGGCGGCCACTGGGTGAACTCCGGGTCTGGTGCCAGCCGGTCGGCGGCCGCAGTGTCCGGCACCAGCACCCCACTGGCGTGCCGCTGCCAGGGCGGGTCGGTCCCGGCGGATCCGGCCCGGGAGTGCACCAGGACACGCCGGGCCCCATGTTCGTCGGCGGCACCGACCTCCACCTGCACGGCGACGCTGCCGCCGGCCGGCAGGACCAGCGGACGTTCGAAGTCGAGCTGCTCGATCCGCCCGCACCCGAGCTGGTCGCCGGCCCGGGTGGCGAGTTCGACGAGGCCGGCGCCGGGCAGCACGGTCAGTCCGTGCACCACGTGGTCGGCCAGCCAGGGGTGGGTGGCGGTGGACAGCCGGCCGGTCAGCATCAACCCACCCGACCCGGGCAGTTCCACCGCCTGGTCGACGAGCGGATGTGCACCGGCAGCCGGATCGGCGAGGGCACCCGCGACACTGTCCAGCCAGTACCTCTGGCGTTGGAAGGCGTAGGTGGGCAGGGGTACCCGGCGCACCGGAAGGTCGGCGAGGACCGCCGACCAGTCCACCGCGACGCCGCACACGTGCAACCGGGCGAGCGTGTCCAGCAACGTACGCGGCTCGTCGCGGCCCCGACGCATCGTCGGCGCGACCGTCGGCGGCGCCACCGTCGCGGCGACGCCACGCGACACCAGCGGGACGAGCACGGCGTCCGGCCCGACCTCGACGAACCGGGTGACACCGGCGCGTTCGAGGCAGCGGACCGCGTCGTGGAAGCGCACCGGCTCGCGAACCTGCCGTACCCAGTACTCCGCCGAGCACAACTGCTCCGGGTCCGCCGCCGCGCCGGTGAGCGTGGAGACCAGCGGCACCCTGGGCGGCCGGAAGGTGACCGACTCGACCACCTCGCGGTACGCGGCCAGCATCGGCTCCATCGCCGCCGAGTGGAACGCGTGCGACACGCGCAGCCGGGTCACCGCCCTGCCCTGCCCGGCGAACCTTTCGGCGACGGCCCGGATCTCCTGCTCGGCACCGGAGAGCACCACCGACTGCGCCGCGTTGACGGCGGCGAGGTCCAGCCGGCCGGTCAGCAGCGGGCGTACCTCGTCCTCGCTGGCCTGCACGGCGAGCATCGCACCGCCGGCCGGCAGCGCCTGCATCAGGGTGCCCCGGGCGGCGACCAGGGCGCACGCGTCGGACAGCGAGAGCATGCCGGCGGCGTACGCGGCGGCCAGCTCGCCGATCGAGTGTCCGGCGAGCCGGTCCGGACGGACCCCGACCGACTCCAGCAACCGCAGCATGGCGACCTCGACGGCGAACACCCCGGCCTGGGTGTAGGCGGTCTGGTCGAGCAGCGCGGCCTCGGCGCTGCCCGGCTCGGCGGCGAGCACCGTACCCAGCGGCGGGTCCAGACGCGTGTCGAACTCGCTGGTCACCTCGTGCAGCGCCGCCGCGAACACCGGGAACCGGGCCGCGAGCTGCCGTCCCATCCGGGGGTGCTGCGCGCCCTGGCCGGAGAAGACGAAGGCGAGGCCGCCGCTGCTGACCGTGCCGGTCACCGACTCGGCCTCCTCGACGCCGTCGACGAGTGCGACGAGCCCGAGCAGGAAGTCGCCCCGTTCCGCGCCGAGCAGCACGGCCCGGTGCTCCAACTGTGGCCGGAACACGGTGGAGTAGCCGATGTCGGCCGCTTCGTCGTCGGTGTCGTCGACGTGGTTCAGCAGCCGCTCCGCCTGTGCCTGCAGTGCCTGGCGGGTACGGCCGGACAGCAGCCACGGCACCACCGGCGGCTCGCCGGCCCCACCATCGGCCCCACCGCCGGACTCACTGCCGGCCGCACTACCGCCGTCACCACCGGCGGTGACGGCGGCATCCTGCGGGTCTGCCTCCTCGATCACCAGATGGGCGTTGGTACCGCTGACGCCGAAGGACGAGACCGCGGCCCGGCGGGGCTGGCCGGTCCGCCGCCACGGCCGGTCCGTGGTCAGCAGCCGAACCTTCCCCGCAGCCCAGTCGACATGCGTCGACGGCTCGGTCACGTGCAGCGTCCGCGGCATCGTCGCGTACCGCATCGCCTGAACCATCTTGATCACTCCGGCGACCCCGGCGGCGGCCTGGGTGTGCCCGATGTTCGACTTGAGCGAGCCCAGCCAGAGCGGTTCGTCCCGGTCCTGCCCGTAGGTGGCGAGCAGGGCCTGCGCCTCGATCGGGTCGCCCAACGCCGTGCCGGTGCCGTGCGCCTCCACCACGTCGACGTCGCCCGGCCGCAGACCGGCGTTGGCCAACGCCTGGCGGATCACCCGCTGCTGGGCGGGTCCGTTCGGAGCGGTGAGCCCGTTGGACCGGCCGTCGGAGTTGACCGCCGAGCCCCGGATCACGGCGAGCACCGGGTGACCGTGCCGGCGGGCGTCGGAGAGTCGTTCCAGGACGAGGACCCCGGCGCCCTCCGCCCAGGCGGTGCCGTCGGCGTCGGTGGAGAAGGCCTTGCAGCGACCGTCGCGGGCCAGCCCGCGTTGGCGGCTGAACTCGACGAACGTCTCCGGGGTCGCCATCACCGTGACCCCGCCGGCCAGCGCCAGCGTGC
Source organism: Solwaraspora sp. WMMA2059 (assembly GCF_027497315.1). Classification (GTDB taxonomy): domain Bacteria; phylum Actinomycetota; class Actinomycetes; order Mycobacteriales; family Micromonosporaceae; genus Micromonospora_E. The sequence continues at coordinate 1,084,053 of NZ_CP114908.1, read as the reverse complement.
ACTCCCCGGTACGCAGCGACTGCGCCGCCCAGTGCATCGAGACCAGCGACGAGGAGCAGGCGGTGTCGACACTGACCGCCGGGCCTTCGAATCCGAAGTGGTGGGCCACCCGACCGGACACCACCGCGCCGGTGGAGCTGCTGGCCACGTAGTCGTGGTACTGGACACCGACGAAGACGCCGGTAGCGCTGCCCCGCAGGGACAACGGGTCGATGCCGGCCCGTTCGACGGCCTCCCACGAGGTCTCCAGCAGCAGCCGCTGCTGCGGGTCGACGGTCGGCGCCTCGCGAGGTGAGATGCCGAAGAAGCCGGCGTCGAAATCGGCGGCGTCGTAGAGGAATCCCCCGGTACGCACGTACGTGCTGCCAGGCCGTTCCCCGCTGGCGTCGTAGAGCTGGTCGATCTGCCAGCCACGGTCGGCGGGGAACTCGCCGATGGCGTCGACCCCGTCGGCGACGAGGGTCCACAACTGCTCCGGCGAGCTGACGCCGCCCGGGTAGCGGCAGGCCATCGCGACGATCGCGATCGGCTCGTCGGTGCCTGCCGAAGACGCGACGGCAAGGGCGCCTCCCGGCCGGCTCTCGCCGACGACGAGTTCGGCGCGCAGGTACTCGGCCACCGCGTTCGCCGTGGGATGGTCGAACACCAGGGTGGCCGGCAGCCGTAGCCCGGTCGCCGCGGTCAACGCGTTGCGCAACTCGACGGCGGTGAGCGAATCGAAGCCGAGCTGATGGAATTCACGGTCGGCGGCGACCGCCTCCGGTGATTCGTGTCCCAGCACGGTCGCGACGTGGGTACGGACCAGGTCGAGGAGCAGGTCCGCCCGTTCCCGCTCGGCGAGCTCTGCGAGGCGCGCGGCGAGTGCCCCGGTGCCGCCGCCCGCTGCCGGCCGGGTGAGCGGACCCACCAGCGAGCTGAAGACCGGCGGTACGCCGTCGCCGGCACGCAGCCGGGCCGGTTGCAGCGCCGCGGCGACGACGGCGGGCGCGGTGGCGGCGACGGCGGCGTCGAACAGCGCCAGCCCGGCGGGCACGGACAGCGGCAGTACCCCGCCGCGGGCCATTCGGGCACGGTCGGCCTCAGCGAGCGTTCCGGTCATACCGCCGTCGGTGTCCCACTGGCCCCAGGCCACGGAGACGGCGGGCAGCCCCGCCCGGTGCCGCCGGGCCGCCAGCGCGTCCAGAACCGAGTTGGCGGCGGCGTAGTTGGCCTGCCCCGGCGCGCCGAGCACCCCGGACAGGGAGGAGAACATCACGAACGCGGCCAGGTCCATCCCGGCGGTCAGCTCGTGCAGGTGCAGCGCCCCGGCGACCTTGGGCGCGAGTACGGCGTCGAGCCGGTGCGGGGTCATCTCGGTGACGACGCCGTCGGCGACCACCCCGGCGGCGTGCACGACGGCGGTCAGCGGCCGCCGGGCGGTGGTCTCGGTCAGCACGCGGGCCAGTGCGGCGCGGTCGGCCACGTCGCAGGCGACCACCCGGGCCCGGGCGCCGAGTTCGGCGAGTTCGGCGACGAGCGCGGCGGCTCCGGGGGTCTGGTCACCCTGGCGGCTCAGCAGCACCAGGTGCCGGACCGCGTACCGGTCGACCAGGTGTCGGGCCACGATGGCACCCAGCGATCCCGGCCCGCCGGTGATCAGTACGGTGCCGGCCGGGTCGAGCACCGGTCGAGCGTTGCCCGCCGCCGGAAGGTGGGCCAGCCGGGCCGCGTGTGCCGTGCCACCGCGTACGGCCACCTGTGGTTCCCCTGCGGCGAGCGCCGCCGCGACCGCCGCAGCGACGGTGTCGGCGTCGGCCGGCGTGTCGCCGGTGGCGGCCACGCCGCTGACGCCGGACGGGTCGGTGCGGTCCACCGGGTCCGCGTCGACCAGCAGGAACCGGTCCGGATGTTCGGCCTGGGCGGACCGTACCAGCCCCCAGACGGCCGCGCCGGCGAGATCACCGCCGGTGCCGGCGACCGGTACGGCGCCCCGGGTCACGACGGCCAGCCGGGTGCCGTTGTTGGTGGCGTCACCGAGCCAGTGCTGCAACGTCGCCAGCAACTGCCGGCAGTGCTCACGGATCGTGTCCGGGTCGTCGCCGCAGACCTCGTCGAGGCGGAGCAGGTGCACACCCTCGGCCGGGCGGTCACGGCCCGGGTCCGCGATCGGGACCCAGTCGAGCCGGTGCAGGTCGGCGGTCCGCGCCGGTGCCGCCGCGACGGCGGCGAGCGGCCGGAAGGTGACCGCTGTCGCGGTGGCGACGAGGTGGCCGGCATGGTCGAAGGCCGCCACGGCGTACGTGTCCGGTGAGGTCGGGGTGAACCTGACCCGCAGTTCGGCGGCGCCGGTGGCGTGCAGGGTGACGCCGGACCAGGAAAACGGCAACCGGGCGTGGCCCTGCCCGTCGCCCAGGTCGACGGCGAGTGCCTGGGTGGCGGCGTCGAGTACGGCAGGGTGCAGGCCGAAGCGGTCGGCGTCGCCGGGGTCGGGCAGCCGTACGTCGGCCCAGAGCCGGACACCCTGACGCCACACGGCGCGCAACCCGCGGAAGGCTGGCCCGTAGTCGAGACCGGCACCGGCCAGCGTGTCGTCGAGGGTGTCGATCGGGACCGGCTCCGCGCCGGCCGGTGGCCAGCTGGGCTCGGCCTCCGGCTGATCGGCCCCGGACGGGATCGGGGCGGTGGTGAGGTGACCGGTGGCGTGGCTGGTCCACGACCGCGCCGCGACGGCCTGCTCGGCCCGGGAGTGGATGCTGATCCGCCGGGCACCGGCCTGGTCGGGTTCACCGACGACGACCTGGATCCGTACGCCGCCGTGGGCCGGCAGCCGCATCGGAGCGTGCAGGGTGAGTTCGGCGATGTGGGCGCAACCGAGCTGGTCGGCGGCCCGGACGGCGAGCTCGACGAAGGCGGTGCCCGGCAGGATCACCTCGCCGTGGACCCGGTGTTCGGCCAGCCACGGGTGGGTGGCGGTGGACAAGCGCCCGGTGAGCACCGCGCCCTGGGTGTCGGCCACGACGGTGACGGCGGCGAGGAGGGGATGGTCGGCGGGGTCCAGCCCGACGGTCGCCAGATCTCCGGCCGGCGCCCGATCGTCCAACCAGTAGCGTTTGCGGTGGAACCGGCGGGTCGGCTGCGGCAGATCGGTGTCGCCGGTGCCGCTTTCCCCGGCCGGCTCGGCCTGTTCCAGGATCAGGTGGGCGTTGGTGCCGCTGACGCCGAACGACGACACCCCGGCCCGACGTGGTTCGTCGGTACCCGGCCACGGCCGCGCCCGGGTCAACAGCCGCACCCCACCCGCCGACCAGTCCACATGCGACGACGGCTCCGACACATGCAACGACCGCGGCAGCACCCCCGCCCGCAACGCCATCACCATCTTGATCACACCACCCACACCCGCCGCCGCCTGCGCATGACCGATGTTCGACTTCAACGACCCCAACCACAACGGACGATCCGCGTCCCGACCCCGCCCGTACGTCGCCAGCAACGCCTGCGCCTCGATCGGATCCCCCAACCGGGTACCGGTACCGTGCGCCTCCACCACATCGACGTCCACCGTCGACAACCCCGCCGCCGTCAACGCCTGCCGGATCACCCGCTGCTGCGCCAGCCCGTTCGGCGCGGTCAGGCCGTTGGAGGCGCCGTCCTGGTTGACCGCCGATCCCCGGATGACGGCCAGAACGGGATGCCCGTTGCGCTGGGCGTCGGAGAGCCGTTCCAGCAGCAGGACACCGGCGCCCTCGGCCCAGCCGGTGCCGTCGGCGTCGTCGGAGAACGGTTTGCACCGCCCGTCCGATGCCAGACCACGTTGCTTGCTGAAGGCGACGAACGGGCCCGGAGTCGCCATGACCATCACGCCCCCGGCGAGCGCCATCGAGCATTCCCGCTGCCGCAGGGCCTGCGCGGCGACGTGCAGCGCCACCAGCGACGACGAACAGGCGGTGTCGATGGTCAACGCCGGGCCGGCCAGGCCGAAGGCGTACGAGATCCGGCTCGAGATGACCGAGGCCGCGTTGCCGGTGCTGAAGTACGCGGAGACGGCCTCCGTCGCGGCCGCCGACAAGTCGTCGTAGTAGTCCTGGGCACCGCTGCCGACGAACACGCCGACCTGCGCCCCGTCGAGCGAATCCGGGGCGAGCCCGGCCCGTTCGAAGGTCTCCCACGCCAGCTCCAGCATGATCCGTTGCTGCGGATCGGTGGCCAGGGCCTCCCGGGGCGACATTTCAAACAGTTCGGCGTCGAAGCCGGCCGGGTCGGCGAGGAAGCCACCCTCGCGGACGTGGCCGTCGGCCGGACCGTCCTCGTCACCGGTCGGCAGCGGACCGGTGGTCCAGCCACGGTCGGTGGGGAACGGGCCGATCGCGTCGACCTCGTCGACGACGAGCCGCCACAGCTCCTCCGGACTGGTGACGCCACCCGGGTAGCGGCAGGACATCGCCACGATCGCGATCGGGTCCCGGTCCGCCGACTCCACCTCGTGCAGTCGCCGGCGGGTCTGATGGAGCTCCGCGGTCACCCGCTTGAGGTACTGCAGCAGCTTACCGTCGTCGTCCATAGTGGCCATCAGCCCAGCTCCTTGTCGATGAAGTCGAAGACGTCATCGGCACTCGCTTCCGCGAGCCGATCAACGACCGTGGTGACGGCGGGTCCGTCGACGACTTCGGTCAATCTGCTCACCAGCGACTGCAGCCTGCCGGTGATGCGGGTGCGCGCGATCTCGTCCGGTGTGAGGGGTCCGGCCAGGGCTTCCAGCCGGTCCAGCGTGGCCAGCACCGGCTCCGCCTCGGAACCCGGTCCGCACAGTTCGTCACGCAGGTAGCTGGCCAGCGCCGCCGGGGTCGCGTGGTCGAACACGACGGTCGCCGGCAGCCGCAGGCCGGCGGCCACGCCGAGCCGGTCGCGGAAGTCGACGGCGCTGACCGAGTCGAAGCCGAGGTCCTTGAAGTTGGTGCCAGGGGCGACGTCGGTGGCGTCGCCGTGGCCGAGGACCGCGGCTGCCTGTGCCCGTACCAGATTCGACAGGACCTGCAACTGGTCGCCGTCGTCGAGTCCGGCGAGCTGGACCACGAGCGTGCCGGCCTCGGCCGGGTCGACCGGCTGCCCCAATCCGGCGGTCGGCGGCAGCAGTCCGGCGACCAGCGGTCGGGGCCGGGCAAGCGTGTGGATCGGTCCGAACCTCGCCCAGTTGACGTCGGCCACCACCAGTGCGGCCTCCTCCCCGCCCGCTTCGACGAGCCGACCGGCGGCCAACCGTGGGTCGAGCTCACGGATGCCGAGTTGCCGCAGATGGGCGCTGGCCGTCTCGTCCACCATGCCGCCACCGGCCCAGGGCCCCCAGGCGATGGCAGTGGCCGGTCTACCGGCAGCCCTGCGGCGTACCGCGAACGCGTCGAGGAAGGCGTTCGCGGCGGCGTACCCGGGCTGTTGGGCGCTGCCCCAGATCGCCGCGCCGGAGGTGAACAGCACGAAGGCGTCCAGCGGCAGGTGTGCGGTCAGCTCGTCCAGATGCACCGCGCCGGAGATCTTCGCCGCTCCGGCGGCGGCGAAATCGGCGACGGTGAGCTGGGTGAGCGGCCGCTGCCCGTGCAGCGTGCCGGCCGCGTGGACCACCGCGGTCAGCGGCGGTACGGCCGGCAGCCCGTCGAGCAGCCGCCGCAGTGCCGCCCGGTCGGTGACGTCGCAGGCCACGATGCTCACCTCGACGCCGAGTGCGCGGATCTCGGCGGCCAGGTCCGCAGCGCCGGCCGCCTCCGGTCCACGCCGACCGGTCAACACCAGGTGCTCGGCGCCGTGCTCGGCGAGCCACCGTGCCACGTGCCGGCCGACGCCCCCGGTGCCGCCGGTGACCAGGACCGTGCCGCGTGGTCGCCATTCGGCGGTGCCGGGGTCACGCCCGGCACGCACCATCCGACGGGCGAAGGTGGCCGCCGGCCGGATCGCGAGCTGATCCTCCGGGCCGCCGGCCCGCAGCACCGCCACGCACCGGGCGACCGCTTCCCGGTCGGGCTGGGCGGGCAGGTCGATCAGACCGCCCCAGGTGTCCGGCTGGTCGATCGCCAGTCCGACACCCAGACCCCAGATCGCCGCCTGGTGCGGGTCGGCCGGGAGGTCGAACCGGTCCACCGCTACCGCCTGACGGGTGACACACCACAGGCGTGCCTCGATCCCGGCGTCGGTCAGTGCCTGGCAGAGCAGGACGGTTCCCCGGCTGCCACCGGTCAGGGTGGGGTGTGCCGGATCGGGGTCGTTGTGCGACGCGAGCAGGCTGAGCACGCCGTGCGGCGGGGCGGCGGCGGCGAGTGTGGTGAGCCGTGCGGCCAGGCTCTCCCGGTCACCGTCACCGACCTCGACGGTACGGACTCTGACGCCGTCGGTGGCGAGTTCGGCGACGAGCGCGTCGGACCAGGGATACCCGGCCGGTACGGCTACCAGCCAGTTCTCCTGACCCGGTCCGGGCGGGTCGAGCCGGCCCGGCGGGTCCGCCACCGGCTGCCAGCGCACCCGGTAGCGCCAGGAGTCGACCGGGGTCGGCTGATCCCCGCTGCCGCCCGGCTGTGCGGCGTCGGCCGGCTGTGCGGTGCCGGCCGTCGGTGCGGTGTCCGTCGACTGTTTCCCGGCCGCCGGCCCTGCCGGTGGCTCCGTCTGCGGCGTGTACGGGGCCGGCACCCACCAGAAACGTTGCCGTTCGAACGGATACGTCGGCAGTTCGACCGGCTCCGGCGTACCCCCCAGCACCGCCGACCAGTCCGGGGTGATGCCCCGCACGTGCAGTTCGGCCACGGCCCGCTGCAGGGTCTCCGGCTCGGGCCGGCCCCGGCGCAGCAGCGGCACCACCCGGACGTCAGGACTGGCGCCCAGGCAGCCGCGCATCGGACCGGTCAGCGCCGCGTCCGGCCCGATCTCGACGAAGGTGGTCGCGCCCAGCTCACGCAGCGCGGTCACGGCGTCGGCGAACCGCACCGGCTGACGGATCTGACTCGCCCAGTACTGCGCGGTCGCCAGCTGTGCCGACGCCGGCCGACCGGTGGCGGTGGACACGACCGGCAGTTGGGGCGGACGGAGGTCGAGAGTGGCCACGGCGGCCTGGAACTCGTCGAGCACCGGGTCCATCAACGGCGAATGGAACGCGTGCGACACCCGCAGCCAGATGACCTGCCGGCCGTCGGCGGCGAGCCGCTCGGTCACGGCGGTCACCGCCTCGCGTGGGCCGGACACGACCGCCGAGTCGGGGGTGTTCACCGCGGCGATCGCCGCCCCGCCGGTGAGCAGCGGGGTCACCTCGGATTCCGGCGCCTGGACCACCGCCATCGCGCCACCGGCAGGCAGCTTCTGCATCAGCGTTCCCCGGGTGACCACCAGCCGGCACGCGTCGTCGAGGGAGAGGACCCCGGCGGTGTACGCCGCGCTGATCTCGCCGACGGAGTGGCCGGCCAGCAGTTGGGGCCGGATCCCCCAGGCGGCGAGCAGCCGGATCAGCGCCACCTCGACGGCGAAGAGCCCGGCCTGGGCGTACACCGTCTGGTTGAGCGCCTGCTCGTCGCCGCCGTCGACGACCTGACGCAGCGGCCGGGGCAGCTGGGTGTCCAGCCGGTCGCAGACGTCGTCCCATGCCTGCGCGAAGGGCGGGTAGGCGGCGGCCAACTCGCGCCCCATCGCCAGCCGCTGCGCGCCCTGGCCGGTACAGACGAACGCGAGCTTGCCCGGCGCGGCGGACCCGGTGGCCACCGAGGCCGCCGTTGACGCGCGGGCCACAGCGGTCAGCCCGTCGACCGCCGCCGCCCGGTCGGCGGCGAGCACCACCGCCCGGTGTGGCAGGGCGGCGCGACCGGTGGCGAGCGTGCCGCAGATGTCGGACAGCGCTTCGTCGCCGGCGACCACCGGCAGCAGCCGCCGGGCCTGGCTGCGCAGCGCGGCGGCGGTCCGGGCGGACAGGACCAGGGGCAGCAGCGGGCCGGCGGTGCTCGGCGGTGCCGCTGGTGACGCCGACGGTGCTTCCTCGATGATCAGGTGGGCGTTGGTGCCGCCGAAGCCGAACGACGACACGCCTGCCCGACGCGGTTGGCCGTTCACCGGCCACTTGCGGGCCTCGGTGAGCAGTTCGACGTTGCCGGCCGACCAGTCCACCTGCGGGGTCGGGCGGTCGACGTGCAGGGTCCGCGGCAGCATCGAGTGCCGCATCGCCTGCACCATCTTGATGATCCCGGCCACCCCGGCGGCCGCCTGGGGATGCCCGAGGTTGGACTTGATGGAGCCGAGCCACAACGGTTGTTCGCGGTGCTGGCCGTAGGTGGCGAGCAGGGCCTGCGCCTCGATCGGGTCACCGAGCGTGGTGCCGGTGCCGTGGGCTTCGACCACGGCGACGTCGGACTCCCGCAGCCCGGCGTCACGCAGCGCCCGGCGGATCACCCGCTGCTGCGCGGGACCGTTCGGCGCGGACATGCCGTTGGAGGCCCCGTCGGAGTTGACCGCGCTGCCACGCAGCACCGCCAGCACCGGGTGCCGGTTGCGCCGGGCGTCGGACAACCGCTCCAGCAGCAGCAACCCGGCCCCTTCGGACCACGCCGCGCCGTCGGCCGCGGCGGCGAAGGACTTGCACCGCCCGTCCGGCGCGAGTGCCCGCTGCCGGCTGAAGTCGACGAACAGCTCCGGGGTGCCCATCACCGTGACACCGCCGGCGTACGCGAGGGTGCACTCGCCCCGGCGTAGCGACCCCATCGCCTGGTGCACCGCGACCAGCGAGGACGAGCAGGCGGTGTCCACGGTGACCGCCGGTCCCTCCAACCCCAGGTTGTAGGCGATCTGACCGGACACGAGGCTGCCGGTGGGGCCGCCACCGGCGTAGTCGTGGTACATCACTCCGACGAAGACGCCGGTGGACGTGCCGGCGAGCGAGGTCGGGTCGACGCCGGCCCGCTCCGCCGTCTCCCAGGCCACCTCCAGCAGCAGCCGCCGCTGAGGGTCGGCTCGCATCGCTTCCCGAGGGCTGATGCCGAAGAACGCCGCGTCGAACTCGGCCGCGTCGTAGAGGAACCCGCCGTGGCGTACGTAGCTGCGACCCGGCTGACCCGGCTGCGGGTGGTACAGCTGCTCGACGTCCCAGCCCCGGTCCGTGGGGAACTCCCCGATCGCGTCCACCTCGTCGGCGACCAGCCGCCACAGGCCCTCAGGTGACCGCACCCCACCGGGATAGCGGCAGCCCATCGCCACGATGGCGATCGGTTCCTGGTCACGTGCCTCGGCCGCGCGCAACTGCTGTCGGGTCTGCTGTAGCTCGCTGGTGGCGCGCCGCAGGTAGTCACGCAGTTCGTCGGCGGTCGCCATGGTCACTCACCCCCGTCCAGTCACGCCGAACTCGGTGTCGAGCGCGGCGAACAGCTCCTCGTCGCTGGCGGTACCCAGGTCCGGTGCCGCCGGCTGGCCGGCCGCCCCGCTGGCACGCCAACTGCGCAGCAGCGCCTCCAACCGGTCGGTGACCGCCTCCCGGTCGCTGACGGTCCCGCTGGCCGCCGTCAGCGTGGTCGCCAGCCGGTCGACCTCGTCCAGCAGTGGTTTCACCGGGTCCGTGGACGTCTCCAACTGCTGGGCCAGGTGCCGGGCGACGGCGACGGCGGTCGGCTGGTCGAAGACCAGTGACGCCGCCAGTGACAGCCCGGTCGCCGCCGCCAGGGCGTTGCGCAGTTCGACCGCGGCGAGCGAGTCGAAGCCCATGTCCTGGAAGGCGCGGTGCGGGTCCACCGCGTCCGGCCGATCGTGCCCGAGTGCGGTGGCGACGTGCCGGGTGACCAGAGCGAGCAATTGCTCGTCGCGTTGCGCGGGCGGCAGGTGGTGCAGCCGTAGCGTCGGCCCGGATCCGGCTGCGGGAGTCGTGCTGCGACTGACCCGCCGGGTCGGGCCGGCGACGCCGCGCAGCAGGGCGGGCAGGTCGTCGGCTGCCTGCTCGCGCAGCGCGACCGGATCGATCCGCAGCGGCGCCAGGCACGGCTCGGCACCGCGCAGCGCGGCGTCGAACAGGGCGAGCGCCCGGTCCACTGGCAACGCGGGCACCCCGAGTCGGTCCAGCCGTTGGCGGGCCGGCTCGTCGAGGCCGCCCGCCATGCCGGCCGGACCCGCCCAGGCTCCCCAGGCCAACGCCAACGCGGAAAGGCCGGTGGCCCGCCGGTGGGCGGCGAGGGCGTCGAGGAAGACGTTGGCGGCGGCATAGCCGCTCTGCCCCGCCGGCAGGACCAGGCCGCCGGCGGAGGAGAACAGGACGAACGCGGCCAGCTCGCGGTCACGGGTCAGTTCGTGCAGGTGCCACGCGGCATCTACTTTGGGGCGTAGGACCACGTCGACCTGGTCGGGTCGTTGGGTGACGATCAGCCCGCCGTCGGCGACTCCGGCGGCGTGCACCACCGCGCTCAGCGGGTGCGCGTCGGGAACACTGGCGAGCAGGGTGGCGAGCTCATCCCGATCGGCGGTGTCACAGGCGACCAGCCGTACCTGCGCGCCGAGCGCGGTGAGGTCGGCCCGCAGCTGCTGGGCACCCGCGGCCGCAGGTCCGCGTCGACTGGCCAGCAGCAACCGGCGTACGCCATGTTCGGTGACCAGGTGCCGGGCCAGCAGGGCGCCGAGCCCTCCGGTACCTCCGGTGACCAGGACGGTGCCGGCGCCGAACGCCGGCTGGCGCCCGTGCCCGGTGGGCACTTCCACCCGGCGCAGGCGAGGTACCCACGCCGCACCGGAGCGCAGCGCCACCTCGGGTTCGCCGGCGCTCGCTGCGGCGGCGACCTCCGCCATGGTCGTGGTGTCGTCGACGTCGACCAGGCAGAACCGTCCGGGATGTTCGGCGGCGGCGGCCCGGACCAGGCCCCAGAGTGGAGCGGCCACCATGTCCAGGTCCGTGTCGGCGGCCGCAGCAGCAGCCGTTGCCGTTGCCGGTTCGACCATGGCCGCTTCGCGGGTCACGACCGCGAGCCGGGAGGCGGCGAACCGCTCGTCGGCGAGCCAGGTGCGCAGGTCGGTGAGCACCTGGTGGATCAGCTCGCGGACAGCGGCTGGCACGTCGGGCACCGCCGGCGCATCGGCGTAGCGCAGCACGACCTGTGGTACCGGTCGACCGTCGTCCAGTGCGGCCGACAGCGCCGCCAGGTCGGTGACGTGCACCGCCGTCCCGGACGCGTCGACCGGTCCGGTCGCGGGCCCTCCGACGGTCACCGCGGGCGGTGCGGTCGCGGCGTCGAGCGTGAGACGGTCCCAGCCGATGCGGTACAGGGCCCCGGTCGTGGAGTCCACTTCGGCGGTGTCGACCGACGTGGGCCGGGCGAGCAGCGAGCCGACGGTGAGCACCGGTTCGCCGTCGGCGGCGGTGAGGGTGACGGACAGGGAACCGTCGGCCAGGTGCCGTACCCGGGCCTGCGCTGCGGCCGCCCCCGCCGTGTGCAACGCGACGTTGGTCCAGGCGAACGGCAGCCAGGCGTGGCCGTCGCCGGGCGCACCCCGCTCACCGGCTATCGCCGCGTGCAGGGCGCTGTCGAGCAGGGCGGGGTGGATCCCGAACCGGGTCGCGTCGGTGTGCTCGTGTTCGGGCACGGCGACCTCGGCGAACACCTCGTCGTCACGACGCCACGCGGCACGTGTCGCGCGGAACGCCGGCCCGTACTCGTAGCCGAGGTCGGCGAGTTCGTCGTACAGCTCGTCGACGGGCACGGTGCTGGCGCCGGCCGGCGGCCACGGAGCCCGCGGCCCGGTTGCGGCCAGGTTGGCAGCGCCGAGCAGGCCGCTGGCGTGGCGCTGCCATGGCTGGTCGGCCGCGTCGGTACGGGAGTACACCGCGACGGGGCGCCGGCCGGACTCGTCGAGGGCCCGGACGACGACGTGGACGGCGACCGTGCCGTGCTCAGGCAGCACCAGCGGACGTTCGCAGATCAGCTCGTCGATTCCGCTGGTTCCCGCCTGGTCACCGGCCCGGATGGCGAGCTCGACGAAGGCGGTGCCGGGCACCAGGACCCGACCGTGCACCACGTGGTCGGCCAGCCAGGGTTGCGCGTCGACGCTGAGGCGGCCGGTGAGATGGATCTCGCCGGAGTCGGGGGATTCGACGAGTGCCCCGATCATGGGATGTCCGGCGCCGGTGAGGCCGGCCGCGGCGAGGGTGTCGGTCAGCGGGAGCCGCCAGAAGCGTTCATGCTGGAACTCGCGGGTGGCCACCGCAGCGGTGTCGGCGGGGCTGTCGGGCGCCTGTTCCAGGATCACGTGGGCGTTGGTGCCGCTGAAGCCGAACGACGACACCCCGGCCCGACGCGGCCCACCCCTGTCCGGCCACGGCCGCGCCATGGTCAACAGCCGCACCCCACCCGACGACCAGTCCACATGCGATGACGGCTCCGACACATGCAACGACCGCGGCAACACCCCCGCCCGCAACGCCATCACCATCTTGATCACACCACCCACACCCGCCGCCGCCTGCGCATGACCGATGTTCGACTTCAACGACCCCAACCACAACGGACGATCCGCGTCCCGACCCCGCCCGTACGTCGCCAGCAACGCCTGCGCCTCGATCGGATCCCCCAACCGGGTGCCCGTACCGTGCGCCTCCACCACATCGACGTCCACCGTCGACAACCCCGCCGCCGTCAACGCCTGCCGGATCACCCGCTGCTGCGCCGGACCGTTGGGCGCGGACATCCCGCTGCTGGCACCGTCCGAACCGGTCGCGCTGCCGCGCACCACCGCGAGGATCCGTCGACCGTTGCGCTGGGCGTCGCAGAGCCGTTCGACGGCGAGGACGCCGACCCCCTCGGCCCAGCCGGTGCCGTCGGCGTCGTCGGAGAACGGTTTGCACCGCCCGTCCGGCGCCAACCCACGCTGCCGACTGAAGTCGACGAAGACCTCCGGGGTGGACATCACCGTCACCCCGCCGGCCAGGGCCAGCTCGCACTCACCCGAACGCAACGCGTTGACCGCCAGATGCAACGCCACCAACGACGACGAACACGCCGTGTCCACCGCGACCGCCGGCCCCTCCAGACCCAGGTGGTACGCCACCCGACCGGAGACCGCGCTGCCCAGCCCGCTGCTTTCGGGGTAGTCGTGGTGCATCACCCCGGCGTAGACACCGGTACGACTACCCGCCAACGACGCCGGCTCCACCCCCGCCCGCCGCAACGCCTCCCACGACACCTCAAGAAACAACCGCTGCTGCGGATCCATCTCCCGCGCCTCACGCGGACCCACCCCGAAGAACCCCGCATCGAACCCCGCCGCGTCATACAGGAACCCACCACGACGCACATACGACCGCCCCACCCGACCCGGCCGAGGATCGAACAACGCCTCCGTGTCCCACCCCCGGTCCACCGGAAACTCACCAGTCGCATCCCCCTCACCCACCACCAGATCCCACAACCCCTCCGGCGAGACCACCCCACCGGGGAACCGGCACGCCATCCCCACGATCGCGATCGGTTCCCGGTCCCGCTGCTCGGCCGCGTCCAGCCGCCGACGCGTCTCCTTGAGCTCGGCGGTGGCGCGACGCAGATAGTCGAGCAACCGCGAATCATCGGCGGCCATCGCCGTCTCCCTTCGCCCGTGCCCCGGCGATCTCCTCGACGTCGGGCACGATGTCGCGCGGGCTGGGCGTGGCGAGCATCTCCTTGCGCAACTGCGTGGCGGCGTCGGTGAACGACGGTTCGTCGAGCACTCTGGCGAGCTGGGCCACGAGATTGCCGGGTTCGGCGACCAGCGCCGCGCCCCGGGCCGCCATCTCGCGCATGATGCCGGCCTCGCCCCAGATGTTCCCGGGCATTCCCACCTGCGGTACGCCGTGCACGACAGCGGCGTTGACCGTACCCATGCCACCGAGATGAACCACCGCCGCGCAGGTCGGCAGCAGCGCGTTGAGCGGGACGTAGTCGAACAGCCGCACGTTGTCCGGGATCGGCGTGCCCGGTGGGATCTGGCTGGCGTTGAGGGTGGCGATCACCTCGACATCGAGGTCGGCGATCGCGGAGAGCAGACCGGCGGCACCGCTGTCGTCGGATTCGGCCGGGCCGAGCGCGCGCCGGGTCTGGCCCAGCGTGAGGCACACCCGCCGCCGCTTGGGCTTGCGGCGCAACCAGGCGGGGATCACACTCGGCCCGCTGTAGGGAACGTGCCGCACTGGCCGGTAGTCGACGTCGGCGCGCACCCGCAGGCAGGTGGGAATCGGCTCCAGGGTGGCCTGGCCGACCACCATCTCCTCGTCGAACTCGCGGCCGTAGCGGGCCAGCTTGCCGCCGAGGTAGTCGGCCAGCGGGTCGTCGGCGGCCGCCGCCGGATCGTCGCGGACCAGGTCGAGGAAGATCGCCCGCATTCGGGCCCAGTGGTCGGGTGCGGGGATGATGCGTACGTGCGGCAGGTCCGCCGCCCGGGCCATCACCGGCGCGGCGTAGTTGTGGGCGTCCCACAACACCAGGTCCGGCCGCCAGACCCGGGCGAAGTCCACCAGGTCGGACAGCATCGAGTCGCCCGCCATGTACTCACAGACCACCGAGGTGTACGCCCGGAACACCTCCCGCACGTACGGCAGGGTGAGCGTGGCCGGGTCGGTCTCGGTGATGTCGACGCCGAGCCCGTACGGGGTGTCCGAGGTGTCCAGGTTGCCACGGGCGGTCGGCAGCTCCTCGCCCACCGCCACCGCGGTCAGACCGGTCCGCTTGGTCTCCTCGATGAGATTGGGCTGAGTGGCGACGCACACCTCGTGGCCCGCCGCGCGCAGCGCCCAGGCGGTCGGCACGAGGTTGTACAGGTGCGAGTTGACGGCGGAGGTGGTCACCAGGACACGCATTGCCTTCTCCTGTTGCGTTCGATGGAGCGGACGGTCAGGCGGCCGCGTACACGGTGCGGTACCAGTCGACCGTCTGGTCCAGCCCTTCCCGCAGCGACCTCGGAGTGAAGTCGATGATCTCGTTGAGCTTGGTGACGTCGAGGGTCCGGCTGGGCCGGCCGCCGGAGCGGCTCAGGTCGGTGCGGATCCGTTCCGGCCGGCCGAGCGCGGCGCAGATCGTCCGGGCGAGTTCGAGCACCGAGACCGTTTCGGTCGTGCCGATGTTCATCGTGTGGTACTTGTTCACCTCGACCATGCCGAGAATCGCCCGGACCAGATCGGCGGCGTACATGTAGGTCCTGGTCTGGCTGCCGTCGCCCCAGATCTCGATCTCCTGACCTGCGAGGACCTTGGCGAACATGCTGGGTACCACCCGGTCGGTGTCCGGCTCGAAGTTGTCCCGCGGGCCGTACACGCTGGTGAGCCGGGGCAGGAAGATGTTCATTCCGTACTCCGCCCGGTACGCCTCGGCGAGGATCTCGGCGTAGTTCTTGGACAGGTAGTAGCCGTCGCGGGAGTAGTTCATCCGCTGCCGGAAGTCGTCCTCCTCAGGGATCGGGTCCCTCGTCGGCGACAGGTAGATGTCGCTGGAGCTGATCAGCACGACATCGGCGACGGTGCTCCGGCGAGCACAGTTGAGCACGTTGGACACCGAGCGCATGTTGGCGTCGAGGATGTGCGCGGGCCGGTCCAGGCGGACGTCCATCGGCCCGGACACCACCGCGCAGTGGACGACCGCGTCGACCGGCCCGGACAGCCCGGCGAACAGCTCCGCCAGTTGCGCCTCGTCGTGCAGATCGAGTCGCACCGGCCGCACATCGGCCGGCAGTTGACGCAGCACCCGCCGGTTGTCCCGCCGGTACGGCAGGGTCACGGTGGCGCCGGCGGCGACGAGTTCCTCCGCGAAGTGCGAGCCGATCAGGCCGAGCCCACCGGTGACGACGACGTTCTTGCCTGCCCAGTAGTTCCTTGCCACGGTAATCCTCTCCGTCGATCCGGCCGGTGCCGGGCGGTCAGCCGTTCCAGCTCCGGCACGATGTCGTGCGGGCTGGGGGTGGCCCGCAGGTCGTCGCGGAGCCGGCCGGCGTTGCGGGTGAAGGTCACGTCGGTGAGTAGCCGGTCGACCCGGTTACGCAGCGCGTCGACCGAGAGCTTGCTTTTCAACCCGTCACCGGCGAGCCGGTAGGGGTCCACGTACAGGCCGGCACCCTGGGTTTCCAGGTGCTCGCCGAACCCCATCTCGTCCCAGTAGCGGCCCGGCACGATGAGGTTCCGGACGCCGTGCACCAGGGCGTTGCCCAGGGTGCCGAATCCTCCGTGGTGGATGATGACCGAGCAGGTCGGTAGCAGTTCGTTCAGCGGGACGAAGTCGACCACCCGCACGTTGTCCGGCAGGGTGCCGACCGAGTCCAGCTGGGCGGTGTCCAGCGTGGCGATCAGCTCGACGTCGAGGCTCGCGACCGCCTCGATCAGCTCGTCGATGGCGAACAGATCACCACCCAGGCTCTCCCGGGCGGTCATGCCGAGGGTCAGGCACACCCGGGGCCGTCGTGGCGGCTCGTACACCCACGACGGGGCCGTGGTCGGACCGTTGTACGGCACGTAGCGCACCGGCAGATAGGGCAGATCGACCGGGAACCGCATCCACGACGGCGTCGGATCGATCGTCCACTGGCCGGTCATCAGCTCACCGGCGGTACCCGGCTCCAGCTCGCAGCCGAACCGGGACAGCCGGCTGACCAGCCAGTCGCCGACCAGGTCGTCCCGGCGTTCCGGCGGCTGCTGGGCGAGCAGCTCGGCGTAGCGCAGATACATCCGGCCGATGTGGTCCAGGCCGAAGAGCATCCGGGCGTGCGCCGCGCCGCACGCCCGGGCCGCGATCGGGCCGACGTAGCTGAGCGCGTCCCAGATCACCAGGTCGGGCTGCCAGTGGCGGGCGAAGTCGACCAGCCCGTCGAGCATCGACCGGTTCCCGGTGAGGTGTTCGTAGTGCAGGGAGCAGCCGACGGTGAAGGCACCGAGGACGTACTCCCAGGTGAGCTGGTCGGCCCGGGTCTCGGTCATGCCCGCGTTGATGCTCTGCCAGGTACCGGCGCTGGTGACGTGGTCGCCGCGGGCGGCCGCCTCGGCCGGCTCGACCTCGACGGTCTCGTCACCCACCGCCGCCACCGGCAACCCGGTACGGGCGACGGCGTCCAGGATCTCCGGCTGGGTCGCGACACACACCTCATGGCCGGCCGCCCGCAACGCCCACGCCAGCGGCACCATGTTGTAGAAGTGCGTCTTCGCCCCATAGACCGCGAACATCACGCGCATCGAGGTTCCCAACCGGTACGGTGGTCGATCGTGGAGGTCGGTGGTCGGTCTAGCTGCCGGCGCCGACCGGGGCGTCCCAGTCGATCCGGTGCCCGTACAGCCAGCTCATGTGTTCCAGGTCCTTCTCCGCGGCCTTCTGGTTGAACGCGATCGGCAGGAACAGGTCCCGGAAGACCCGCCCGACGCGTCCGTTGACCGCGATGGACCGGCTCGCCTCCCGACCGAACTCGACGACCTTCTCCACCCGGGGCCGGCGGATCTGCTCGTAGCGCGCGAGCGCGTCGGCGGTGTTCGGCACGTCGCGCAGGCAGCGGCCGAGTTCGACCGCGTCCTCGATTGCCATCGACACGCCCTGTCCGCCGGACGGCGACACCGCGTGGCAGGCGTCGCCGATGATCACCATCCGCTCGTTGCGCCAGGTCGGCACGGTCGGCAGGTCGTAGATCGGCCGGGGTGGGGTGATCTCCTCGGTGGCGTTGATGATGTCGATCGCGGCGCTGTCGTCGGCGGCGAACATGTCGAGCAGCTGGGCACGCCACTGCTGCGGGGCGAGCGCCGACAGCGTCTCCTTGGTGGGCTCCTCCGGCCAGGTCGGCGCGGCGTACCACCAGATGTCGCCGTTGGTGTGGTGGATGTAGCAGAAGAAGCTGCGCTTGCCGAGGTACATGAACTCGGTGCCCGGTTCGCCGGGGACGTCGACACCTCGGGCGTACCCGCTGGTGGTGACCATGCCGCCGAACCGCAGCGGCACGTCGCCGCCGTTGATCAGGCGGCGGACCACCGAGTGCGCGCCGTCCGCGCCGATCAGCAGGTCGCCCCGGGCCTCACTGCCGTCGGAGAAGTACGCGACGACACCGTCGGCGGTGACCTTGGCGTCGGTCAGTCGCCTGCCGAACTCGATCTGGATGCCGCGCCCGATCGCCTCGCCGCGCAGCGCGTTGTACAGATCGGACCGGGTGATGGCCCGGGCCACGGTGCCGTCCGGCAGCGGGTTGCCGTTGGGCACCTCGGCCAGTACCCGGCCGCTTCCCAGGTGGTAGCGGTACATGGGGATGTCGAACCCGGCGGCGAGGTGGTCGACTCCAAGTTGCAGCAGAGCGTGGTACCCGTTGACGGCGAGCACAAGGTTCGCCCCGATGCCGTCGGCGGTCCGGTCGTACGCCTCGTACACGACCGGTTTGATGCCGGCCTTCGCCAGCGCGATCGCGCTGATCGGTCCTGCCACACCGCCGCCGATGATCAGTGCAGTGGTCATCACGGTCTCCGTCCTGCGGTTCTCGGTGGACAGCCAGGACGCTGTCCGTGCAGCGGCTCAGTAAGACGAGAAGGCTGCGTCGCCAGTGTGTCGACCACCCGGCGACGGCACAGCCCCTAGCCGCCCCGGTCACCGGTGCGACCCGTAAGGGGTTGACGGTAGGGGTGTGCGGCGACGTAGACAGATGTCGCCTTGATGGTGCTGTCCACGACAGCGCCGGCGGATTCGGCGACGGTGATGCTCGCGCAAGCCCGACGACAGAGGTGTGGGATGGACTACGTAAGGCTCGGCCGGACCGCGTTGTCGGTGAGCCCGTTGTGCCTCGGCACACTCAACTTCGGTGTCCGCACCAGTGTCGACGAGGCGTACGACCTCATGGACGCGGCGCTGAGTCAGGGAATCAACTTCTTCGACACCGCGAACCACTACGGCTGGCAGGTACACCGGGGACTGACCGAGGAGATCATCGGCGACTGGTTCGCCAAGGGCGGCGGGCGGCGCGAGAAGGTGGTGCTCGGCAGCAAGGTGTGCAACTCGATGAGCGACTGGCCCAACGACCGCGGCCTGTCGATGCGCCACATCATCGCCGCCTGCGACGACTCGCTACGGCGGCTGAGGACCGACTGGATCGACGTGTACCAGATGCACCACGCCGATCCGCACGCCTCCTGGGAAGAGGTGTGGCAGGCGATGGAGCTGCTCGTCCAGCAGGGCAAGGTCCGCTACGTCGGCTCGTCGAACTTCACCGGATGGAGCCTGGCCGCCGGGCAGGAACGTGCCCGGGCCCGGAACAACCTCGGCCTGGTGTCCGAGCAGTGCCTGTACAACCTGGTGAATCGGCAACCCGAGCTGGAGATCGTGCCGGCCGCCCAGGCGTACCAGATCGGGGTGCTGGCCTGTTCCCCGCTGCACGGCGGGCTGCTCGGCGGCGGGCTGCGCAAGCTCGCCGACGGCACCGCGGTCAAGACGGCACAGGGCCGGGCGATGGTCGCGATCGAAACACGGCGGGCGGACATCGCCGCGTACGAAAGTATCTGTGCACGAGCCGGATTCGACCCGGCGGAGCTGGCCCAGGCGTGGTTGCTGCACCGACCCGGAGTCACCGCGGTGGTCACCGGGCCACGCACGATGGCCCATCTGGACGCGGCCATCCACGCGCTGAAACTCGAACTCGACGACAACCTGCTCGCCGAGCTGGACCGGATCTTCCCGCCGATGGTCAGCCAGATCCCCCAGGCGTGGTGACCACTGTGACCAGACACCAGATCGACCCCCGGAAGGTCAGCGAGAGCGATCTCGCCCGCCACCTGCTCGCCGCCCGTGGCATCCAGTGGATGCGCGGCAACCGCGGCGACCCGTACGCGTTGATCCTGCGCGCCCAGGGAATCGACCCGCGCCGACTGTTCCCGGCGTTGCGCGGCGCCCCGGCGCTACGCCAGAGCGAGACAGACGTCTGGGTCACCGTGGACCACGCCGCCGGCGCGGCGGTCCTGGCCGACCCGCGGCTGAAGCTACGCGACCGGTCGGCCGACCGGCGCCGCAAGCGGATCTTCTCGATCGACTCGCGCACCAGCCTCAAGCATGTGCTCTCGGTCGACGACGGCGTCTGCAGCCCGGAACGCGCCGACCAGGACCGGCTGGCCGCCCTCACCGCCGCAGCGATCGGGCCGCAGGCCATGCAGCGGCGACGTGACGACGTGACCCGGGTGTTCCGTGACGCGGTCAAGCGGTCCGGCGACCGGTTCGACCTGATGCGCGACTTCGCCCGGGTGGCGGTCGCCGACGTCCTCAGTGACCTGCTCGGCGTGCCCGAGGCGCAGCGGGACCGGTTCGCCGCCACGCTACCCGGTGCCGGGTTCGCGTTGGACGCCGCGCTGTGTCCACCGACGATGGGCATGACCCGCACGCTGGTCGAGTCGTTCGACGAGCTGCGGGACCTGATCGTCGCGCTGGTGGAGGCCCGCAGCACCGCCGGGTCCGGCGGCGGTGTCCCGGACGGTACGGCCGACGGCGACGTGATCGGTACGGTGCTGACCGCCGGCGGTACGCCCGACGACGCGGTGGCCGCCGGACTGATCACCGCCGTCGTGGGTGCGGAGATCACCGCGAACCTCATCGGCGCGGCGGCGTGCGCCCTGCTCGACGATCCGGGGCAGTGGCGGATGCTGTGTGACGACCACGACCGGGCCGTCGCCGCCGTCGAGGAGACGCTGCGCCACGACCCGCCGGTACGGATCGAGAGCCGGATCGCGGCCGAGGCCGTCGAGATCGCCGGGCAGTCCGTGCCGGCTGGTGACCAGGTCGTCGTCCTGGTCGATGGCGCCAACCGCGACCCCGACGTGTTCACCGAACCCGACCGGTTCGCCATCGACCGGCCGCCGGCGTCGTCGGGCCATCTGTCCCTTTCGGCGGGCACCAGCAGCGCGCTCGTCGCCGCACCCGCACGGCTACTCGCCGAGGTGGCGTTGCGCACCCTCGCCACCCACGCTGCCGGGCTCCGCCCGGCGGGCGAGGTCGTGCGTCGTATGAGGTCTCCGGTCGTGCGCGGCATCGCGCGCTGCCCGGTTGAGGTCTGACCAGACAAGCAAAGGTGGGTGGAACGCCCTATGTCCACGTTGGTGTGGGACTACCTGGCGGAGTACGAGGACGAGCGCGAGGACATCCTCGACGCGGTCGACCAGGTGTTCCGATCGGGCAAACTCGTCCTCGGCAAGAGCGTGCTCGGTTTCGAATCGGAGTTCGCCGCCTATCACGGCGCGGCGCACTGTGTCGGGGTCGACAACGGCACCAATGCCCTCAAGCTCGGGTTGCAGGCGCTCGGCGTCGGTCACGGCGACGAGGTGATCACGGTGTCCAACACGGCCGCCCCGACGGTGGTGGCGATCGACGGCACCGGGGCCACCCCGGTCTTCGTCGACGTCCGTCGCGAGGACTACCTGATGAACGTCGATCAGGTGGCCGCCGCCATCACGCCGCGGACCAAGTGTCTGCTGCCGGTCCACCTGTACGGCCAGTGTGTCGACATGGCGCCGCTGGAGGCTCTGGCGGCCCGGCACGGGTTGACGATCCTGGAGGACTGCGCGCAGTCGCACGGTGCCCGGCACCATGGCCGGCTCGCCGGCAGCATGGGCAACGCGGCGGCCTTCTCCTTCTACCCGACGAAGGTGCTCGGCGCGTACGGCGACGGTGGTGCCACGATCACCTCCGACGACGAGGTGATGGGCAACCTGCGGCGGCTGCGCTACTACGGCATGCGGGAGCGCTACTACGTCGTGCAGGTCCCCGGCCACAACAGTCGCCTCGACGAGGTGCAGGCCGAGATCCTGCGGCGCAAGCTGGGCCGTCTCGACGACTACATCGCCCGGCGGCGGGCGGTCGCCCGCCGGTACGCCGAAGGGCTCGCCGACACCGATCTGGTGCTGCCGTCGTTGGCGCAGGGCAACGACCACGTCTACTACGTGTACGTGGTCCGGCATCCCCGGCGCGACCAGATCATCGAGGCGCTCAAGGCGTACGACATCCACCTCAACATCAGCTACCCGTGGCCGGTGCACACGATGACCGGCTTCGCCCACCTCGGCTACCAGACCGGCTCGTTGCCGGTCACCGAGGAACTGGCACACCAGATCTTCTCACTACCGATGTACGCCTCACTGTCCCTGGACATCCAGGACAAGGTGATCGACGCGCTGCGCGAGGTCCTGCGCACGCTCTGATCCGCGGCCTGGTTCCCCGGTTGGAGGAGCAGCCCATGACCGTCCCCCGAACGTATCCTGTCGACCTGCGCGGTCGGGACAACCCCGCGACACCCGCGCAGATCGCCGAGTCGGTGCTTTCCAGAGTCAGCCCGTTCGGCCAGCTGGAAGGCTTCTTCAGCTGGTTCTCGGCGCTGCGGGAGCACTCCTACACCGACGTCGAACGGATACCCCTGGACGAGATGCAGGGCTGGATCACCGATCCGGACAGCGGTGACATCGGCCACCGCAGTGGCAAGTTCTACACCATCCGCGGGCTGGACATCCAGGTCCCGGACGGGCCCGTGCCACAGTGGAGCCAGCCGATCATCCACCAGCCGGAGGTCGGCATTCTCGGCATCCTGGTCAAGAAGTTCGGGGGGGTGCTGCACTGCCTGATGCAGGCGAAGGTGGAGCCGGGAAACTGCAACGGGCTGCAGCTCTCCCCCACTGTCCAGGCGACCCGGAGCAACTACACCGGCGTCCACCAGGGCCGGTCCGTGCCCTACCTGGACTACTTCCGCGAACCGGCACGGCACCACATCCTGGCTGACGTACGGCAGTCCGAGCAGGGCTCCTGGTTCTACCACAAGCGCAACCGCAACATGGTCATCGAGGTGACCGAGGACGTCGAGCTGCTTCCCGGGTTCTGCTGGCTGACCCTGGGGCAGGTCCACGAACTGCTCGCCGTCGACGACGTCATCAACATGGACGCCCGCACGGTGCTGGCCTGTCTGCCGTTCTCCGGCAGCGGCCTGCTGACCGCCTTCCCGGACACGGCCGACAACTTCCGCGCGTCGCTGGTCCGCTCGTGCAGTGTCGAACACGGCAGCCGGCACACCACCAGCGAGATCCTCAACTGGCTGACCGATGTCCGGACCAGGGCCGAGGTGTGGACCACCGACGTACCACTGCGCGGGCTGCCGGGCTGGTCCCGCCAGGATGGCCTGATCAGCCACGAGAGCCGACGCTTCTTCGAGGTCATCGGAGTGCACGTCCGCGCCAGGGGGCGGGAGGTGGACCAGTGGAGCCAGCCGATGATCAGGCCGTGTGAGGAGGGGATCGCCGCGTTCCTGGTCGCCCGCATCGACGGGGTGCTGCACGCCCTGGTCAGGGCGATGGTCCAGCCCGGCTACAAGGACGTGGCCGAGTTGGCGCCAACGGTGCAGTGCGCCCCCGGCAACTACCGGGACCTCCCGGTGGCCGCCCGGCCACGGTTCCTCGACGTCGTGCTCGACGCCCACCCGGACCAGGTGCGCTACGACGTCACGCTCTCCGAGGAGGGCGGCCGGTTCTACCACGCCCGCAACCGCTACCTGGTGGTGGAGGTGCCGGCCGACCCGCAGTTCGACGAACCCAACTTCCGGTGGATGCCACTGCACCAGCTCGTCGACCTGCTACAACACAGCCACTACGTCAACGTCGAGGCACGCAGTCTGATCGCTTGTCTGCACAGCCTGTCCGGCGGATGAGCCGGGTTCCCCCAACCACGATCACGGAGAGCTGTGCGGTATGTCACCTTGTCGGGTCTGCAGCCATCCCATCCGGGAATTCTTCGATTTCGAGCGGCAGCCGCTGTCGTCGGCCTTTCCCCGACCGGGCGAGCTCGACCAGGAGTACTTCTTCCGCCTCGCGGTCGGCATGTGCGAATCGTGCACACTGGTGCAGCTCATCGACGCGGTACCGCCGGAGCGCGCCCATCACCAGGGCTACCCGTACCATTCGGCGGCATCGTCGGTGATGTGCAAGCACTTCGAGCAGACCGCCCGCCGGTTCCTGGAGACCGAGCTGACCGGCGCGGACCCGTTCGTCGTGGAGATCGGCGCAAACGACGGGGTGATGCTGCGGACCTGTGGGGACGCCGGCGTACGGCATCTCGCGGTCGAGCCGTCGGGAGCGGCCGGCGTACGGGCACACCGGGCGTTCTTCGACGTGGACTCCGCGACACGGATCCGCGACACCGACGGAACCGCCGACGTGGTGTACGCGGCCAACACCATCTGCGGGGTCACCGACCTGCGACCGGTCTTCGAAGGGTTGGGCCTGCTGCTCGCCCCGGACGGGGTCTTCGTCTTCGAGGACCCGTACCTCGGGGAGATCATCGATCGGACCAGCTTCGACCAGATCTACGACGAACACGTCTTCTTCTTCACTGTCCGGGCGGTCGGCGCGCTCGCCACCCGGTACGGGTTCGAGCTGGTCGACATCGAGCGGCTGCCGGTGCACGGCGGACAGATCCGGTACACAATCGCCCGACCGGGCCGACGTGCGCCGTCGCCGGCTGTCGCCGACGCGCTGCGCACGGAGCAGGCCCGCGGCCTGGCCGAGTTGGCCACCCTGGAGCGGTTCGCGGCCCGCGTGCAACGTATCCGCGACGACCTGGTCGCGCTGCTGCACGAGTTGCGCGCCGGCGGGGCGCGGATCGTCGGGTACGGAGCCACCGCCAAGAGCTCCACGATGGCGAACTACTGCGGGATCGGGCCGGATCTGATCCCGTTCGTCTGTGACACGACCCCGGCCAAGCAGGGCAGGTTGACACCCGGCTCGCACATCCCGGTCCGTCCGGTGGAGGCCTTCGCCGACCCGTACCCGGACTTCGCGCTGCTGTTCGCCTGGAACCACGCCGAGGAGATCATGGCGAAGGAGAGGGCCTTCCGCGAGGCCGGCGGCCAGTGGATTCTGTACGTGCCACAGGTGCACATCGTCTAGCGCCCACCGCGTCGAACGCCGGGCCCGACCTGACCTGGTCGGGCCCGGCACCGTGCACCCCACCGGGCTGGTCGGGCCCGGCACCGTGCGCCGCACCGGTTGTCGCACCCGGCGGACAAGGGGGGCGTCGCCCGCCGGCGTCGGGGGAAACGCCGGCGGGCGACGCCGTGGGGGGTAAAGCCGTCAGGCAAAACGCTTACGGTAGATCCGGGTGGCCAGGGGCGCCGCCACGCAGAGGATGGCCACCCACCAGAGGACCGCCTGCCAGCCGGTGTCCCCGACCGGGCGGCCCAGCAGCAGCTGGCGTACGGTGTCCACGACCAACGTCACCGGCTGGTGTTCGACGAAGGCGCGCAGCCCGTCCGGCAGCGTCTCGGCCTGTACGAACGCCGTGCTGGCGTACGGGCTGAACATCAGGATGAGGCCGAGTCCGCTGGCACCGTCGACGCTCTTGGCGACCAGTCCCAGCACCGCCGACACCCACGCCAACGAGAAGGCGAACAGCAGCAGCATGGCCGCCGCCAGCAGCCACTCGATGACCGACGCGGACGGCCGGAAGCCGACCAGCAGGCCGAGACCGACCATGACCACCAGGGCGATCATGCCCCGGATGACAGCGGCCACGATGTGCCCGGTCAGGACCGCTGAGTCCAGCATCGCGATCGCCCGGAACCGGTCGACCACGCCTTCCTGCATGTCGGACTGTACGGCCAACGTCGTGGAGACGGAGATCATCGTCACGGCGATGACGAGGATGCCCGGCACCAGGTAGTTGATGTAGGTGGTGGCGCCGACGTCGATGGCTCCGCCGAACATGAAGCGGAACATCAACAGCATCACCGCCGGCAACATGATCGCGGTGAAGATCTGGTCCGGGCTGCGCGTCAGGTGGTGCACGTGCCGTCCGATCAGGACGCGGGTGTCGCTGACCGCCCAGTACAGCTTGGATCGCTTCTCCGGCAGGACCACGCCTTCGGTGGCCGGTACGGTCGTCACTGCATCGCTCCTGCGTGGTCGGTGGTGGTGGCGTCCTCGCGGTGGGTGAGCGCGAAGAACACGTCGTCGAGGGTCGGCTTGGTCAGCGACAACGAGTCGATCTCCAAACCGTGCTGCTCCAGCAGGTCGAGTAACCGCTTGACGTGCGCGGCACCGTCGATGAAGATGCTGATGCTCCGGGTCACCTCGTCGCGCTGGATGCCCTCGCCGTCGATCAGTTCCACGGCCCGGGCGTAGTCGTCGATGCTCGCCAGGACGAGTTCCACCCGTTCCTTGCCGACTCCCTGCTTGAGCTCGGCCGCGGTGCCCTCGGCGATGATCCGCCCGTCGTCGATGACCGCGATCCGGTCCGCCAACTGGTCGGCCTCCTCGAGGTACTGCGTGGTGAGGAGAATGGTGATGCCGCCGGCGAGCAGTTGCTTGATCGCCTCCCACATCGTCGCCCGGCTGCGCGGGTCGAGGCCGGTGGTGGGCTCGTCGAGGAACAGCACCGACGGCGGGACGATCAGACTCGCCGCCAGGTCGAGCCGCCGCTTCATCCCGCCGGAGTAGGTCTTCACCCGGTTGTCCGCGGCGTCGACCAGGTCGAACTGCTCCAGCAACTGCTGGGCGCGGAGCGTCGCGTTGGCCGTGCTCAGCCGGTGCAGGCGGCCCATCATGATCAGGTTTTCCCGCCCGGTGTGCATCCAGTCCAGTGACACGAACTGGCTGACCAGGCCGATGGAGCTGCGTACGCCGTTGCGCTGCTTGACCACGTCGTAGCCGTTGACGAGGACCTCACCGCTGGTGGGCCGGCTGAGCGTGCTCAGCACCTTGACGACGGTGGTCTTGCCTGCCCCGTTCGGGCCGAGCAGCGCGAGCATGGTGCCCCGCCGCACGTCGAGGTCGACCCCCTTGAGCACCTC
The DNA here is from genome assembly GCF_027497315.1 of Solwaraspora sp. WMMA2059. Taxonomy (GTDB): domain Bacteria; phylum Actinomycetota; class Actinomycetes; order Mycobacteriales; family Micromonosporaceae; genus Micromonospora_E. The sequence continues at coordinate 1,057,305 of NZ_CP114908.1, read as the reverse complement.
GACCTTCTGGTACTTCTTCCGGAGATCACGTATCCGGATTCCTGACTCGCTCATCGAACTCCTTCTGTTGCTGCTTGGTCAGGCACGGCTGGCAGGAATGGTTGAACGCCCGGCAGGACGCGACGGACGCGCACCACCGGCGGGTCGATCGACGCTGACAGCGCCTACACTAACAGTATGGGGGTCAAACTGATGCGTTTATGGTATACATGGTTCCGACAGGACGTCAACGAGCGGGCGGTGGGCATGGCATCTGGGCAGAACAGAGGCGGCGCGGCCGCCCCCTCCTTCGAGTTTCTCTGGCGCGACACGCGGGCCCCCCGGTCCGGCCCCGGCCCCAAGCCGGCGCTGAGTGTCGACAAGATCGTGCTGACCGCGATCGAGATCGCCGACGAGGAAGGGCTCGACGCGGTCTCGATGCAGCAGGTCGCCAAGCGGCTGGACTTCACCGCGATGTCGCTGTACCGCTACGTACCCAGCAAGTCCCACCTGGTCGACGCGATGACCGACGTCGCCTCCGGTGATCCGCCGGACCTCGACGCGGTGGCGGGCGGTTGGCAGGCGAAGGTCGAGACCTGGGTCAAGGCCATCTGGGGCCGGTACCAGCATCATCCGTGGATGCTGCAGGTCCGGGTCAGCTACCCGATCGGGCCCAACCAGCTGGCCTGGTTCGAGAGCCTGCTCGGCGCGATCGCCGACAGCGGACTCGGCTACGACGAGATGGTCTCGGTCAGTCTGTTCCTCAGCGGCGCCACCCAGGGTATGGCCCGGATCTCCCTCGACATGGCCCCGGCCGGCGCCGAGCCCACCGGCGGTGGGCTCGGCTACGAACAAGCCCTGGCGACGGTCGTCGACGCCGAGCGGTTCCCGACCCTCGCCCGCCTGCTCGCCGCCGGGACGTTCGCCACCCCGGCCGCACCCACCGGCCCGGACAGCGACGTCATTCCCAACCTCGAGTTCGGTCTCCGACAACTCCTGGAAGGCATCCACGTCTACGTGACCCGACGCACGCAGCTAGGGGCAGATAGGGGTTAACCAGAATCGCATTTCACGGTTAGGCTCGGTCCGTAATACCCGATACGGGGTGAGCGCACCCAACAATGAGGGTTATTCAGGCCGACGTCGAACAGGCACCTGAACCGACGCGTCACGCACGAACAACCCTCGACATGCTGCGGAGCAGTTCATGCGCGTACTGTTCACGGTGTTCGCCGCCAAACCACACTTTTACAATCTGGTCCCGTTGGCCTGGTCGCTGCAAGCGGCCGGGCACGAGGTTCGGATCGCGAGTCAACCGGACCTCGCGGAGATCATCGCCGCGACCGGCCTCACCGCGGTCCCGGTCGGCAGCGAACTCGACATGGTCACAGCCTTCCAGGGCGGTACGGACGACGGCTCCGGCGGCGCACCGTGGCAGCGCCTGACCGGGCTCAGCGAGCTCGACCCGGTCAAGCTCACCTGGAACTACGTCCTCGGCGTGTTCACCGTCGGCTGCTCCATGGAGTACGAGTACCTGGCCGGCCAGGCCGTGACGGACGACCTGGTCGAGTTCGCCCGTGGCTGGCAGCCCGACCTGGTTGTCTGGGACGCGCTGACCTTCGCCGGGGCGATCGCCGCCCGCGTCAGCGGGGCCGCCCACGCCCGCATCCTCTTCGGGCAGGACTACGTGTTCCGGATGTACGCCGACTACCGCGCGATGCTCGACCGGCAGCCACCGGAGTGCCGGGACGACCCGGTCTCCGACTGGCTGGCCGGACGCCTGGCCCGCTACGGCTGCTCCTACGAGCAGCACCAGGACCTGGAGCTGATGACCGGCCAGTGGACGATCGACCCCACCCCGGCCTGGATGCGGCTCCCCCTCGACCTGCCGTACCTGCCCATGCGCTACGTGCCGTTCAACGGTCCGACCAGCGTGCCCGGGTGGGTGCTCGCTCCCCCGGCACGCCCCCGCGTCTGCCTGTCACTCGGGGTGTCCGGCAGGGAACTGTTCGGTGGCGACCAGCTGTCCCGCGGCGACCTCACCACCGTGTCCGACCTGCTGGACGCGCTCGCTGACTTCGACGTCGAGGTGGTGGCGACGCTCAACGCCGAACAACTCGCCTCGGTGGACCGGCTACCGGACAACGTCCGGGTGGTGGACTTCGTCCCGCTCAACGAGTTGCTGCCCAGCTGCTCGGCGGTGATCCACCACGGCGGGTTCGGCACCACCGGCAACGTGCTGGCGCACGGCGTACCCGGGATCGTGATCCCGGCGCCCTGGTGGGACGCCGCCCGGCTGGCCCAGCACCTGCAGGGGCGCGGCGCCGGATTCCTGCTGGACCACGACGAACTGTCCCGGGCCGCGCTGCGCGACCGGCTCGCCCGCCTGCTCACCGATCCGCAGATCGCCGACCACGCCGCCCAGGTCCGCGCCGAGCTTCTGGACACGCCGAGCCCGCACGAGCTGGTCCCGCAGCTGGAGCGGCTGGCGGCGCGGCACCGCGCCGCCGATCCCCAGCCAGTCGGAAGCAGGTGAACCGCAATGCGTGTCCTGGTCACCGTCATCGCCGTCAAGACCCACCTGTACAACGTGGTTCCCATGGCGTGGGCACTGCAGGCCGCCGGGCACGAGGTGCGGGTGGCCAGCCAACCGGACCTGGTCGAGGCGATCACCAACGCCGGGCTGACCGCGGTGGCGGTCGGTGACCCGCTCGGCATGGGCCGGTCGGAGCACGGCCCCCGCGGGCAGACGTTCCGGGCACACGGCGGTGGCATGCTCGTCGCCGCGGGCGAGGAGCCGACCTGGGAGCACGCCCTCGGCGCGCTCACTGTCGCGTGCGCGGTCGAGTACGAGTTCTTCGCCGGTCAGACGGTGCTGGACGACCTGGTGGAGTTCGCCCGTGGCTGGCAGCCCGACCTGGTGGTGTGGGACGCGTTGACCTTCTCCGGGGCGGTCGCCGCCCGCGCCTGCGGCGCCGCGCACGCCCGCATGCTGTTCGGCATCGACTACATCACCCAGATGTACGGACACTTCGTGGCGCTGCGCGACGAGCAGCCCGCCGACCGGCGCGACGACCCGGTGGCCGACTGGCTCACCGGCCGACTCGGCCGCTACGGCTGCGAATTCGACCCGTCGGACGCGCTGGAGCTGATGACCGGGCAGGTCACGATCGACCCCACCCCGGCGTGGATGCAGCTACCGCTCGGCCTGCCGGTCCTGCCGGTACGGTTCGTACCGTTCAACGGTGCGGCCAGCGTTCCGCAGTGGATCTACGATCCGCCACGCCGGCCACGGGTCTGCCTGTCCCTGGGCATGTCGGGACGGGACCTGTTCGGCGGTGACCTGGTCTCCGTGGCCGACCTGCTCACCGCACTGGCCGAACTCGACATCGAACTCGTCGCCACCCTCAATGCCGACCAACTCGCCGCCGTCACCACCCTGCCCGACAACGTCCGCGCCGTCGACTTCGTCCCCCTCAACGAACTCGCCCCCACCTGCACCGCCATCATCCACCACGGCGGCTTCGGCACCCTCGGCAACGTCCTCGTCCACGGCATCCCCAGCCTCACCGTCCCCGCCCCCTGGTGGGACGAGAAAGACCTCGGCACCCACCTGCACAACCGCCACGCCGGCATCCACCTCGACCCACACACCCTCACCCCCGACACCGTCAAGACCGCCCTGCACCAACTCCTCACCGACCCCACCTACCAACACCACGCCACCAACGTCCAACACGACGTACTCACCACCCCCACCCCCAACGACGTCACCACCCAACTCGAACAACTCGCGGCCGGTCCGCGGGCCTAGTCCGTCCGGGAGATTCCGCCATGCGCGTGCTCGCCACCGTGTTCGCGACAAAGCCCCACCTGTACAACCTGGTGCCGGTGCTGTGGGCGATGCGCGCCGCCGGCCACGAGGTCTGCGTCGCCAGCCACCCCGACCTGATGGAGACCATCGGACGGACCGGCCTGACCGGGGTGCCGGTCGGCAACGAGCTCAACATGATGGGATCGTTGCAGGAGAAGGGGGACGACAGCGCCGGAACCGGCGCCACCTGGGAGAGCCTGACCTCCGGCATGACCGAGACCCGGTCGGAGCGCCTCACCTGGAACTACGTGCTCGGTGCCTTCACGATGGGTTGCTCGGCGGACTACGAGTACCTGACCGACCAGGTGATGCTGGACGACCTGGTGGAGTTCGCCCGTGGCTGGCAGCCCGACCTGGTGATCTGGGACGCGTTGACCTTCGCCGGGGCGGTCGCCGCCCGCGCCTGCGGCGCCGCGCACGCCCGCATGCTGTTCGGCATCGACTACATATCCCGGATGTACGACAACTACCGGACGCTGCTCGACGAGCAGCCCGCCGACCGGCGCGACGACCCGGTGGCCGACTGGCTCACCGGCCGGCTGGCCCGCGCCGGCGTCGACGCCGTGGTCACCCCGGAACTGGCCAGGGAGCTGATGACCGGGCAGGTCACGGTCGACCCCACCCCGGCGTGGATGCAGCTGGCGCTGTCGGTGAACCGGCTGGCCGTGCGGTACGTGCCGTTCAACGGACCGAGTGCGATCCCGCGGTGGATCTACGATCCGCCACGACGGCCACGGGTCTGCCTGTCCCTGGGTGTGTCCGGCCGGGAGCTGCTCGGCGGTGACCTGGTCTCCGTGGCCGACCTGCTCACCGCACTGGCCGAACTCGACATCGAACTCGTCGCCACCCTCAATGCCGACCAACTCGCCGCCGTCACCACCCTGCCCGACAACGTCCGCGCCGTCGACTTCGTCCCCCTCAACGAACTCGCCCCCACCTGCACCGCCATCATCCACCACGGCGGCTTCGGCACCCTCGGCAACGTCCTCGTCCACGGCATCCCCAGCCTCACCGTCCCCGCCCCCTGGTGGGACGAGAAAGACCTCGGCACCCACCTGCACAACCGCCACGCCGGCATCCACCTCGACCCACACACCCTCACCCCCGACACCGTCAAGACCGCCCTGCACCAACTCCTCACCGACCCCACCTACCAACACCACGCCACCAACGTCCAACACGACATACTCACCACCCCCACCCCCAACGACGTCACCACCCAACTCGAACAACTCGCCGCCGATTCATGGAGCCTGCGATCGTGACCACTTCGCCGCCCAACTCCGGAGTCCGCCTGGGGGTCGTCCGTGGCATCAGCTACGGCATGTACGGCCGCCCGGAGCGCTTCGTGCCCCAGGTCCGCGCCATGAACGCCGGCCTGATCCGGGTGTACGTCTACTGGTCGCAGATCGAGCCGGTGTCCGGCCGGTTCGACTTCGACGTCGTCGACGCCCTGTTCGATCAGCTCGACGGCACCGAGGAGATCTGGGTGACGGTCTGCTCCAGCTCGCCCTGGGCCACCCGGGTACCGACCCGGCTGCTGCCGCCGTCACCGGCCAAGAGCCTGCGGCGGTACGGCAAGTTCGTCGAGCGGCTGGTCCGGCACTGCGCCGGCCGGGTGCACTACTGGCAGTGCGACAACGAGCCGACCGACAACGCGTTGTTGTGGGCCGGCAGCGCGCCGGAGTACCTCGCCCAGCTCAAGGTGCTGCACAAGGCGGTCAAGAAGGTGGACCCGCAGGCGTCCGTCGTCCTCGGCGGCGCACCGTTCATGCTTCCGTTGTCGGCACCGGACAGTCACGAGCGCCGGTTCTTCGATCTGCTGCTCGACCAGGGCCGGGACCACTTCGACCTGTTCGACCTGCATCTGTACGGACCGACGACGATGATCCCCGAGCACGTGGAATCGGTCCGCGACCAGATGCGCAAGTTCGGCTACGAGAAGCCGGTCGTGGCCGGCGAGTACAACGGGCCCTGGCCGGCGCTGTTCCCGGAGGCGATGGCGATCCTCAAGGAGCCGGCCGAGGCGGCCGGCGGGCACGGCCGCCAGGCCGAGCACGACGCCATCGCCAAGCTGTACGCCCGACGCGAGACGTTGCCGCCGACGCTGCAGATGTTCCTGCTCGACTGCCCACCCGACCTCGAAGACAAACGCTACCGGATCGCGTGCCGGGAGATCGTCATGCGCAACCTGCTGGCGTTCTCCGTCGGTATCCGGCGTACCGCCTGCTGGAACCTCGCACCGGAGGCCGCCGGCTTCGCCAACCCGTACTCGCTGATGGACGTGATGTTCCGGACGTTCGCGCTGATGGACTACGCCGGCGACGAGCTCGCGGTCCGTCATCCCAACGCCGAGGCACTCGCCCTGGTGGCCGGCCAGCTCGACGGGGCCGAGCAGGTCGAACGGGTCCCGGTCGCGGATCGGCCGCAGCAGTACCTGTTCGACGTGCGGCGGCCGGGACGTGGACCGCTGCTGGTCACCTGGATCGACCGGGACCCGTTCCACGGCGAGGACGAGCCCGACGTGCAGTTCGACTGGTCCTGGACGGCGGAGCGGGCGTACGCGGTCGACGCGCTGGGCCGTGCGGTGCCGGTGACATCCCGCGACGGTCGGGTGCACCTGCCGGTCGGCTGCACCCCGGTGTTCGTCTCCGCCGAGGCGATCCCCGCGAAGTCCGGAGGTCACTGAGGATGCGAGTGCTGTTCACCGTCTCGTCGTGGTCGACCCACTACTCGACGATGATCGCCGTCGGTTGGGCCGCGCAGGCCATGGGACACGAGGTCCGGGTGCTGTGCCCCGCGTCGGAGACCACCGCGGTGTCGAACACCGGGCTGATCCCGGTGCCGGTGCTCGACGGCGTCGACATCGTCACCAGCAACCGGTTGGAGTACTACCGGGAAGCCGCCGAGGGCCGGTGGCGCTACCCGTGGCTGCCGCTGCATCCGCTGACCGGCGAGCCGCTGCGCGGCCTGGACGAGTTCGACCTCGCCGGGTACCGCCGTACCGTGGAACCGGAGCTGGCCGCCCGCGCGGCGCGCGGCTTCGACGCGGCGGTCGAGTACGCCCGCCGCTGGCGACCGGACGTGGTGCTGCACGACCCCACGAGCCTCGAGGGCCTGCTGGCCGCCCGGGTGGTCGGCGTTCCGGCGCTGCTGTGCCTGTGGGGTCCGGTGGGCACCCACGAGCCGGAGCACCGGCGGATCGTGCCGACCGACATCAGCGGTTCGTTCGCCCGGCACGGTGTCGGCGAGTTCAGCCTCGACCTGATCACCCATGTGGTCGACCCGTGTCCGGCGGCGGTCGCCCCGCCGGTCGGTGGCGAGCGGGTGCCACTGCGGTACGTGCCGTACAACGGTTGCGCGCCGGAGCCGGCCTGGCTGCACGACACTCCGGCCCGGCCCCGGGTCTGCATCGCCTGGTCGACGGCGCTGTCCACGATGTCGGGACCGAACTCCTACCTGCTGCCCGAGCTGATCTCCAGCCTCGACGGTCTCGACCTCGAGGTGGTCGTCACCGCCACGGCGGCGGACGTGGCGGCGCTCGGCGCGGTGCCGGCGGGGGTCCGGGTGCTGGAACGAATGCCGCTGCGGCTGCTGCTGCCCGGTTGCGCCGCGATCGTCCACCACGGCGGCAGCGGTAACACGATGACCGCGCTCGTGTCCGGCACACCGCAGCTGCCGATCACCTTCACCACCGAGACCACGGTCACCGCGGAGCGGCTGCACACCGCCGGTGTCGGCATCCACCTGCAGGGCGACCTCGCCGACCGGCAGCGGGTGCGCGACGCGGTGCTGGCGCTGGTGTCCGACCCCGGCTACCGGGCCCGTGCCGGTGAGGTGCGGGACGAGATCCGGCTCAGGCCGACCCCGGTCGACCTGGTGACGAACCTGGAGAAGTTGGCGGGCGGTTGAACCGCCTGCTCGTTCGGTAGGGAGTGACAGGTGAAGGGCATCATCCTCGCTGGCGGGTCGGGGACCCGTCTGCATCCGGTGACATTGCCGATGTCCAAGCAGCTACTGCCGGTCTACGACAAACCAATGATCTACTATCCGCTGTCGGTCCTCATGCTCGCCGACATCACCGAGATCCTGCTGATCAGCACCCCGCGTGACCTGCCGCAGTTCCAGCGGCTGCTCGGTGACGGGTCGGCGCTGGGCATCAGCATCAGCTACGCGGAGCAGCCCAGCCCACGCGGGCTGGCCGAGGCTTTCATCATCGGGGCGGACCACATCGGGGATGACTCGGTCGCGCTGATCCTGGGTGACAACATCTTCTACGGGCCCGGCCTGCCCGAGGTGTTGCAGAGCAGCGCCCGTCAGCTCGGCGGTTGCGTCCTGTTCGGCTACCCGGTGACCGACCCGTGGCGTTACGGCGTGGGCGAGACCGACCAAGCGGGCAACCTGATCTCGTTGGAGGAGAAGCCGGAGCGGCCGCGGAGCAACACCGCGATCACCGGTCTGTACCTGTACGACAACGACGTCATCGACATCGCCAAGAACGTCCGCCCGTCGGCGCGCGGCGAGCTGGAGATCACCGACGTCAACCAGGTGTATCTCGACCGGGGCAGGGCCCGGCTGGTCGAGCTCGGCCGCGGCTTCGCCTGGCTGGACACCGGCACCCACGACTCGCTGCTGCAGGCCGGGCAGTACGTGCAGGCGCTGGAGCAGCGCCAGGGGCTGCGGATCGCCTGTGTCGAGGAGATCGCACTGCGGATGGGGTTCATCAGCGCCGAGGCGTGTCACGCGGCCGGGGCCGGTCTGGCGAAGACCGGGTACGGCCAGTACCTGATGACCGTGGCGGCCGAGCACCGATCGAGGAACGGCTGACAGCCCGGGGAGACGTGCGATCCGGGCGGCGGTACGTTGTACCCGCCGAAGTGCCCCGCCCGGCGCGTCGACGTGTCGGGCGGGGCACCACCCCCGGACGGGGGCACCACCCCGGACGGACCGCGCCCCTTGACGGGGCGCAGCCGGATCAGCGGGCCACGAGAGTACGGGCCGGAGACATCGGTGACTGCCCGGAGACCTCGTACTGCGACAGCTCCGACGGCAGATCGGCGCGGCGGGTCACCTTCAGCTTCCGGTAGACCCGGGTGAGATGCTGCTCGACGGTGCTGACGGTGATGTACAACGTGCGACCGATCTCCCGGTTGGTGTGCCCCAGGGCGGCCAGCGCGGCCACGTTGCGTTCCGCCTCGCTCAACGCGGCGACGCCGGTCGGGCCGACGTTGTCCGCCGCCGGCGGCTCGACCGCCGCCCCTACCTCGACCGGTCCACCCGCCGCCTGACAGACCTTGAGTTCCTGTTCGGCGCGGCGCAGCACCAACCGGGCCTGCCCGAGGTCGCCGGCTTCCCGGTGCGCCTGGCTCAGGTCGGCCAGCGCGTACGCCAACTCGAGCCGGTCGCCGCAGCGTTCCAGCAGCTCGATGGCCTGATGCAACAGTTCGGTCCGGTCCCGCGCCGCGCCCACGGCGGCGAGGACCCGCAGTGCCGCGCCACGCGCCCGGTCCCCCGCCCGCTCCATCCGGTCGGAGACCAGGTGCCGGCCCTTGCCCCGCAGGCCGACCCGCAGATACGCCTGGGCGAGCGGGCAACGCCACGGGATCATCGCCGGTACGTCGACAGCCAGCCGCTTGAGCAGCTCACCACAGCGTTCCAGTTCGTCCACCGCGGCCAGTGGCCGACCGGCGGCCAGACTGTGACTGCCGCTGGCGTACAGGTAGTGGGCACCAGCGACGGTATCGAACATCGCCTCGGGGACGGCGGCGTCCAGCAACGCGGCCGCCTCGTCGAGGCGTCCCATGGCGGTGCGGGCCAGGACCATCGTCGCCAGCGGCAGCCCGACGAGCACCCCCCAGTCACGCGCCGGCAGGATCGCCAGCGCCTCCGCCGCCGCCACGTCCGCACCGGCCAGATCACCACGCCGCCAGGCGAGGTCGGCCCGGACCCAGCTCAGCAACGCGCGCCCGGCCCCGGTGCGGCGCCGCTCGGTGCTGTCGAGCAGGGTCTGCGCCCAGTGGCGGGCGTGCTCGGGGCGTCCGGCGTACTCCAGCACCAGCAACGCCAGGGCGGCGACTTCCGGTGGCGCCTCACCCGCGCAGCTCTGCAACGCGTGCTCGGCGCTGCCCACCGGTGGTGTCGCGGATCGGGCCAGCGTGAGCTGCGCCGCCCCGGCCAGCGGCCCGCCGGGTGTCGGGGCCGGGGTCACGAGCCAGCCCTGGACCGGCTCGGCCAGCCGTTGCCAGATCGGCCCGTACACCCATTCCAAGGTCAGGCGCAGCTCGGTGAGACTGGTGGCGTCCGCCGGACCGTGGCGTCCGCCGACGGCGTCGACGGCGTCGAGGGCTGCCGTCAGCTCTCCCTGCCAGAGCAGGTGGCGGATCACCGGTGCGGCGTCCCGCCAGGGCAGGGTCCCTGCGCTCAGCGCGGTACGTAGCTGGGGCAGGTGGGGGGCGAGTGCGGACGGATTCGCCCGCCAGGCCAGCCGGGCCAGGACGGCCCGCAACGCCAGCCGCTCGTCGTCGTCGCAGTTGCGCAACGCCAGGTCGAGGCAGCCGACCGCGAACCGGTCGTCCTCGGCGATCACCTGTTCCGCTGCGTGTCGCAGCAGGCGTACCGCCCATGGCCCCGGGACCGCGTTGGCGGCCACCAGGTGCCGGGCGACCTCGACCGTCTCCGCCGACCGCCCGTACAGCAGTTCGGCCGCCCGCAGGTGCCACCCGGCGAGCTTCTCCGGGGCGATGCCCGCCAGCAGGATGTCGCGGATCACCGGATGGCGGATGCAGTCGCTGACCACCAGCCCGGCGGCCCGCAGCACGTCGAAGGCGGGTCCGAGAGGCCGGTCGGCCAGTCGGAGCAGCTGTGCGGTGAGCTCCTGGGTGGCGCACTCACCGAACAACGCGATGCCCCGCGCCACCACCAGGATCTCCTCGTCCCAGCGGGTCACGCAGTCCCAGACATCCTGGTGGAACACCGGCCCGGCGACCGGCGCGACGCACGCCGCACCCGCCAGGTTCGCCGCGCCTGAGGCGTCTGCGACGCCGGCCGGGTCTGCGGCTCTGGCGGCATTCGCGGCCCGGAGCTGGTCCTCGATCAGCGCATGGGTCAGGAGCGGGTTCCCGCCGGTGATGGCGTGCATCCGGGCGGCGAGCCCGGCGGGTGTCCCGGAACCGCCCAGCCGGCGAGCCACCAGGTCGGCGGTGCCGGCGCAGGTCAGCGGGGCAACCGTGATCCGGGTGTGCGGCTGCCGGGCCACCTCGGCGTGCAGTTGGGTACGCGGCAGGCTGGGCCACTCCCATTCGGTCATCGCCAGCAGTACGCGGGCCGGCCGGATCCGCCGCCGGAGGCTGACCAGTACCTGCAGGGACGGTCGGTCGGCGAACTGAATGTCGTCGATGGCGATCACCACCGGCCGGTCGGCCGCGAGCTCCAGCAGCAGTGCGCACAAGCCGTGCACCGCCCGCGCGTCCAGTCCGCCGCCGTGCGGCGTACCGCCAGGTCCGGGCAGCGCCGCCGGAAGCGTCAGTTCCGTCATCCGACCGGCAATCTCGGGTGCCAGCGGCGCGCTGCGGATCAGCTGCCAGACGACCCCCAACGGCAGTTCACGCTCGGCCCTGGCGCCTGTCGCGCTCAGCACCAGCGCCCCGGTTGCCGCGGCGCGCTCGGCGAACGCGTGCAGCAGTTCGGTCTTACCGGTGGCCGGACCGCCCCGGACCAGGGCGACCCTGCCGCGTCCCGCAGCGCTCTCGGCCAGCAGATCGGTCAGTGACGACAGTTCTCCGTTTCGTTCTACCAGCATGGCTTTCCCCGATCCTTCTTGGTCGCGCGGATTCCCCCATCCGCGCGGTCGATATGGTCGTCGCACCGGTCACGGCCACTCGTCACGCTGCACCCCGAATCCACGGGACAGCGCCGCGCGATGCAACGTGCAGGCGAGCCGTACGTCGAGCGCCCACGCCCCGAGCAGGTCGACCAGCAGGATGTCGTCGGCGCCGGTGCGACCGGCGTGCTCACCGGTCAGCAGCTGTCCCAACTCGGCTTCGATCGGCCGGACGTCACGGCTCGACCTGCCCGGTCGACCCGTTCGACGTCGGCGCGGCCGCAGGCCGCCGGACCGGCGAGCTCCAGCGGCTGCCGGCGACGGTTGCCCGCCGTGCGGCGTCGGCCACGTGTCCTCAGGCGACGACTCGACACACCAGGGCGACGGCTCGTAGGTGGTGTCGCCGTCGACGGTGTGCCCGCAGGCGGCGCGGCCGGAACCTCCCGGCCGGCTCAACGACGCGTCGTCTACATAGATTTGCCGTGCCTGGTCGACCACCCCGCCGGCGAAGCCCACCCTGGCGGTGTTGATCAGCAACGCACCACTCGCCGGGACACCGATGTCCAGTCGGTCCGGTCGTGGCACCAGACCGACCACCAGGGTGGCGCCGAAGACCGCGTCGGCCGCCGCCTCGGTCACCGTCCAGCCGACGCCGGCTCGGTCGAGCTCAGCCAGCAGCTGCGGTTGGACGCGCTCCTGCGAGGACGCTCCGGCACCGTGAAAGATCGCCACGTGGCTGAGCCCACCGGCCCGGCCGAGGATCAGTGGGAGCAGCAGGCTGGTCGCGGATCCCGGACCGAGCATGGCGGCGGTCACCGCGCCCGGGGTCACCAACGCCCGGACGGCGATGGTGGCGAGCGCCGCCATCCGGGAGGCGGCAAGCGCCCGGGCCGGCAGCACGCAGCGCCGGCCGACCCGTTGGTCCTCCAGCAGGACGAGATCATCCGGCCCCGGCAGCTGGATGATGCGTCCGTCCGGCATGTCGTCCCCCACCTTCCCGGTCACCCCGTCGCGTAGCTCCTCGGCGAGCAGGTCGACCGCGTCAACCGCGTACAGCGCGCTGACCAGCTCGTCGGTGTTGAGCTGAAGGACGCGGCCGCTCATTCGACAGTGGCTCCCTCCAGCCGGTGACCAGGAGGCCGCTCAACGTGACGCGGCGGCCTGGGCGGCAGGCTAGCCACGGCGGCTTTCCGAACGCTCTCGATGTGCTCTCAGTGGACCGAGAGTCCATCGAGAGCGGGACGCGACATGCTGCGGTCGGTCCACCAACGGATGCGTCGAGAAACAACACGGAGGCGACAGGACATGCGATTCCACCGGGAGTTGAGCCCGACGTCAACCCGCGCACGTTCGCCGAGGACCCCGTACACACCGCAGCTGCTCGGGTTGCTCGCGGCCGCCGCCATGCTCGTGGGGGCCGTGACGACAGCGGCCGCCGGGCCGCAGACGCAGGCCGGTTCCGTCCCGGCCGAAGCGACCAGCGATCCCAGCGACATGCACTGGTGACGAGGACAGGTGGCGAGCCGGCCAGACCCGCTGCTGGACCACTTCGATGGGGATCCGACCATCGGCTCCATTTGTCACACCTGGCCCTCGGCGTGCCCGAGGTGATCGTTTCCAGAGAGGATCCTGATGAGAGAACTGGCCAGACGTACCTTGGCGGTGACAGCGGGCCTCGCCGTCGTGCTGTCACCAGGCGCGGCGACCGCCGCCCAGGCCGGCAGTTCCCAGCCCACCCTGCAGGTCGTCGCCAGCGGGTTGAACAACCCTCGGCACCTGGTCGTCGACCGGGGCACGATCTGGGTCGCGGAGGCCGGCGTCGGCGGTGACCTGCAGTGCATCATCACCCCTGAGGGTGAGCAGTGCCTGGGGCACAGTGGAGCCATCACCACCGTCCGGAACGGAGTCGTGACCCGGGTCATCGAGGGCCTGCCGTCGCTCGGCGCACCCACCGACGGCTCGTACGCCACCGGGCCGGCCGACCTGTCGCTGCGCAACGGCCGGCTGACGGTACTCATGTCCACCTCGGGGATCGACCCGGTCACCGGAGAGAACCCGTTCGGCGCCAACGGTCCCGAGATGGGCCGGCTGCTGCACTTCATCTGCCCGGGCGCCGGGCACGTGCGGCTCGGCGCCGACTTCGGCGTCCACGAGGCGCGGCACAACCCCGACGGCGGTGCCGGGGCACCCGCGGGCGCCGAGATCGAGTCCAACCCGTACGGGATGGTTCCGTTCCGGGGCGGTTTCGCGGTAACCGACGCCGGCGGCAACGATCTGCTCTGGGCCACCCGGGGCGGCCGGATCAAGACGCTGGCGGTGTTCCCGACCAAGGACGTCGGCGGCGGCTGGCAGCTACAGAGCGCGCCCACCGCTGTCGAGGTCGGCCCGGATGGGGCGCTGTACGTGGCCGAGCTGAGCGTCGTCGCGGGAACCGCCCGGGTCTACCGGGTGGTGCCCGGCCAGGAGCCGACCGTCTTCGCTGACGGGTTCACCCTGCTCACCGACCTCGCCTTCGACCGTCAGGGGCGGCTGCTGACGCTCTCGATGGCCAAGGACGGCGCGATCTTCCCGCCGAGTCACGGCGAGATCGTCCGCGTCGAGCACGACGGAAGCAAGACCCACTTCTCGCCGGAAGGGCTGATCGCGCCGACCGGCATCGCGGTCTCCGGTGACGACGTCTACGCCACGAGCCAGGGCGTGTCTCCCGGCATCGGCGAGATCGTGAAGCTGCGCCTGCCGTGACCGACCGGTGCGGTTGTCCCGGCGCCGGGACAACCGCACCGTCACCGGCGGCCGGCCCGCTGCGGTGCGGCGAGTTCCAAGGCCGACCGGCTGGACCGGATCTGGTCCAACCAGCGCGCGGCCTGTTTGGAGTCCAGCTCGGCCAGCAGTCGCGCGGCCCGTTCCAGACTGTCCGCCGCCTCGGAGAGGTTGTCGTTCATCGCGTGCAGGTCACTGAGCACGCTCAATGTCCGCGCCTGCCAGAGCACCGAGCCGAGGTCCTCGAACAGCCGGCTCGCGCCGGCCAGGTACTTCGCCGCGGCGACGGTCCTCCCGGCGGCCAGGCACAGCTCGCCCAACGCGTACAGCGCCTCCCCTTCGACGAGCCGTTCCCCGACCCGCCGGGCCAGGTCCAGAGCGTGCAGCAGGGTCTGCTCGGCCCGCTCCGGCCGTCCGTCGCGGGTGTCGACGATACCGAGGCCGTAGAGCGCGTACACCTCGCCGATCCGGTCACCGATGTTGCGTACGATCAGCAGGACCCGGTGCAGCGCCTGCCGGCTCAGCTTGATCTGCCCGGTGCTCAGATGAAGATGGGCGAACTGGTGCACCACCTGGGCCTCGCCGCGCAGACACCGCACCTTGAGGCAGATGGTCAGCGCCTCCTCCAGCAGTGACCGGCCACGCTCGGTCTCCCCCTCGTCGATCCAGAACTTGGCGACGCTGCGCAGGATCTGCGCCTCGCCCATCTCGTCACCGACGGCGCGCAGCGCGGTGAGAGATCGCTCGTAGTTGCTCAGCATCGCCGAGGTGTCCCCGCGCAGCCCTTCGATCAACGCCACGTTGCGCAGCACCAGCCCGCAGCCGTGGGTGTTCTGCTCACTTCGGAAGATCGACAGCGCCGCGGCGAAGTACTCCCCGGCGGTGGCGAGCCGCTTCTGGAACATGTGCAGCGTGCCCAACGAGTAGAGCATGGCTGCCTGCCCGTTGCGGTTGCCGGCCTGGGTGGTCGCCGCCAGCCCGATTTCCGCGCTCTCCCGCCACAACTCGTAGTAGCCCTTGCTCTCGAACAGGGTCACCGAGGTGAGGGCCAGATCCCAGCAGTGGTCGTGCATCCCGTACGCGGCGGCCTGTCGGATGGCCGCGACGATCGCGAACCGCTCGTTGTCCCACCAGTCCCGCTCGGCGCCCCACCAGTCCAGTGCGGACCTGGACGACGGACCCTGGCACGACGGACGCCACCGAGGGGCGCCTCCGTGCAGCAGGGTGAAGTCGCCGCCGTACTCCTTGCGGTGCGCCTCGTCGGAGAGGGTGAGCCAGGCACCGAGAACGCGGGCGACGGCGGCGTCCCGCTGCGCCGGACTATCGGTGGCGCTGAGCATCTCCTGGGCGTAGACCCGGATCAGGTCGTGGCAGCTGTAGCGGACCCGGTTGCCGGCGTACTCGACGGTGTCGAGCATGCGGGCGTCGACCAGGCTCTCCAGCAGGTCGACCGCGTCCAGCAGGTCGGTGTCCAGCAACGCCGCCGCCATCCAGGCCGGAAAGTCGCGTACCTGGACCAGGGCGACGAGGCGGAACAGCCGCTGCGCCCGCGCCGCCAGGCTCCGGTAGGTGAGGGCGATGCTGGCCCGCAGCTCCAGTCCTCCGTGCGAGAACTCGTCCAGCCGGCGCGCCTCGTTGCCCAGCCGGCGGACCAGATCGGCGATCCGCCAGTGCGGGCGTGACGCCAGCCGTGCGCCGGCGATCCGCAGCGCCAGGGGCAGGCCGTTGCAGAAGCGGATCAGCTCCAGCGCCGCCGGCTCCTCGGCGCGGGCCCGGTCATCACCGACGATCTTGTGTAACAGTTCCATCGACCGGGCGGCGTCGAAGGGTGCGACATCGACGCGCAGCGCCCCGGGAAGCCAGGCCAGCCGTCGGCGGCTGGTCACGATGACCGCGCAGGTGGGGCTGCCGGGGAGCAGCGGAAGGATCTGCTCTTCGCAGGTGACGTCGTCGAGCACGACCAGCACCCGGCTGCCCGCCAGCGTGCTGCGGTACAGCGTCGCGCGTTCCTGGAGATCGTCGGGGATCGTGGAACCACTCACCCCCATCGCCCGGAGGAATCTGGCCAGCACCGCACCCGCGTCGCTGCCCTGCGGGTTCTGGAACTCGCCGTACAGATGGCCGTCGGGAAACTGATCGGCAATCTCGTGTGCCACCCGGAAAGCGAGACTCGACTTTCCCACACCGCCCACACCGGAGATAGCGACGATCCGCATCGAGTACGGCGCCAACTCATTCGACGACTCGCCGGTCAGCGCCTCCTTTATCCGTCCTATCAGCGAATCACGCCCAGTGAAGTCGGCGATGCTGAATGGCACCTCGTGCGGCACGATCGGCTGAATCGACGACGATTTCCCGTCGACTCCGGCATCTATCACCGGCCGGGGCACGATGGGCTGTTGATCCAGCGCCGGGTCACGATTCAGAATCGCCCGTTCCAGGTCCTGCAGTTCCTGCCCCGGCTCGATGCCGAGTTCCTTCACAAGCACGGCGCGCGCGTGCCGGCGGACCTCCAGCGCCTCAGCGGGGCGCCCCGAGCGGTACTTGGCGAGCATCAGGTAGCCGTACAGCCGTTCCCGGAGCGGATACTCGTGCACCAGCGCGGTCAACTCGTTGACGACCTCCCCGTGGCGGCCAAGGGCGAGGTCGAGCCGGACCCGCTCCTCAAGGGTGGACAGCCGCTGGTCGTCCAGCAGCACGGCCCCCCGGCGAACCAGCCCGCTGTGGATGTCGGCGAGCGCCGGCCCCCGCCACAGATCGAGTGCCTTACGCAACGTCGTGGCCGCGGCGGCGATCCGTCCGTGTTCGGTCTGCTGGCGCGCCTGCGCGACGAGGTCGGCGAACAGCTCGCTGTCCAGTTCGTCCCCGGACAGGGTGAGCAGGTAGCCGTGCGGATGGGTCCGGATGACGTCCGGCCGCCCGGCGGTACCGAACAACTTCCGCAACAAGGAAATGCAGGTCTGCACCTGGCCGCGGGCGGTCGACGGCGGGTCGGTATCCCACACTGCCTCGACAAGTTGCTCGACGGTGGTCACACGGTTCACGCTGAGCGCCAGCATTGCCAGAATGGCACGCTGCCGCGGCCCACCAATATCCAGTGATCGACGGCCGCCTATCAACTCCAGTGTGCCGAGAAGTTTGACATGCATATCGCGACGAACCCCCGCAGTCGAGCACCCTTCGCACATCACACCATACACGCGCTACCTTTCAGGCACCAGCACCCTATTACGGCCGCATATCCGCATATGTCCCAGATCGAATACCCCACCCACGACGCCGCCGACCGAGGGGTTTGCCACCGGTCAGATTCGACAAATGCCGCCGCAACCCCACACAGGGAATAGCCTGAGTCACCGACAAGCCGCGTCACAACTCCGATCAGCACAAGAATCGTCACCCACAGTAAGTGAACAACGGCAGGGTCGGCGCATCTGACAAATCACCGACCGTACTGCGAAAGTTGATGCCTGGTTTATCCGCTAGGTGCAGCTAAACTGTATATGTCGACGTCCGGCGCCGGCCCGGGCCACGGCCGGGCCACGGTCCGCCGCCCAGCCGGCGAACAGCGCGAACCAGTCCCCGGTCCCCGTCGACCCCTGCAGGAGGGACCGTGCCGCGCCGTGGGCGAGGCCTGCCGACTCAGCCCGCCACCCGCAAACCTGGGCACCGACGGGGAGAATTCAGACGGACATGTCACACCCGCCTGACCGGCGGCGTCGCGAACACCTGAATGACATCGATATCATCAGCGCCGATCGACACCAGCCTCGGGAATCGACCAGTAACTGAATGTCAGCCGGCGGATCGCAGACGTGACCGGCTTGCCCATCGATGGATGTTCCGGCTGACGTCGAGCAGACGCCTGGCCTGCGGCGTCGCGCGTACCTGAATCGCCTTCATCGCCCGACGAGGCGAACAGACGCGACAAGCAGGCGGCCCCGGATCCGGCCACAACTGTCGTCGAAGGCCGAAACCGGGGACACGATGGACTGATCCGATCAGTACGCGGTGCAGGTCACCGCCGACGAAGTGCTCGTGCCGTTCCAGGTGGCGATGAAGCCGAAACTGGTGCTGGCACCGGCAGCGAGCCGACCGTTGTAGTCGACGTTGCGCGCCGTGACGGTCGGGCGAAGTACATCGCGGTACCGGGCGCCCCGGCCGCCGTCCCGCCGACAAACGCCCGGGCCCGCAGCTGGGTGGAGCGGGTGAAGCGCAGCGCAGGCCCCGGAGTAGAGCGTGGCCTGTGCTGTCGGCAGCTGACCGTTGGTGGTGTAGCGGATCTGTGCGCCGCTGACCGTGGTACTCAGCGACACCGCGACCTCGCCCTGGAAGGTGCCACTGTGCACCGAGAACTGGATGTCGCCGACCAGGTCCTCGGCCGCGTCAGCGGCCGCGATCTGGTCGGCCGCAGCGAGCGGACCGCTGCCAGACTGGCCGCTACCGGTCTTGTCAACGCCGGTTTGGTCGACGCCGGTACCCCGGTCGCTGCCGGCGACGGGTTCGGCGCCGGCCGGCGGTGAGTGGGAGACGAGCAGCCCGGCGACCAGAGTGGCCGCGAACGCGACTCCCACGGCGCGGACGGCCGCCGGCGCGGCCCCGGTACTAGGGACGGTTAGACGCACGATGCCTCCTGTTCGATGTGGCGTACGACGGTCGGCGTCAGGTGCGTCGCCGGGCCCGACGGCCGATTCGACGGCACAGGGATGCCGCAGAAGTGCCGACGCAGGGCGCGTCGCCACGGGCCGTCCGGCAGGTCCGGCCGCAGCGCGGCCAGGCCGGTCGCGTACTTGGAGATGCGCATCGGTCGGATGCAGCCGCGCCACAGCAACCGGTCGGCGGCAGCGTCAGGCTCGCCGACCCGCACTGCCAGCGCAGCTCGGTGTCGATGGAGCCATTCCACTGGAACGAGGACCGACGTGCACGGATTCGTGCCGAGCTAGACGCCTTCTTCTTTCACCTTTACGGGATCGCTCGCGACGACGTCGACTACATACTCGAGACCTTCCAGTCTGAGACCGGCGGCCTCAAGAACAACGAGATCGCCAAGTACGGCACCTACCGCACCAAGGACCTAGTGCTTGCCGAGTACGACCGCATGTCACCCGCCGGACCGAGCCTGGAACATCCGCTCGTCGACGGCGAGAACTACACCTCGACCTTGACCCCTCCACCCGGCTACGGCCCCCGTCACACCGCTGCGCCGCATACTTCCGAAGTCGGCAAGTGACTGCGTAGAACCGACACAGGCCCCCTAAAGGGCATTAGTGGCTTTCGGCGCGTGCCGGTCTACTTTCTACCGGATGTCGGTCACCACGCAAGCCGATCTGATGTGCGAAGCTAGGCGCATGCGCACGGAGCTGGACGTGACGCTGAGCGGCCCCGTGGGGGGGATGGACGCTCGGCAAGCTCTGGTACGCCTGGAAGAGGTACTTGACCTGCTCGCAGACCTGGAAGACGCCGACCGGAGACGTCCCGTCGGTCAGCGGCGGGTGCCGAGAAGCACCTGGACCTTTGCCCGGCTGGGGCTGGGAAGCGTACGAGCAGCACTGGCTCCCCTGGAGCCAGGACCGGGCGCAACCTTCGACGAACTGGACGCGCTGAACGTTCGCGCTGTCGATGGCTTCGAGCAGGTCGAAGGTGCGGAGCTGCTGCCCGATGGTTGGGGCGTCAACGCTGCACGCACCGCGCGTCGGCTTGCCGGCCGCCTTGGAGCGACACCCGACACGGGGATGAAACTCTCCCTCATCGTCGACGGCCAGGTCCGCAAGTCGGTGGCGGTGACCAGGCGCGCTTCGGTCAACCTCGACCGGGCGCTGAAAGTACGCCGAGAGTCGATCGGCTCGATGTCTGGCTCGATCGACTCGATGAGCGTGCGCACAAAGCCATTCCTTGGTCTCTGGTCGCCCCGTGGAGAAGGCCGGATCAAAGTTGACCTGCCGCCGCAGCTCGTCGAAGCCGCGAAGCAGGCGCTCGGGCACAACGCTGTGGTCCGTGGTCGGATCAAGCGCAACGCGGCAGGCCAGATCCTGGGGATGAGGGCGACCAGCATCGAAGTCCTGCCGGCGGTGGCGGATGCTCCCCCCTTACTAGGACTCGTCGGCGCAGACCCAGACCTGACCGGTGGGCTCAGTCCTCTCGCCTACCTGGAGGAAGTGCGTGAGCAGGCCCGATAAGCCAGATAGCGTCTACCTTGATTCCTGCGGCTTGATTTACGTCCTCACTCGGTATCCGGGATACGAGCCGATCGAACGCCTCCTGGCGTTGTCCGACGCTGGCCAGCTGACAATCATGATCTCGCCGCTGAGCCTGGTGGAAGTGCGCGGCCAAGGCAGGGCGTCGTTCGACGCGGCCAAGGACAAGCAGGCACGCTCCCTCGTCGACAACCCCCGCTTCCTCATGATCGAGTTCGATCGCGAGGTCGCTGTGAAGGCGAGAGATATGGTACGGCGCTTCAAGCTGAAGAACTTCGATGCGATCCACTTGGCCTCGGCCGTTGTTGGACAGGCAGACACGTTGATGACCTACGACAAAGGGTTTCCTCAGGGCCAGAGCGTTGACGGGGTCTGGGTCGACGAGCCGTACACCTACGGCGGACCGGATCTCTTCACAGATCGATGACGCACCGGGCAGCCGGCGCATCAGACGCCGGAGCCAGTGGCTGTCGCGATGACCTACCGCCTGACACAGGTCTCCGTAGCTCGATCGTTGACTACGAGTCCTGTTCGGGCGGCTCAGCCACAAAGACGCCGATACCGGTGCGACCGATCAGCTCGTCCAACTCGATCATGGAGTCGACGGCACGGCGTACGGTCATGTGACTGGTGTCGTACTCGTCGGCCAGCAGCCGGACCGACGGAAGCTTGCTGCCCGGCGGGTAGATTCCGGCCCTGATCTTCGCCCGCAGATCATCCCTGATCTGGCGCCAAAGCGGCTGGGCGTACGGCATAGGTACAGCCAAGCAACCATCCTGTCCTCCGTCCCCAGCATCCCCTTGCTGTCTTTACAGGCTTTATAGGTCTGGTAGGCTCGCCGTCGTTGTCATCGACGTTCGGGGAGGAAGTCGTGGAGCAGCGGAGCAGGCGGGGGCGGGTAGTGCCTCGGCAGGGCGTACTCGTGGAGCCGTGGCAGGTCAGGGCGATGCAGTTCGACACCCGGTGGCGTGGGCTGGACCCGGCGGCGGTGTACGCGTACCTGCGGCAGCTCGCCGACGAGCTGGACCGGCTCACCCGGCAGGCCGCCGTCGACCGGGCCGAAGCCGACCGGCTGCGCGAAGGGCTGCGGCAGTGGCGGCAACGCCACGTCGGCTGCCGGTTCAACGACCCGCCCGCCGGCGTCTACCGCTCGGAGCACCAGCGCCAGACTGGCGGCAACGGAGGCCAGTGGTGAGCGACGAGCCGCGCTGGACCATCCACCTGCCGACCCGGCTCACCGACATCGAGGCCGCCGCCCGGTTCGCCGCCGCGCTGCGCGACTCGCTGGCCCACTTGGACGTCGTCGACTTCGCCGAAACCACGCTGTCGGCCACCGACCGCCCGTCGCTGCGTAACCGGGTATGGGGTGACCTCGACCCCGACCCAGCCGGCGGCGACCCGGTCAGCGACCGCACCGCGCCGGCCGATGACTGACCCCATCCCCCGCCAGGTCGAGATCGACCACCTGACGGAGCTGGTCGACCGGCACGCACCGCGCGTCGGCGGCTGCGCCTGCGGCGACCCGCTCACCCCCACCGGGCGGTGCTGGCGCACCGAGGTCGCGCTCAGCCGGCTCCGTGACCTCGGCGTCCAGGTCGTCGCCGCCGACCAACCGGAGGATGCCCGATGAGCATGCACGTCCCCGTCCGCCCCAGCTGGGCCTGCGCCGGCTGCGGCCACGCCTGGCCGTGCCTGGACAGCCGACAACAACTCACAATCGAGTACGCCGACGCCCGCGTCTCCTTGTCGGTCTACCTCGCCACCAACATGGTCGAGGCGATGACCGACCTGCCGGGCGGGAGCGGCAACTTCTACTGGCGTTTCCTCGGCTGGCTGTGATGTCGATGTCGATCCTGCGCCCCGGCGACGAACCGATGCACTACGACGACGGCTCCCACCGCTGGATCCCGCCTGACCCGGATCATGACCAGGCGACCTGGGAGAACCAGGTACGCGAACACCAACGCGAGCATCGCGAGCGCCCCGATCCGCCCCCGCCCCGCTACCGTCTCATCCGGAGAGCCGCCGCCGGGTGAGGCGGCCCGGCCGCACGCCCAGCGGAAAGAAGGTGGTCGACGTGGTCCAGGCTGCGATGGTGCGGCGGGCGGCCGCCGCTCGTGCCACGACCAACGCGTGTGCCTGGGGCCCGGCGATGGCGGCGGCCGGCACCCTGGCCGCTGTGCTAGTCCTGGCCCGCCAGGCCCGTCCCGTCGTCGAGGCCGCCGCCTGGTCGTGGCGCTTCGCCGAGCAGGCCCTGACCACCATCATCGGCCCCATCGGCACCGCCCGGCTGGCCGGCTGGGTGCTGCTGGTCGCGGCACTGGTCGCCGGCTGGCGTACGGCCGCCGCGATCGGGGCGGGCGCCGCCGTACTGGCCGAGCTGGCGGTGCTGGCCACCGGGGTACGCGACCATGCAGCACCCGGTTGGCACCTCCTGCTCGCCGTGGTCGTCGCCGTCCCGCTGTGCGGGTCACTGCTGCTTGCCGCCCGTGATGGCTGCGATCAGCGACCGCTTCCGGGACGGTTCTGGGCCGCAGCGGCCGCGATGGGGCTGTGTGCATCGCTCAGCGCCGCTGGCGCGCCGCTGGTGGCGGATCGTTTCGGCAACACCGTGGCGATCAGCACCATTCCAGTGGCGCGCATCGGGTTCGGCGCTCTGGCCGTGGTGGCGCTGTTCAGTCTCGTCGCGGTACTGGCGCTGCCGGTTGCCGTACGCCGCCGGGCGGTGGTGCTGCTGGCAGCCGTGGCTGCGTTGCTGGCGACGACGCAGCTCGGCTATGACGAGGCGTTCATGTCAATGCTCGACTACCCGGTCCTGCGCGACCAGCCAGCCATGGCGTTGGCGCTGGCCGCCGTGGCAGCGACCGTGGTGCTGACGCTCGGCACACTCGCGGTGCGTTCAAGGGAAGGAGCGAGCAGGTGACACCGACACCCCTTGGCGATGCTCGGCGAGACCTCGCGGAGATGCTGCCCTGGACGAAGTACCTGCCGGACTCCGATGTCGAGCAACTACTTGGGGAGTTGAGCGCCCTGACGCGGGACGTAGGGTCGCTGTCGGCGCTGGATTCGACGACCACTCTGCTCGCGCAGTGGCGGCACACGGCGGAGGTCTACCGCGAACCGGCGCTGCTGGAAATCATCAGCCGGGAGCCGGAGGGCGACTTCGGAGCGGTCGAGCCACCGGGAGGTGACCTCAGATCACCCTGACCTTGTCGAGGAAGAACCTGTCAACCCGAATACACCGGTGAACCACAGCTCGCCGAGCCCGACCTCGCCATGCAGTTCCCGTTCCATGGCCCGCACCGTGTCCGGGTCGATCGCGGGGATACGCGACGCGGCGGCGCCGGGTCGTAGAGCAGAGCGAGCAGAGCGAGAGCCCGGATCGAGCCGTACGACGCCTCCTGCAGGGTCGTCGCACCCGGTAGCCCACGCTCCACCAGGGTGAGTACAGTCCCCTCACCGGCACCACCGATCGGCCGGAACTGCAGTTCCTCCAGGCCCGGGATGAAGGCTCGCGCGTCGCGCTGCAGCGCGGCGAACTGGTCGCTGTGCTCATCGGCCAGGTAGGCGAGGAACGACGCCAGGTTGCTGGCGTCGTTGGCCAACTGCCGACTGCGCTGCTCCGTCGACGGCAGGCGGGCCGCAGCCACGTCGATGTCGAACACCCGGAAACTGGCGAACATGTCAGCGAGCGCTTCGACCTGCTCGCCGCCCTCCTCGGCACTGAGTTTGGGCAACGTCGACGAACCCAGCGAACCCTCGCGCAGACTGGCTCTCCGCTCCCCACCCTCGGGGCCGTGGAAGGTGACCTGGTTGCCGGAGACCGCGATACGCCGGCCCGGTCCGGCGGTCCGTTTGAAGGCGAATGTCTCGGACCGCAGCAGGTAGTAGCGGTCGGTCTGGCCGCGTAGCTTCCCCCGGGACACACCGAGCTGGTAGTTGTCGGTGGCTCTTAGATTGCTGTTCTTGGTGACAGCGGCTTCCACCTCGATGGTGATGCTGGGCCGCTGGTCGCCACCGCCCCGGAACAGTACCCGGTCGAAACCACCGCGTCGCTCCAGCGCGGGCCCGAGGTCCTCCCGGGTGGCGTCGCCGAGGAAGGCGATCACGTCGAGGAGGTTGGACTTACCGGCGCCGTTGGGCCCGACGAGTACGTTGAGTGCGGCGAGCCGCACCTCCACCGCCCGGAGGCTGCGAAAGTTGCTCACCTTGAGCCTGAGCAGGTACGGGGGATGTCGGACGGCCGCGGCAGCAGGCTACCCGCTTGGCGCAGCGCCGCCAGCCAGGCGCAGCAAGTTGCCCGCTTCGAATTGCCAAGGACGCAACCAGTCCCTTCCAGCGGTGTCCGATAACCGCCTCCGGCGGGCCGAACGAACACCCGGCAACTCGTACGGCTGGCCGTTGTCCATTGACGCGCACTCTGGTTGCATTGCCCGGGTTCTGGAGTGTGCACACTAGACGGGAGTCGCCGATGGTCGCGGCGCAGGAGACGACGCTGCAGAAGTTGCTCGAAGGCACCAAGCAGTACCGGGTGCCGTTGTACCAGCGGACGTACTCGTGGTCCGAGCAGCAGTGCAAGCGGCTCTGGGAGGACATCAAGAAGCTCGCCGACGACCGCCGCGCAGACCCGGCCGCCAGCCACTTCATCGGCTCGGTGGTGCTGGCGCCCAGCCCCGGGCTCGGCCCGGTCGGGGTGCAGGAGTTCCTGGTCGTCGACGGGCAGCAACGCCTCACCACGCTGTCGATCCTGCTCTGCGCCATCCGGGACCACCGGGCCGAGACCGAGGATCCGATGCACCGGGGGCGGATCGAGCAGCTGTACCTGGTCAACCAGTTCGAGTCCGATCCGCACCGGCTCAAACTCGTGCCCACCCAGGCTGACCGGGACGCGTACCTGGCCTGCGTGGAGTCGACTCCGCAGGTCGGCGGCAGCGACCACGTCGGTTCGGCGTACCGCTTCTTCGCCAGCCGGCTGATGGAATACGACGACGTCGAGGACCCGTTCGACATCGCGCGGATCGAGAACGCCGTCATCACCGGGTTGGCGCTGGTGGCGGTCACCGCGCAGGCCGGCGACAACGTCTACCGGATCTTCGAGTCGCTGAACAATACCGGCCTGCAGTTGACCCAGGCCGACCTGCTGCGCAACTACCTTTTCATGCGGCTGCCGACCCGGGGCGAGACCGTCTACAAGTCGCTGTGGTTCCCGCTGCAGGATACCCTCAACCGGGAGGACCTCGAGCTGCTCTTCTGGCTCGACCTGGTGCAGCGCAACGGCCGTGCCAAGCAGACCGACATCTACGCCGCGCACCAGCTGCGGCTCAACGCGATGCGCGGCGAAGCGGAGATCGAAGCGGAGGTACGCCGGTTCAGCCACCTCGGCGCGCTGCTGAAGATCATCCTGCACCCGGAGAGCGAGCCAGACCCCGAGGTCCGGCGGCGGCTGACCCGGCTGCATGCCTGGGGCGCCACCACCGTCTACCCGCTGCTGCTGCACCTGCTGGACCGCCGTGCGCAGGGCACCGCCACCGCCGGGCAGGTCATCGCGGCCATGCGGTACGTGGAGAGCTTCTTCGTCCGCCGCCTGGTGATCGGTCGGGCGACCGCCAACGTCAACCGGATCCTGATGTCGATCGTCACCGAGATGGACGCGAAGCTCCCGGTCGACGAAGCGGTCCGGGCGTACTTGTCGACTGGCCGTAAGCACTACGCAACCGACGCGCAGATCCGCTCGTCGACCAGGACCATCCCCTTCTATCTCAACGGACGCGCGCATCAGCGCAACCTCGTACTTCAGTGGTTGGAGGAGGCGCACCGCAGCAAGGAGCCGGTGGCAGCCGACACGCTCACCATCGAGCATGTGCTGCCGCAGACGCCGACCGCGCAGTGGCGGCAGATGCTCAACGACGACCTCGGGCCCGACGAGAACTTCACCGACGTGCACGAGTCGCTGGTGCACACGATCGGCAACCTGACCCTCACCGGATACAACTCCGAGCTGGGCAACAAACCGTTCGACGCCAAGAAGGCCGCGTTGGCGAAGAGCCCGATCGTGCTCAACCGGGACATCGCCCAGCAGGAGCGGTGGGGGCGGCCGGAAATCCAGGCCCGCAGCGAGGCGCTCGCCGAGCAGATCATCTCGCTCTGGCCGGGTCCGGTCGAGGCCTCCCGCGACAACGACTCCGACGTGCCGTGGGACGTGATGAACCGGGCCCTGGCCGAGCTGCCCGCCGGTTCGTGGACCACGTACGGCGACGTGGCCGCGCTGATCGGCAGCCACCCGGTGCCGGTCGGGACGCGGCTGGCGAACCATCCGGTGCCGAACGCACACCGGGTGCTGCAGACCGGCGGCACCGTCTCACCGGGCTTCCGCTGGCCCGATCCGGCCCGTACCGACGACCCGCTCGACCTGTTGCGGGCCGAAGGGGTCGAGTTCGATGGCAGTGGGCGCGCCGCCCCGGAGCAGCGGATCCCGCTGGACGAGCTGGCCCAGCTCGCCGGGCTCAGCACCGATGATCTGCCGCGCCCCCGGTCACCGCGATCCAGCGCGGCGCACGCCGAACGCTTCAACACTCAGCTGGCCCAGCTGCAGGACCCGCCGGTGGTCGCCGCCGTGCAGGCTGTTCGCGACGGCTGGACCGCGCTCGGCGGCCGCCTGCTTTACGGCACCGGCGACGAAACGTCGTGCTTTCTCATCGCACGCGGCAAGGACCATCGGCTCGGCAGCATCTGGCCGGCGACGATCTACCCGAGTGGCAAGTTCGAGATCGTCTTCCAGCATCTCAAGAACCGGATGCCGTTCGACGACATGGCGCTGCGTGAGGAGTTCCGGCAGCGGCTCAACAAGATCCCCGGGGTGTCCATCGCGGCGGCCCGGATCGGGCTACGGCCGGGTTTGCGGCTGTCGGTACTCGCCGACCCGGCGGCCCGTGAGCTGCTGATCGAGCAGCTCGACTGGTTCTACCAGCAGGCGCAACCGCCGGCCGAGGACGACGCCGACGAGGGTGAACAGTTGAGCTGACCGCCAGGCTGTGGAGGCGCTGCGCGCCGAGTTGGCCGCCGCTGGTGCCACCACCCACCTGCAGTTGTGCGCCGACGCGGCGCGGCTGCTCGCCGATGGCGACACCGGCGCCGCCGAGGACGCGTCTCTGCGGTTCGACCACGTGGTGGTTGACGAGGCGCAGGATCTGCACCCAGCGGAGTGGCGGGTGCTGTGGGCAGCGGTGCCGGCCGGTCCGGACGACACCTTCCTCACCGGCGATCCGCATCAGCGGATCAACGACGCGAAAGTGTCGCTGGCCGCGCTCGGGATCCGTACCGCCGGGCGCAGCTTCCGGCTGCGAATCAACTACCGCAGTACGGCGGAGATCCTCACCTGGTCGACCGGGCTGCTCGACGGGGACGGCCGCGACAACCTGACCGGCTACCGGTCGCTGCTGCGAGGTCGGCGGCCGACGGTAGCCGGGTTTCCGGACGAGCCGGCCGAGGCGGCGGCGCTGGTGCAGCGGGCCCGCGAGTGGCTCGACCGGGGCGTACGGCCGGCAGAGGTCGCCGGCTGCACCCGGTTCAAGGCCAGGCTGGACCCGGTGCAGGCGGCGTTGGCCGAGGCCGGCATGCACCCACGCCCGCGAAGCGCTGCATGTGTCGTGGACGGGCCAACCGAGTCAATTCCTCCCGCGATAGCTTGTGTCCGGGGTTCGCGCGGCCGCCTTGGGCAGGGCCGGCTTCTCCGGCAACCGCCACGTCAGACCGCCAACAGCCCCCCGTTTCGCACCTCGTCCTTGATCGCGATCAGGTTGGCCGCCACGTACGGAATGTGGTGCGCGCGGTGCCAGTCGGTCGGGAAGTAGGTAACCAACCTGGACACCTGAAAACGGCACGTAATCTCCGGTACGTACTTGGCGTACTGCTGGTCCGTGAAGTACCAGAACGAGTTCTCGTTGTAGAAGGCAACATGCGTCGGGTCCTGGAACGCGCCCCTGCCGTCGCTGCTCGGCGTCAACGACAACAGCATCCCGCCAGGCGCCAACAAGCGGTACAGCTCGTTGAACAACGCGATCTTGTCCGGGATGTGCTCCAGAAAGTCACTCGCCCGGATCACTCCAACGCTGCTGTCCGGCAGATCCAGGCCCTTGGTGATGTCACAGATCATGTCCACCTCAGGTCCGGCGTGGACATCGACACCTTGGTAACCTTCGACCTTGTTGTGTGCCGCACCCAGGTCGAGCGCAAGCAGACCCTGCCGCTTGGCCCACGCCAGCGCATTCAACTGCACGTTGCGATCATATACCTCCACTGTCCGTTGCTGAATCCGGGCGTTCATCTCCGGCACGCGCTGCGTATTTCCTGCATGCATCCGTTGAAGGTAGAGACACTCCGGGATGTGATGAAAATCCGCCAGCTGATACATGCGACACATGAGGTCGGCATCGTCAGCAACGTCAAGCGACTCGTCGTACCCGCCGGACTTCTCGTAGATGTCGCGGCGAAATGCTCGCACGTGATTCGGCGCGTACCAGATGTAGCTCACATTGTGCGGCGTCGGCGGCAGCGCCATGCAGGCCAGCACTTCGCAGCCATCAACCCGGACGTCCCGATATCGCCAACCATGATCAGCAGAGAAACGACTGTCGTCGCGACTACCGTCCTCAGCGATCTGGGCGGTGTCGCTGTAGACCAGGCCGACCTCCGGATTCTCGTCGAAGGCATCAACCACCTTTTCGAGGCAGTCGCTAGCAAGAAGATCGTCGTGGTCCAACTCGACGAGTATGTCGCCCGACGCCTCCGCACAGGCCCGCTTCTTGACCGCACCAACGCCCGACACCTCATCCTGCACCACCAGGCGAATTCGCTGATCCGGCACCTCGGGCCGCCAGCGGTTCCCTTGGTTCAGAACGATGACCCACTCCCAGTCGTCGAACGTCTGCGCTTGCAGCGACTGATGGCACTCATCCAGAAACCGGGTCCGATTACTACCAGTAAAGACCGTCACAGATGGCTTTCTCATTCCACTCACTCACTCACTGACCCGGGTAGCCTCATCAGCGTCGTCGCGGTACTCTTCAGGGACACCCTCCAGCAGCGCCCCGTCGAGCCGCACCGCCTCTCCGAACGCCTCACGAGCCTCGACTTCGTCACCCTCGCTCACCAACAACAGCCCCAACCGCAGGTATGCGGTGGAAGCTTCGCCATCAAGCTCGACGATCTGTCGATATAGATCAATTGCAGATGATCGATCGTGACTCTCGAGCGCGATGGCCTTGTTGAAAAGGGCCGGCTTGTAGAAAGGATCAGCTTCCAATGCTTGATCGTAGCTATCGATTGCCTGGGCGATCCTGTCCTGCGACTGCGCGATGTAGCCCAGATTATACCAGGCCAACATGTTGTTTTCGTCGACAGCAAGAACCTGCTCGAACGTTTGTTTAGCCTTCTCGATATCCCCGGCCTGACCTTCCTCGACGCCCTTCTCGACGAGGGCAACAGGATCCTCACCGATTGCACCGACGGGTTTTTTGCCTCCACCCTGGTCCGCAGTACACGCCGGCAGCCCTGCAAGCAACACGGCACCACACGCGAGTGAGCTAAACATCGTCTTCATCTTCATGAGACAACCTTCCTGCAACTCGAATACTAAGAATTGGCACGACGTCCACTCGGACGTGCACTACTCGACATCAACACAAACGACATAGACCATCCCGCCACCGTCACCCAGCTCGGCCTGCCAGCCGCTTGGTGTTCCAACCGCAGGAACAGGCCGACTGGTCTCAACACCTGCTTGTGAGCTGAAGCCTCCGCCGGTGGCAACATCGCCCGCAGCGCACCGGGCTGTCACGAGACCGGCCCCGGCGGCCGTCACAGAGTTGACGTAGACACTGGTCAGTCCTGCACCGGAAGCACCTTGGGGACCTTGGGGACCCTGGAGACCGGCCTCGCCCCGCTCGCCCTGAGGGCCTGCTAGGTCATCATCGCCGGGCGGACCCTGCGGACCCTGCGGACCCTGCGGACCCTGCGGACCCTGCACGCCCTGGAAGCCTTGCGGGCCGGTATCCCCCTGAGCGCCCTGTGCCCCGGTCTCACCCTGCGGGCCCTGGAAGCCCTGAACACCCTGGGCCCCCTGCGCGCCTTGAGCGCCGGTGTCGCCCTGGGCACCTTGCACACCAGGTCCGCCTTGGGCACCTTGGAAGCCCTGAGCACCGGTGTCGCCCTGGGCCCCCTGGGCCCCCTGGGCGCCATCAGCACCCTGCGCACCCTGGAAGCCCTGCGCGCCCTGCACGCCTTGAGCTCCCTGCGCACCCTGCGCGCCCTGAGCGCCCTGGAAGCCCTGCGCACCTTGAGCTCCCTGAGCTCCCTGAGCTCCCTGAGCTCCCTGCACACCCTGCACACCCTGGAAACCCTGCGCACCCTGGAAGCCCTGCGCACCCTGCACGCCCTGAGCGCCATCAGCACCCTGCGCACCCTGCGCACCCTGCACGCCTTGAGCTCCCTGCGCACCCTGCGCGCCCTGAGCGCCCTGGAAGCCCTGCGCACCTTGAGCTCCCTGAGCTCCCTGAGCTCCCTGCACACCCTGGAAGCCCTGCGCACCCTGCACGCCTTGAGCTCCCTGCGCACCCTGCGCACCCTGCACGCCTTGAGCTCCCTGCGCACCCTGCGCACCCTGCACGCCTTGAGCTCCCTGCGCACCCTGCGCACCCTGCACGCCTTGAGCTCCCTGCGCACCCTGCGCACCCTGCACGCCTTGAGCTCCCTGCGCACCCTGCGCGCCCTGAGCGCCTTGGAAGCCCTGCGCACCTTGAGCTCCCTGAGCTCCCTGCACACCCTGGAAGCCCTGCGCGCCTTGAGCTCCCTGCGCACCCTGCGCACCCTGCACGCCTTGAGCTCCCTGCGCACCCTGCGCACCCTGCACGCCTTGAGCTCCCTGCGCACCCTGCGCGCCCTGCGCGCCCTGGAAGCCCTGCGCACCTTGAGCTCCCTGAGCTCCCTGAGCTCCCTGAGCTCCCTGCACACCCTGGAAGCCCTGCACGCCTTGAGCTCCCTGCGCACCCTGCGCGCCCTGAGCGCCCTGGAAGCCCTGCGCACCCTGGAAACCCTGCGCACCCTGGAAACCCTGCACACCCTGCGCACCCTGAGCTCCCTGCGCACCTTGAGCTCCCTGCGCACCTTGAGCTCCTTGAGCTCCCTGCGCACCCTGCGCGCCCTGAGCGCCCTGGAAGCCCTGCGCACCTTGAGCTCCCTGAGCTCCCTGAGCTCCCTGCACACCCTGGAAGCCCTGCACGCCTTGAGCTCCCTGCGCACCCTGCGCACCCTGCGCACCCTGCGCACCTTGAGCGCCCTGCGCACCTTGAGCGCCCTGCACACCCTGCGCACCCTGGAAACCCTGCACACCCTGCGCACCCTGGAAGCCCTGCGCACCCTGGAAACCCTGCGCACCCTGGAAACCCTGCACACCCTGCGCACCCTGAGCTCCCTGCGCACCTTGAGCTCCCTGCGCACCTTGAGCTCCTTGAGCTCCTTGCACGCCCTGGAAGCCCTGCGCACCCTGCGCACCCTGCGCACCCTGGAAGCCCTGCGCACCCTGAACACCCTGCGCACCCTGCGCACCTTGAGCACCCTGCACACCTTGAGCGCCCTGGAAGCCCTGCGCCCCTTGAGCACCCTGCACACCCTGCGCACCCTGTGCTCCCTGCGCACCCTGCGCACCCTGCGCACCCTGCGCACCCTGCGCACCCTGCGCACCCTGCGCACCCTGCGCACCCTGCGCACCCTGCGCACCCTGCGCACCTTGAGCGCCCTGCGCACCTTGAGCGCCCTGCACACCCTGCGCACCCTGCGCACCCTGCGCACCCTGGAAGCCCTGCGCTCCCTGCACACCTTGAGCTCCCTGCACGCCCTGGAAGCCCTGCGCACCCTGCGCACCCTGCGCGCCCTGGAAGCCCTGCGCACCCTGCACGCCTTGAACGCCCTGCGCACCTTGCGCACCTTGAACGCCTTGTGCTCCCTGCGCACCCTGAGCACCCTGCGCGCCCTGGAAGCCCTGCACGCCCTGGAAGCCCTGGAAGCCCTGCGCACCCTGCACGCCTTGAACGCCCTGCGCACCTTGCGCACCTTGAACGCCTTGTGCTCCCTGCGCACCCTGAGCACCCTGCGCGCCCTGGAAGCCCTGCACGCCCTGGAAACCCTGCGCACCCTGCACGCCCTGCGCACCCTGTGCTCCCTGCGCACCCTGCGCACCCTGCACGCCCTGCACGCCCTGGAAGCCCTGCACGCCCTGCACGCCCTGCGCACCTTGCGCACCCTGCACACCCTGCGCACCCTGTGCTCCCTGCGTACCCTGCGCACCCTGGAAGCCCTGTGCCCCTTGAACGCCCTGCGCACCCTGCGCACCTTGAGCGCCCTGTGCCCCTTGCGCACCCTGAGCGCCCTGCGGTCCTTGAGGGCCACGGCTCGGCTTGTGTCGACGCCATTCGTCTTCTGAGCGCTGCCAACCCTGCGGCCCAAGGCCCGGCTGCCAGCGTTCGCGATCGCCAATCGCCGGGTCGTCGCGCAGTGGCGCTGCGGGGTACCAGACGGCACGGTGCCCGTGCGGCCCAGGTGTGACGAGCGATGACTCTGCGCTGGGACGCACATCCCCCAACTGCCGGACCTCTGCCGCAGCGGCCGGCTGCACCACCGGCGTCAAGCTACCGGTCGTCGCGGCGAGCAGCAGGAGATAGCCCACCTTGGCCGGGGTTTGGGCTTGTTTGAGTCGTCGACGTAGGCGTCGCTCACTGGTCACAGCTACTCCCGCAGCGTCCCGAAAGGTCAGTAGAAGTTCCTCGACGGGCGTTGGGGGGTCCCGCACTGCTCAAGACCATAAGCAAGCAGAAGCCTATATGCACTTATTATCCAAAAATATCTGTTATGAGGCTTCCTCGGCTTGATGCATCGCTCGGGAACCGGTCAGGGCTCCCAGAGCGATACACGGCGCCGAAGAAGTCAGCGGTCCACGGCGTGCCGGATCACCCTGGCCTGCTGCTGGGCACGGACGCTGAGCTCCGCCGCTTTGAACGCGTGGGCCTGGGTCATGGCGTTCTCGGTCCGGTGCAGGCAGTCGAGGATCAGCTGGCCGAAGTACGGATAGCCGACCTGACCGGCGGCGACCAGATGGTGCTCGCCCGTGCCGTCGACGAGGAAGACGTGACCGGGGCCGGCGTCGGTCGCCACGTTGACGTACTTGCGCAGTTCGATGTAGCCGTCGGTGCCGAGGATGAAGGTCCGCCCGTCACCCCAGGTACGCAGCCCGTCGGGCGTGAACCAGTCCACCCGGCAGTAGCCGGTCGCGGTGCTGTTCAGCACCAGGCTCAGCTCGCCGAAGTCGTCGAGCTCCGGGTACTGGGGGTGGTTGAAGTTGCCGACGGTGGAATGGCTGATCTCGGCGTCGGTCGAGCCGGTGAAGTACAGCATCTGTTCGACGTTGTGGCTGCCGATGTCGCAGAGAATGCCGCCGTACTTCTCCTTGACGAAGAACCAGTCCGGGCGGCCGGCGGCGGACAGGCGGTGCGGCCCCAGGCCCATGACCTGCACCACCCGACCGATGGCACCCCGCTGGACGAGCTGACCCGCCAGCACCGCCGCCTCGACGTGGATCCGCTCCGAGTAGTAGACCGCGTACTTGCGTCCGGTGCGCGCGGTCGCCTCGCGCGCCTCGGCCAGCTGTTCCAGGGTGGTGAGCGGGGCCTTGTCGGTGAAGTAGTCCTTGCCGGCCGCGATGACCCGCAGGCCGAGAGCGCACCGTTGCGAGGTGACGGCGGCACCAGCCACCAGGTGGACCGCGTCGTCGTCAAGGATCTCCGCCTCGTCACGCGCCACCCGCGCCTGCGGGAACCGCTGACGGTACGCGTCGACCTTGGCCGGGTCGGGGTCGTACACCCATTTGAGGGTGGCGCCGGCACCGAGCAGACCGGAACTCATGCCGTAGATGTGCCCGTGGTTGAGGCCGACCGCGGCGAAGACGAACTCCCCCGGTGCCACCACCGGGGTCGGTAAGGGATCCGGGGCGAACGTCGCCCCACTGACCTTCGTCACGTGTCCGTCTCCTCAGTTGTCGTGGTCGGCGGTGCCGCCGACGGTGATGGCACCGGGCAGGTCCCGCACCGCAACAGTCTTCTCGAAGAAACGCGGCGCACGCCGTATCAGGGTGCCGCGCTGATAGTAGGGATCGTCCGGGGACAGCGGGAGGGCCACCGGCCGGCGTTCGATCCCCGATTCGTAGATCGCGGTGACCAGCTCGACCGCGTTGCGTCCGTCGGTGCCGCTCACCGCAGGTGCCACCCCGTCGCGGACCGCACGCAGGACGTCGCCGATCTGGCCGGTGTGCCCGACATGTGCCAACGGGCGGCGCGCCTGCGCAAGAGCATTGAGGTCGGCGAGCAGGTCCGGGTTGCCACCCGGGGTGGGGAACCCGTTCGGTGCACTGGTCTCGGCCGCTGCCCGCCATGGCTGGGAAACCCGAGCGTACGCGCCCTGAATGACGATCTCCTGTTCTTCGCCGTGGTGCACCACCGAGCTGGTGAGCTGGGCCAGCGCCCGGTCGTACTGCAGGATCGCGACGGACAGGTCCTCGACCTCGGCGTTGTCGTGCTGCGAGTTGACCAGCATCGCGGTGACCGCCGAGGGCCGACCGAGCATCCACATGGTTAGGTCGATGTGGTGGATGGCGTGGTTGAGGGTGCAGCCGCCGCCCTCGGACGCCCAGGTCCCCCGCCACCACAGGTCGTAGTACGGCCGCCCCCGCCACCACGACGAGTTGACCTGCACGTGTGACACAGGCCCGATGAGACCAGAGTCCAGCACCGCCTTCAAGGTGGCCATGTCGTCGCGGAACCGATTCTGCGCGACGACCGACAGAAGCTTGCCCGACTCCGTGGCGGCGGAGATCATCGCGTCGCACTCCTGCAACGACGGAGCCATCGGCTTCTCCACCAGGACGTTGACACCCGCGCGCAGGGCCGCGATGGTGATGTCGGCGTGCGTCGACGGCGGTGTCGCGATGCTGACCAGGTCCAACTCTTCGGCGGTGAGCAGGGCCCCGGCATCGTCGTAGACGCGGGCGTCGGTGAGATCGAAGGTCGTTCTGCGCTCCTGCGCCTTCGCCAGGGTCACGTCGCAGACGGCGGTGATCCGGCAGTCCTCCCCGAACTCCTGGTAACCGGCGATGTGCGTACCGGCTATGCCGCCCGCACCGATAATTCCCACCTTGAGCATGCTGTCCTCCATCGCGTACGGGTGGTGGGGCGTCCGTCCGGTCGGCCCCCCACCACCGTGGCGCACATCAGGCGACGGCGCAGGGGGGGGGTGCCGTTCAGGGTGAACGAGCTGGGCCTACCACTGTTGCCGGAGTGGGTGGCCTGGAAGCCGATGCTCTGCGAGCCGTTCGGCGAGATGGTGGCGTTGTAGGACATGTTGCGGGCGGTGACCGCGCCGCTGCCGGTGTTGGCGATGGTCACCGAGGCGACCAGCCCGTTGTTCCACGCGTTCACCCCGTAGGTGACCCGGCAGGCCCCGGACGGCGGCGGCGTGGTGGGCGGAGCCGTCGTCGGCGGCGCCGTGGTGGGCGGAGCCGTCGTCGGCGGAGCGGTGCCGTCGAGGCCGAAGAAGCGGATCACCTGGGCGGCGTCGACCGGCAGGTTGTGCCCGGTGCCCTGCATGCTGATCGCCTCGACCGGGGCCATCCCGCCTGAGCTGCCGTACCGGGTGCGGGTGTAGTTGCCCTGCGGGCTGTCGGTGTAGGTCGGGGTCTGGCTCAGCCCGTGCACGTTGGTCCACTGCTTGATTTGCTCGGCGAAGTTCGGGTAGCGCAGCGTGTCGTCGTTGGTGCCGTGCCAGATCTGCATCCGGGGCCACGGGCCCGAGTAGCCGGGCAGGCTGTTGCGGACCGCGTCGCCCCACTGCTGGGGGGTACGGACGATCTGCCCGCCCGAGCACTGGCTGTTCCACTCGGAACCGCCGGTGGTGGCGAAGCAGGTGAACGGCACCCCGGCGAAGGACGCGCCGGCGGCGAAGACGTCCGGGTAGACGCCGAGCATCACGTTGGTAATCATCGCGCCGGACGAGACGCCGGTGGCGAAGATCCGGTTCGGATCGGTGTTGTAGCGCTGCTCCACGTAGCTGATCATCGACCGGATGCCGACCGGGTCGCTGCCGCCGCCCCGGTGACGGATGCTGCGGCGGCGGCCAGCATCTTGGCTATGAGTCTCATGTGGTTCCTGCGGAACGCACGCAGGATGGGATTCGACGCGGGGCTGCCCAGGCTCCCGCTTTACTCCGGCTCGAAACAGTTACTAGTATCGATAGATACGGTTCGAGATTCAAGGTCGGCGTCGGACCAACATCGAGACATGCGCATAGAAACGCTTCGACACTCCGTAGCATGAGCCGGGCGATGCCCCAGATCAAGCGGAAGGTTGGCGAATCGGTCGTGGACCACGCCCCCACCCACCCGGACCACCCACCGGCGACCGGTAGGCCGCCAGAAGGTCAGCGACGCGGACGCCGCCGTGGCGACCTTTCCGTCGCGACGATCGCCGAGCTCGCCGGCGTCTCGAAACCCACCGTCTCGAAGGTGCTCAACGGACGGTCCGGAGTGGCGCTGGAGACCCGCCGTCGAATCGAGGCACTGGTTCGCGAGCACGGCTACCAGCGGCCCGGCTCGGCCTCCCCGACCGCCGGCATCGAGGTCGTCTTCTATCAACTCGAGAGCCACCTGGCGATCGAGATCCTGCGCGGAGTGGAGCTGGTCGCCCGGACCGCCGAGCTCTCCGTCGGGTTCACCGAGGTGCAGGGCCGCACCCAACCGGGCCGGTCCTGGGCCGAGCAACTGCTGGCCCGCCGACCGGTCGGGGTGATCGCCGTCTACTCCGCGTTCACTCCGGAGCAGCACGCCCAACTCGCCGCCAGCGCCATCCCCCTGGTCGCGCTGGATCCGGTCGGCGAACCGGCCCACCCGACCCCGTCGGTCGGCGCCACCAACTGGAACGGCGGCATCACCGCGACCCGCCACCTGCTCGGCCTCGGGCACCGGCGGATCGCCGTGATCAGCGGCCCGCTGGACATGCTCGGTTCCCGCGCGCGGCTGGAGGGCTGCCGGGCGGCGATGGACTCCGTCGGCGTACAGCTGAAAGACGACCTGGTCCGCAGTGGCCGGTTCTTCTTCGAGGACGGTGAGACACACGGGCGTGACCTGCTCGACCGGCCCGATCGGCCGACGGCGGTGCTCTGCGGCAACGACCTACAGGCCCTCGGCGTCTACAGTGCAGCCTGGCGGCTCGGCCTGCGCATACCGGACGACCTGAGTGTGGTCGGCTTCGACGACATCGACAACGCCCGCTGGTGCTGCCCGCCGCTGACCACCGTGCGCCAGCCGCTGACCGAGATGGCGTCGACCGCCGCCGGGATGGTACTCGCGCTGGCCAACGGTGGCGTGTTGCCGCAACACCGGGTGGAGATCGGCACCACTCTCGTCGTCCGGGGCAGCACCGCACCCACGCCGGCGACCAGGTGATTCAGCCGACAGTCGAACATCTTCTTTACCAATAGAAGCAGATCAATTACGCTCGGTGTGGTACGCGACCCGATCGGGGTGGTTGTGAACACACCACACGTACCTGCCTTCGCTGCGCACCAGCCGACCAGGGCCGTCGAGTTGCACGACGACGGTGACCTTACCCAGGTCCTGACCTGGAACGTCGAGACAGACCGACGTCGAATTCGCACCGCCGCACCGAACGGGGTGTCCGCCTGCGACATCGAGCCCGACGGCCGGCACTTCTGGTGGTTCGACGCGGACCGGACCGACGTCGGTGTCTGGCGCCGCCAGCCGGTCGACCCCGGTCAGACGGAGACTGGTCGACTCGCAGCCGGTCGGGACACGGCCGGCCGGCCGCCGCTGGCATTGACCGGGTTACCGCCCGGCCGGCAGCACGGCATCGCCTTCGACGCCACCGGCCGCCGCGCTGCGGTCTGCGTCGGCACCGGCCGGCAGACCCGCTGCTATGTGGGAGAACCGGGCGGACCGGGTCACCTGGTGGCGGTCAGCGCCGGCTACACCGCCCTGGTCGACCTGGCCGGCGACGGAAACACCATCGCGCTCGCCGCCCGGGCCGACGCCGCGACGGCGGTCAGCGTCGTGCGGCTCACCGACGGACGGACCGACACCGTCGCCGGGAGCGACCAGCAGCGGATCTGGGCCCTGGAGTTCCGCCCCGGCGACCGACCCGATCCGGAACTGCTGATCGTCGTCGAGACGCCGAACCGATACCAGGTCGGCACCTGGCGGCGCGACCGCGGCATCGAACTGTCCAGCGGCCTGTCATACGAGTCGGAGATCACCGCCCACTGGTACGGCGACGACGGACGGATCCTCGTCCAGCACGACCGGGCCGGGCGCAGCCGGCTGCTACTGGCCGACCCCGAAACCGGCGAGCAGATCACCGTCGCCACCCCATCCGGCACCATCCTCGACCTGGCCGTCGCCCCCGACGGCGCGATCCACTACATCGGGACCAGCGACTCGGTGCCACCCCGCCGGTTGGTCGCCAACCCCGGTACGGCCACCGCGCAGCCGGCCCGCCGGACCCGACCCACCAACCACCCCGCCACCCCCGCCGGACGCACCGAACTGTGGACCGACCAGCCGTACGGGCGGATCCACAGTTTCCTGGCCACCCCAACCGGCACCGGACCATGGCCGACCCTGTTCCTGGTGCACGGCGGGCCGTACCTGCACGACCGGGACGCCTACGACCCGAGGGTGGAGCTGCTGGTACGCGCCGGCTACGCGGTGGCGCGTACCAACTACCGGGGATCAACCGGATACGGGCCACGGTGGCAGCGAAACTTCAACCACCGGGTCGGTCTGGCGCAGCTGGAGGACCTGGCCGCCGTACGCCGCAAGCTGCTCGACCTCGGCGTGGCCGAGCCGGGCCGGACCGGGCTGTGCGGCTACTCGTGGGGCGGCTACCTGGTGCTGCTCGCGATGGGCGTCGCGCCGGCCGACTGGGCGGTCGGTCTCGCCGTCTGCCCGATCGCCGACTACCCAGCGGCGCACCGGGGCGCCACCGCCGCGCTGCGTGAGGTCGACGACGAACTGTTCGGCGGCGGGCCCGACCACGTACCGCAGCGGTACCGCGCCGCAGACCCGACGACCTACCTAGACCGGGTCCACGGGCCGCTGTTCATCGCCGCCGCCACCGATGACGACCGCTGCCCGCCGGACCAGATCCGCCGCTACGTCGCCGCGCTGCGGCACCGGCGGGTGCCGCACCGGCTGCATTGGATGCCCGGCGGCCACCACGGCGACGCCGCTGGGCAGACCCGGACCTTCGACGAACTGCTCCGGTACGCCGACACGGTGTTCACGCCGACACGGTGCCGCGACCGGACCGAAGCCGGACGACCGAAGTGGACGGTCGTTCGTTCCTGACAGCCAGCCAGGGAGGGAGGTGAATGGCATGAAGCGACGCAGCGTACGTCACGACCCGATCACCACCAGCGAGCGGGAGCGTGGGGCGGTCATCGTCAAGATGCTCCTCGACATGGACCGGGCAGTCCCGGCCAGGCGGCACGACGTGACCGAGGCGGCGGCCGACAAGGCACCCGCCGGCGAGTGACAGGTCCGTGCTGACCGCACGATCGACGGCGTCGTTCCGGAGCGAGAGCGCCTGCCGCTCCGGAACGACGCCCACCACCGTCGGAGAGGGGCCGAAGTGAAAGTCGTCCTGCTGCACATGCCGTGGGGGTCGATCGACGTGCCGTCGCTCGCGTTGGGCATCCTGCGCGCGGCGGCCGGCCGGGCCGGTCACGACGTACAGGTCCGCTACGCCAACATCGACTTCGTCGACTGGGTGACCGGGGTCACCAACTTCACGCTCGCCGACTACCGCTACTTCTCTGAGTCCTCCTACTTCCTCGGCGCCGGGGACTGGGTCTTCTCCGGGCTGCTGGACGACGAGGAGCGGCTGTTCGACCCGTATGCCCGGCTGCTCACCGAAGGCGGCTCGACCGACGCCGAGATCGCGCTGACCCGGGCGATGCACCGGCTGGTGCCCGGCTTCATCCGCGAACTCGCCGCCGAACTGGCTGACGCCGCGCCGGACGTCGTCGGATTCACCACCACGTTCCAGCAGAACGCCGCCAGCCTCGCCGTCGCCCGTCTGGTCAAGCAGGCACGGCCCGGCACCCGGATCGTGTTCGGCGGGGCCAACTGCGACGGTCCGCAGGGAGCGGCGCTGCACCGCAACTTCCGCTACGTCGACTACGTGGTACGCGGCGAAGGCGAAGTCGCCTTCCCGCAGCTGCTCGCTGCCCTCAACTCGGCCGACGGGTCCGGCCGGATCGGCTCATCGGGGCTCGCCGACATCTCCGGGTTGTGCTGGCGCGACACCGACGGCGTCGCCCGGGCCAACCCGATGTCGTCACGGCCGCTGCCGCCCGCCGACATCGTCGCCCCCGACTACACCGGCTACCTGGACCGGCTGGACGCATCGACGGCAGCCGACTGGGTGGCGCCCAGGCTGGTCGTCGAAGGCTCCCGCGGCTGCTGGTGGGGCGAGAAGCACCACTGCACGTTCTGCGGACTCAACGGATCGTTCATGCAGTTCCGCAGCAAGAGCCCGGCCCGCTTCCTCGACGAGGTCCTCGACCTCGCCCGACGCCATCAGCTGCTCGACTTCATCGTGGTCGACAACATCCTCGACATGGCCTACTTCGACTCGGTGCTGCAGCGCCTGGCCGAATCGGAGTACGACGTCCGCCTGCACTTCGAGGTCAAGGCCAACCTGCGCCGCCGACACTTCCAGCAGCTCAACGACTCCGGCGCGGTGCAGGTCCAGCCGGGCGTGGAGAACCTCAGCAGCCACGTGCTGCGGCTGATGGACAAAGGGGTGACCGGCTGCCAGAACGTGCGGGCGCTGCGCGACGCGCAGAGCGCCGGGGTGACAGCCAGCTGGAACTACCTGTACGGGTTCCCCGGCGAGACGGCGCAGGACTACACCGGCATCATCGACCAGTTGCCGGCGCTGCATCACCTCGAGCCGCCGATGGGGGCCGCCCGGATCGCCATCGAACGGTTCAGCCCCTACTTCGACCGCCCGGAGCTGGGATTCGCCGACCTTCGGCCGGCACCGCAGTACGCCGAGATCTACCGGCTGCCCGAGGCGGAGCTCGCCGACCTGGCGTACATCTTCACGTCGGTGCCGCAGGGCATCGACCGGACCGGGGCCGCCGACCTCGACGCGGCCCTCGCCACCTGGCAGGCGCGGTACCCGGTCAGCCGACTCACCTACCAGGAACTGCCGGACCGCATCGTGCTGGTCAGCCAACGCGAGGCCTACGACTGGACAGTGCTGCAGCTGACCACGGAACCGGAGATCGCCCTGTTCCGGCTGCTCGATCAGCCGCGTACCGCCGCCACCCTCGCCGCGAAGGTGCCCGGCGGGGCGGCGGTCGTCGGACCGCTGCTGGACCGCTGGTCGAAGCTGGGC
Organism: Solwaraspora sp. WMMA2059; assembly: GCF_027497315.1. Classification (GTDB taxonomy): domain Bacteria; phylum Actinomycetota; class Actinomycetes; order Mycobacteriales; family Micromonosporaceae; genus Micromonospora_E. The sequence continues at coordinate 1,015,161 of NZ_CP114908.1, read as the reverse complement.
ATCCTGTTCCACGACGACGGCTACCAGGTGCATCTCGCGGTCGAGTCCGACAACCAGGTGCTGGCCCGGACGGACCACCGCCGGACCACCGCCGCTCGGCACAGCGAGGAGGAACCGCATGCCGTCGTCGTCGGCTGACGTCACCACACAGCTCAGCCCGAGCAGCCCACCCAGGTCCACCGGCCCGACCGACTGGACCAGGTGTGCGATCGAGATCGAGCTGTCCCGCGACTACCTGCCCGACGCCGCCCAGGTCAGCGGGATGTCGTTCGGCACCCGGCGGATCACCGGCGCGTGGCGGCCGATGGTGGCGGAGCTGCACCGGGCCGGCGTGCGGCATGCCCGACTGCCCGACCCGGTCGACCTGTGCCCGGACACCGGGGCCGCGTCCGGCCGCGCCCTGGTGCTGATCCGGGAACTCACCGCCCGTGCCGTCGCGGTCGACTGGGTGGCCCGCTGCCATGACGGCTGCGCCGGACAGGGCCTGTTCGACCATCTGTACCCGCCGGACCGGGTCGACGGCGCCGCCGGTGCCGTCGACCCGGCGATACGCGGTTGGCGGGACTCGTTCTTCCTCGGCAAGTGCGTGTTCCGGCGCGGGCCCGGGTTCGTCGAGGTCCGGGACCGGCGAGCCGGTGCGCTGGAGCTGATCACCATCGACGAGCCGGAACATCTGGCTGCCATCGGACAGCTGCTCGAAGGGGTACCGGCCAGGCAGGTGCCCGCGCCGGTGCGCCGTGACCTGGCCGACGCCCGGCTGATCGCCGCCCAGGCCGGGCAGCTGTGGTGGCTGCCGACCCCGGCGTACCGCTGGCCGTTCCCGGCGCTGGCCGTATGAGCACCACCGAGGTTTCCCTTCACCAACCATCTCCGCGAGGAGGGCCATGGACACCGTGACCGGTACGGCGACGCAGCCCGAGGTGCCGTACATCGCCGACCCGTACCCGACGTTGGCCCGGATCCGGTCCAACGGCCCGGTGTCGATCCTGCACAGCGACGAAGGGCTGCCGATGTGGGTGATCGCCCGGTACCGGGACGTGCGGGCGGCGCTCGCCGATCCGCGGTTCGGGCAGGACGCCCGCCGCGCCCAGGCGCTCGCCGACAACCGGGTCGCCGGGGTCACCCTCGGTGGTGACGTCGTCCACATGCTCAACAGCGACCCGCCTGACCACACCCGGCTGCGGCGGCTCATCCACGCGGCGTTCACCGCCCGGCGGGTGGCCGCCATGCGGCCGATGGTGGACCGGATCACCACGTCGCTGCTCGACGACATCGCCGGACGCCGGACGGTGGACCTGGTGAAGGACTTCGCCTTCCCGCTGCCGATGCTGATCATCTGTGAGCTGCTCGGCTTCCCGGCCGAGGACCGGGCCGCCTACCGCGCCTGGTCGACGGCGATCCTCACGCACAGCGACGACCCGGCGGACTTCGCCACCGCGCTCAGTGAGATGACCGACTACATCAGCGGGCAGCTGCGACACCGGCGGTCCCATCCCGGTGACGACATCCTGACCGGCCTGCTGGCCGCCCGGGACGCCGGCGAACTGACCGACGACGAGATCGTCGGGATGGTCTTCCTGCTGCTCATCGGCGGCCACGAGACCACCGTCAACCTGCTCGGCACCGCCACCCTCGCCCTGCTGCGCCACCCCGACCAGCTCCGATGGCTGCTGGCGAACCGGCCGGCGCTGCCGGCCGCGATCGACGAGTTTCTGCGTTACGAGTCGCCGGTCAGTATGGCGACGCTGCGGTTCACCACCGAGCAGGTCGACATCGACGGTGTACGGATTCCCGCTGGTGAGCTCGTGCTCGTCTCGCTCGGCGGCGCCAACCGGGATCCGGACCGGTTCCCCGACCCCGACCGGTTGATCCTGGACCGGGGCGACACCGGGCACCTGGCGTTCGGCCACGGTCTGCACCGCTGCCTCGGCGCGTTCCTCGGCAAACTCGAAGGCGAGCTGGCGCTCGGCGCCCTGCTGGACCGACACCCCGGCCTGAGCCTCGCCGCCGACGAGCACGTACTACCGTGGCGGAACACGATCATGCTCCGCGGGCTGGAGTCGCTGCCGGTGGCCCTCGATGGCTGACTCCTTGACCGACTCGGCGACTGATTCGACGTCGGAGACCGCGGCGGGCGGGACGGCGGCCACGACGGCGGCCCGGCGGTTCCGGCCGAAGCTCAGTTTCGCGCCGCTGCGCTCGCGCGGCTACCGTCTGCTGTTCGCCGCCGAACTGGTGTCCGTGTTCGGCGACGCGTTCCACGCCGTCGCCCTGCCGTTCCTGGTCTACCAGCTCGGCGGCGGTGGGCGTGAGCTGGGCATGCTGGTCGCCGGGTACGGAGTGTGCCGCCTGGCGACGACACCACTGGGCGGGATCCTGTCCGACCGGATCGGCCCGTGGCGGGTGATGCTGATCTCCGATCTGAGCCGGGTCGTCTTCACCGCCGGCATCGTCGCGGCCGCCGTGGCCGGCGACCCGTCCGTACCGGTGATCGCGGTCCTGGTCGCCGGCACCGGCCTGGGTGCCGGCCTGTTCCAGCCGGCCGCCTACGCGATCACCCCGCGGCTGCTGCCCGCCGACCAGTTGCAGGCCGGCAACGGGCTGCACAGCACCGCGAGTTTCACCGCCGGGATGATCGGCCCGGGGGTCGCCGGGCTCGTCGTGGCCGTGCTCTCCCCGGCGGTGGCGTTCGGGGTGGACGCGGCGACGTTCGCCGTCTCGGCGGTCTGCCTGGCGATGATCGGCGGCGTCGGACGGGGCACCGTGCCACCGCCACCGCCACCAGCGGCGGACGCGCCACCGGTCGGTTTCTGGCGGCTGCTACGCGAGTCTGCACTGCTGCGTACCGTGCTGCTGGTGACCGCCGCCGCCAACCTGACCGTCGGCGGCATGGTCCGGATCGGGCTACCGTCGCTCAGCAACGGCGAGCTGGCCGCCGGCGCGGGTGGGTTGGGCGGGCTGCTGGCCGCGTTCACCGCCGGCTCCCTGGTCGGCGGACTGTTCTCCGCCGGCCTGGCCGGGCTGCCCCGGCGAGGCGCGACGGCCATGCTCGCCGGCATGGTGCTCGGCCTGGCGATCGCGGCCGTGCCGTTCGCCGGTTACCTCGGCGCCGTGCTCGCCCTGGTGGTGGCCGGTCTGGCCAGCACCGTCACGAACGTACTGGTGATCACCACCTTGCAGCAGAGCACCGCGCCGCACCTGCTGGGCCGGGTGATGAGCGCGATCGTCTTCGCGGCACTGAGCCTGTTCCCGCTGTCCACGGTGACCGCCGGCCTGGTGGTCGACCGGTACGGCAGCACAGCAGTCTTCCTGGCCTGCGGGGCGACTCTGCTGGCCGCGTTCGCCTTCGGTCTGTCCCGCCGCGAGCTGCGGCAACGGTGACAGCGAACGCGTCCGCCGCCCGGGCCGGTGACCCGGTCACCAGTTCACCCGTCGGATCAGTGCCCAGTCGTGGTCGTCGTTACCTTTACAGACAGTCACTTCGATACGCTCGTCCAGTCCACCTGTCGCGGTGCCGAGCACGTCGAGGCAGAGGTTCGAGGCGGTGTTGATCAGCCGGTAGAACTGGGTGTCACCGGACTTCACCGTCGGCTGCAGCCGCCAGTACTGGTTCTCGTCGTCGAAGCAGCCGGTCTCGTACACCCTGGCTCCCGCCGGAACCGAGCCGAGGCCGGGCAGGTCCAGGCAGTACTGGGAGGTGACGCTACGGACCCAGTACAGCTGGTTGCCGGCGGAATCGACCCGGCGCGGGACGAAGGCGTACTCCTGGTTGTCCTGGCTGTGCACGTAGCAGAGGTTCTGCTGAACCGCTCCGTCGCGTGGCCCGGGGCCGGTCCCCGGGATGTCCAGGCACATCTCGGTGCCCAGGTTGTAGACGAAGAACGGGCCGTACGGACGGTTGGTCCCGTCGGCGTCCTTGGCCTTGACCGGTGGCTGGTCGGAGGCGCTCGGCGCCGGGCTGCTCGGCTTCGTCGGCTGCTTCGTCGGCGCCGGCTGCTCAGGTGGTGCGGTCGTGGCACCGGTGGTCGGCTCGGTCTTGGGCTCGGCCTTGGGCTCGGTGGTCGGGCTCGCCGATGGGGAGGCACCGGCAGGCGGGGTCAGCCGCGAGTCCTTGGCGTACTCGGTCTCGAATCGGCTCACCTGCTCGGCGAGGGCTGAAATCCCGTCGCCGCCCGGCACGTCGGCCAGGTTGCGTACCGTCGGGTCGCCGCGGAGAAACGCCGCCAGTGCCAGCGGGTAGTCGTCTGACCCGGTTCCGGGTATGGCCTCCAGGAGCGCGCACATGGCCTCGCCGAGAGCAGGAACGGCCGAGGCCGGGACCCACGGCGACGCCGTCGCCGACGGCCGCACGTAGGTCACCCACACCTGGGGGAGGAACTGCGCGATGCCCTGCTCGCCCAACGGGCCGAGCCGCTGCGGATCGAACGCCGAGGTCGCCATCAGCTGCGCGGCGACCCGAGCCGGAGGCAGCTGCGGGCAGACGGCACCAGCAGTCTGGATCAGTTCGAGGTACGCATCGGGCACCGGCAACGGCGCGGTATCGGTGGAGAGTCGCACGACGGCCGGCATGAACGTCTCGGGTGCCGCGTCACCACTGCCGCCGAAGTCCGGCTGCAACGCGTACCAGGTGGCGTACCGCTCCACGGTATCGATGTACTCCTGGGCACCGGCCGGGACGTCCCCGGCGTCGACGACCGGCTCGATACCGACCCAGTGTGCCGCCAACGCCAACTGCCACCGGTCGCCGTCGATCTGCAGCACCCGAAGCTGGCCGACCAGCTGGCACATGTGGTGGGCGAGGGCGGCGACGCTGGCTTCCCGGTCAGCCGGCAGCGCTTCCTCCCACGGCGCCCATTTCTGCCACACGGTCGGCACCAACCCGGCGACGCCCTGCCCGCCGACCGAGCGCACCGCCTCGACCGGCAACCCCGAGAACCGGGACGCGACCATCACCTGACCGGCCAGTCGCGCCGGGGTCAAGGTCGGACACGACTTGGCGGCCTCGGTCAGCAGCCGGAGATCCGCGTCGGACACCCTGGTGCCGGGCAGCGGCTCACCGGCGTCGGCCGGGCTGGGTGCCACCGAGGCGGTCAGGGCAACCATCGTGACCAGGCCCATGACTGCCCCCGCGAGGACCCGGACCTGACTCCTCATCGAGATACTCATTGGCACGCCTTGTTCGACACCGGTCCCACACCTTTCAGCCAGCACCAGGTAGAGGCACCGTCCGAGCCCGACGCAAGGGCACGGAGTGCTCATGGTGGATCGCTCGCATGATACGTGTGGACGAATGGAGGCAGCGATAATCGAGGTAGATTCCTAGTGAACAGCTGGCCGGCACCGGCAGGAACCTACCGGTGATCACCATCCGCGCCGGACCGGCTGGCCAATGGTGTTATCGATCACAGCACCGCTCGCCGGGTGGGACGGGCGGGCACCCCGGCACGGCGTCACCGCGCTCCCGCTCAGCCGAGGGTCATCGGCACCCGGCTGGTTTCGTCCGCCACCACCGCCACCCGCTGGGCTGCGGCGACGTCCTCGCCCGGAACCCGTACGGTGAACTCGTACTCCCCCGGTGGCAGGTCGGTCCAGGCGTACTCGCCACGCGCGTCGGTCATCCGGGCGATGTCCTCGGACAGTTCTGCGGGCATCGGCCAGCCGACCGTACGGACCTCCACCGGGATCACCGGTAACGGTTCCCCCGCCGGGTTCCGTACCTCGATGATCGCCGTACCGCGACCAGCTACCGTACCCGGCGATGCCGAGGGCCCCTCAGGCGATCGCTGGTCGGAGACGGGGGTGTCCGGGCCGGTCGGCACCGACGGTCCGGGCGAATTCGATGATTCAGTCGCGCAGCCCGCCACCAGCAAGCTGACGATCAGCACCGGCAGAAGCGCACGTCGTACTGACTTCATGGCCAGTCCTCGTTTCATGGCCAGTCCTCGAATCACGTCATTGTTTGATCACACAGAGTATCAGAACTCTGGGTGAGGTGCGGCTCGTCGCGCCGCGCCGACCCCCGCCCGGCGACCGGGTTGTGCGGTCACCGGACGGCTGTCGACTTCGTACTACAGGTCCCGCCAGTAGATGAAGTTGTTGAACGCGGACTCGGTGATCCGCGGTCCGCTGTTGTGGTTGTTGTTCGGCGCACCGCTGCCGTGTAGGCCGTGCGCGTGCACCGCCACGGCACAGGGGCCGCAGTCGGTCACGGAGTACGTGTAGACGGGTCCGCCACTGTTACCGCCGACCGTGTCGTGGTGGTAGAACAGCTCGGTGGACTGGGTCACCCGGATCTGGTCGGAGCTGGCCCACTGGGTGCCGAAGGACTTGTCCCCGCTGTAGCCCCGGTTGTAGGTCGACGTGCCATTCTGACTGGCGGAGGTCCACATGAACCCGAAGGTTCCGGTGCTGTTGCCGACCGTACAGTTGAGCTTCATCGCACCGTAGTCGTAGCCGTTGATGAAGCTGTTCACCCATCCCGCAACCGAGTGCAGGCTGGCTACGCTGCACGAGCCGTACGGCGTGGAACCGCCGTCGCGTCCCGGCCAGACGGTGAACTCGTTGCGCGGGTACCACGCGGTGCCGTTACGGGGATAGACGCAGTGCCCGGCGGTGATCAGCGTGTCGGCACCGATCATCCAACCGGTGCAGTGTCCCCGGGTGACCCCACCGGAGGTACGGGTGATCTGGACCGTGGAGCTCGCCGGCCACCAGTCCGCCGGGGTCGTCTGGTAACGGTTGTCCGTACCGATGATGCTGCTGATGCCGATCTCGCCCGGCTCGGTCTTGCCTTCGACCTCAGCGGCGGGCCCTCGGTCCGTCCCGTCAGCGCCGCGCCGCGCCGCAGGACGGGTGGCCCGTACCATCGTCTCGTCGATCCGCTCGGCGAGGACCGCCGGGTTGATCGTTCCGCCCGTGTCGGAGACCGGGGTGACCATGTCGACGGTGCTGGTGGGTGTGGCCGCGGCGGGTGTCGCCGCGGCAGCCAGCGCCAACGCCGCCGTCGCGACGAGGACACCGAGCGTCCGGCGCGCCCTGTTTTCCATGGAACCTCCCGATGATGAGGTGGGTGTCCGATGGCCTCTACTCGGACGTACTCCCATAGGTGAATCTTCATCGTCTCCTCCTCGCTGGCGAGACTTCTGTCCTTGAACCAACAGTTATTCGACCAAGGTCGATGAAATCATCGACGGCGGGCATTGACTGGTTTGTCGGTACGATCGGATAGCCGACAGACGCGCCCGGCCGCATCGGCGACTCCGTAGCCTTCTCGTCGCGAAACAGGAGGAGGCTGCGTGTCGCAGGTACGTGTCGAGGTCGCTTTCACACCGCTGACCGGCGATGACGATTTCGTGCTCGACCAGCTCACCGAGGAGCTGGCAGGCGATCTTCGTGAGGTCGGGGAGGTACGGCGCATCCCGCTCGCCCCCGATCCGGCGAGCAAAGGCATCGCGGAGCTGGCCCTGGCAGCCGTCACCGTACTGACCAGCGTCGACCCCTCATACGTACAGTCGCTGGTCGATGTGATCGTGGCGTTCCTGCAACGCCACACCGGCCGCCGCATCCAGCTACGCGTCGGCGACGTCGAGTTGACGATCGACCAGCCCACGCGGGGAGAGACCGCCGAACTGATCGAGACGGTACGGGTCGCGATCGAAGCGGGCCACCGCTGATGGGTCGGCACGCGCTGCTGCTCGGCACAGCCAGCTACCACGCCGATCGGCGACTCCCGGCGCTGCCCTCGGTACGCCAGGACGTCACCCAGCTCAAGACGCTACTCGACGGCAGCGGCGGCTTCGACACCGTCGACGCCAAACTGGACCTGCCGGTCGCACACCTACGCCAGGTCGTTGAGGAGTTCTACGGCCGGTGCGGCAGAGACGACCTGGCCCTGCTGTACTACTCCGGGCACGGCGTGCTGCACGAGGACCGGGAGTCGCTGTTTCTCACCGCCACGGATTCCCACGCCGGGCAGCTGCACGCCACCGCCTTCGATGTCGACGGCACCCTGCGGCATCTGCTGAACAGCACCAAGGCCAGTCAGAAGGTCGTCCTGCTGGACTGTTGCTTCTCCGGAGCCTTCACCGCACGGCACCGGTTCCGGGGCGGCGTACGGGAGGAACCTCGCCGGGGCAAGCGCGAACGAGGCACCTTCGTCCTGACCTCCAGCACGCACATGAAGGCGTCGAAGGCGCAGGGGTCCGATCGGCCGTCGGTGTTCACCGAGGTGCTGCTCGAGGGGTTGCGCGGCGCAGCCGACGGGTCCGCCGACGGCTGGGTCACCACCAACGACCTCGCCAGTTACGCGATGACCGAGATGGCCCGACGTCGGCAGCACTCGCCGGTCGAATCGAGCGAGGGGGTGACCGAACCCATCCGGCTGGTCACCGCGCCGGACTCGGCGGCCGCCCGGGCGCGACCTGACGCCGGCCCGACCAGCCCCGCCGACGACGCCCCGTTCGACGCCGACCAGTGGCGCCGCCTGGTCACCTACTACGTCAACTGCATGGAGCGCTCGGCCGCCCTGCGGTCCTTCATCGACCCACAGGCGGTCAGCACGTACGCTCCGGCACCGACCGGTGCCGAGGCGGTGTTCACGGCGGCCTCCCCGGTCCGGCTGACCGGCCGGGCCGCCGCGCTGGCCACCCGGGCCCGCGCCGACGGCAAGGAGTTGCAGTACGGCTATCCGGTCGTCGCGGTCCGACCCGCCAGGCAGCAGCCGGTACGGTTGACGCCGCTGCTGATCTGCGACGTCACGGTGGGCACCGACGACGTCGTGCACGCCTCCTTCCCGCCACGGCCCGGCCCGGCGCTGCTCGACCTGCTGCAGCTGTCCGACGTGGAGTCCGATGAACTGCTGCAACGGGTCGGACAGGTCTTCGTACCCGGTGACCCGGCGGCCCTCACCGCCACCGTCGACCTGCTGATGAAGACGTTCGGTCTGACTCCGGTGGCGGACATCGACCCGATGGCGCTGGTCGGCCCACCGCGTCCCGGGCCACTGGACCGGGTGCAGAACGCCGCACTGCTCTACTCCGTCGACGCCAAGGCCTCGCCACAGCAGCAGCTCGTCGTCGACCTCCAGGGCATGATCAAGAATCCCCGGCTCATCGACCGGACGGCGTTGGCAACCCTCGCGGCGGGCCCGGGCGAGGAGGCTCCGGTGCCGATCGCGACCGTCGCGCTGGCTCCGGCCAACGAGGCGCAGGAGGAGATCATCCGCGCCGCGATGTCGCAGCCATTGACCGTCGCGCAGGGTCCACCGGGGACCGGCAAGAGTCAACTGGTCACCGCGCTGCTCGCCACCGCCACCGCCGCCGGCCAGAGTGTGCTGATCGGCTCCACCAGCAACCAGGCGGTGGACGCGGTGTTCGGCCGGGTCGGCGAGCTGGTCGGTCCCGGGCTGGTGCTGCGCACCGGAAACAAGGAGCACCGGCTGCAGGAGCCGAAGCACATCGCCGACCTGATCGCCGCGTACCCGTCGGCCGAAAGCCACCTGGCGCCCGACGATCGGACACCGCTGTACGAACTCCGCCTGATCGCCGACGAGATCAACGGCCTGCGGCAGAGCCTGGACGATCAGCGGCTACTCGAACGCGATCTGGCCGACCTCGCGGCCGAGCGCCGACCGGGGCCGCGCCACGAACACCGTGCCGGCCGCGATGCCGCAACGGCCGGGCTGCCGGACGACGACGCGGCGCTCGCGCGGCTGTACCGGCTCACTGACCGTGCGCTGACCAGCCGGTGGCTCGGCTGGTGGTATCGCTGGCGGCTGCGTCGGCACGGCACCGGCGACCCGGACACCATCCGGGCCCTCGGTGAACGTGCCGTCATCGAGCTGCGGTGGCGGGATTGCCGGCGACAGGCCGACGCGCTGCCCGCCGCCGAGACGTCCTGGCAACGGTTGACCGAACTCATCGGCGTCGAGCGGCCCCGGCGCAGCATCGACCTGCTGCGCGCCCAGATCGCCCGTCGGGTGACGTCGGGAGGCCGGCTGCTGCAGAACCGGGCCGACGAGATGGCCAAGGCCAAGCCGGACAGCTGGGCCTACTTCCCGGAGCTGCTCCGGGTGCTGCCGGGCTGGGCCGTCACGGCGCTGTCCGTGCGATGGATACGGCGGGAACCGGCCATGTACGACCTCGTCGTGATCGACGAGGCCGCGCAGTGCACCGTGCCGGCGATCCTGCCCATGCTGTACCGCGCCAAACGGGCACTGATCATCGGTGACCCCCGGCAGCTGCCACCCGTCGTCGAGCTTGCCGAGGCCGACGATCTCGCCGAGCAGGCCAAGGCCGGGCTCGGCACCGGATGGTTGAACACCCGACGGCTGCGCTACGCACGCCATTCGGCGTACGACGCGTTCGCCGCAGCGGCTGGCTCGGCCTATCTGCTCGACGAGCACTACCGCTGCCACCCGGACATCGTCGACGCTCCGAACCGGGAGGTGTACCAGGGCCGGCTCACCGTGTTGACCGATCCGGCCCGACTGACCGCGCCCGCCGAACCGGCCGTACGGTGGCGCGACATACCGGGCACGTTCAGCTACGGACCGACCGGGTCCGGACGCAACGACGTCGAGATCGCGGCGGTGGTGACCGAAGTGGCCGAGCTTCGCGCGGCCTTTCCGGAGGCATCCATCGGAGTGGTCACGCCGCTCGCCGCGCAGCAGCGCGGCCTGAAGTCGGCGCTCCATGCCGCCGGCCTGGCCGAGAACCTGCTCTGCGCGACCATCCACCGGTTCCAGGGCAGCGAACGCGACATCATGGTCGTCTCACCGGTCGGTGCCCACGGCATCGGTGACCGCACCCGGGACTGGCTCGCCCACCAGACGAACCTGTGGAACGTCGCCATCACCCGGGCCCGCTCCCAGCTCGTCGTCGTCGGCGACCGGTCGTGGTGGTCGGGCCAACGGGGCCTGCTCACCACCGTGGCCCTCGGCCGCAGGTCGACCGCAGCGCTGCCGGACGCCGCCCCAGGGCCCGCCGATCAGCTGCACCGTGCCCTACGCGAGGCCGGAGTCGCCGTACGACGGGACGTCGCCGTGGCCGGGCAGACCGCCGATCTCGTCATCCGGCAGGCCGGTCGGGAAATCGCCGTGTACGTCGACGACCCGGCCGGCGATCCGTCCGGCCGCGCCCTGCGCAAGGTCCTTGCCCGCCTCGACGTCGCCGCCCACCACGGCACCGTCCGCCGGGTGCCCGCGTGGCGTTGTCTGGCCGAACCGGAGCAGGTGGCTACCGAACTGTCCGAGCAGCTCCGTCACCCGGATGCGGCTGGCCACGGCGAGTTCGCCGTCGGCCCGCTCCAGTTCGTACGTTGATCCGGCCGTCAAGGGAACCGTCGTTGTCGTCAGATCGGCGCCGGGACAACTGTGTGGGTTCCCTCGGCGCCGCCGAGCCCTGATCTCGTCTGGCCATGTCATGGCTCACCGCCCCGACGCCGCGATCGTCGCCCACCCGCCGACGACAAGGTGAGAACCACCCCGAGGGCTGCGCCGGTGGCGTCCACCGGGGCGGCTACGGTCCCGTCGAAGGGCAACCGGTCCGGCGGCTCCCGCGCGCCGAGCAGCCGGATGTGCCACCGTTTAGGTCTCGGGTATCAGCCGAGAGTGACCAAGCGTCGATACTTACGGTCGTCAACGACCCACACCGCCAGGTCGGCGAGCGTCTGTCGTTGTCCGTCGCCGCCGGCCACGGCCCACACCGCCCCGGCGGGGCTCAGGCCCGCGCTGGTGGCGTGGTCGCGGGCTCCGGTGGCGACCGGCACCAGCGGCGGTGTGTCGGCCAACAGCAGGCGCAGGTTGCGTTCCCGGGCGGCGGAGTGCAGCCAGAACAGCACCGGCCACACCCGCCCCAGCCTGCCGAACAACTCCTCGTAGCCGGCCAGCTTGCGGGTCAGCACCGACAACTGCTCACCACCAGTATCGAACTCCACGAAGAACGGCGCCCCGACACCCCGCACCGTCCACAAGCCGTAGCCGTCCGGGCGTACCCGAGGCTGAAAGGCGCGCACCAGACCCGGATCCTCCGGCCGCGTGAACGCCCCCGAGCGTTGGCACGCCGCCTCCGACAACCACCGCACCAGACGGGCCTCAGGGTGGATGCGGGCGTAGCCGGCGAGGTCGGTGAAGAAACCGTTCACGCCGAGCCGGTGCTCCAAGGTCCGGCTCGACGTCCACCGGCGCCGCTCCACCCGGGCATGATCCCGACGCGGTGGCCGCTCATCACGGCCAGCGGCCACGACCTCCGCGCCGAGCTGGTCGATGACGTAGTGATACGGGTACGAGCCGCCGTCGGCGCGCTGCGGCCGGAACCGCCCCACCAGCCGCAACCGGTACAACGTCAGCAACCGGCGCTGACAGAAATCCAGCGACGGGAACAGGGCGTACGCGATCTGGAACGTGGTCAGCACCCCGTGGTCGTAGAGCCAGCCCAGCAACACCCGATCCCGGGCAGTCAACTGCGACTGCACCCGCAGAACCGGATCATCCATACACCATCACCTCCTCTCCGATACGCATACGACTCCAGGGGGAGAGACCCGAGACCAGCACAGGTCTGTCGCAGGACAACCAGCCCTCGCCGGCAGACCGCCCGACCTGCGGTGTGAGACCACACCAGGCGTCCGTCCGGGGGACCGGTCCAAGACCGACCCCAACCCGGACGGCAAGCCCGACCCCCGAACGGGGGTCAAGCCGGAAACTGTCACCGCCACCAGCCACGGCAGCGGCCGGAATCATGGGGGAACAACAACAGAAACTCCTTGTCGAAGACGACACCGACGCCAGCGGATCCGGCACCGGATGGATGAAAGCCGCAGACCGCGCCCGCCGGGCGGCAGGCGGCTCCCGACGGGCAGCGGTAGCGGCGGAACGCCCCCACTCCGAGGGCAAGGCAGCACGAACACCACTGTGGACATGCCAAGGAACGAGCCGTCCCGAAGCAGGGACGACCATGCGGCAACGCAGACGTGCAGGAAGACATGCGCGACGAGCAGCCGAACCGACACGCCGCCGGTTTTGGCAGGGACTGGTCGAGCACAGTTCAGAGACAGGGCAACACCGACGCGGTCAGTCACCAACGGCGCTGGCCACCCACCGGCTCACCCAGCCGGGAGAAGATCCTTCATGACGGTCCCCCTGAGGTGCCCCGAGGATTCCGGACAGGGAGCCAATAAGGTTACCCTGTAAGGAAAGTCGAGGGAAGAAGCGCGATGGCACGCATAAGCTCATACACCCCAGAGTTCCGTGAAGAAGCAGTGCAACTCGTTCTACAGTCGAACAAGCCAGTGTCGCAGGTTGCCCGGGAGATCGACGTTCACCCGGAGACGCTCCGTTCCTGGGTCCGCCAGTACCGGCGGGAAAACAGCGGCGCCCAGGACAGCCCACCGATCGGCGTCGACGAGCGCGCTCGACTGAAGGAACTCGAACGTCGCAACCGGGAACTCGAAATGGAGAACAGCTTCCTGAAAAAAGCCGCGGCGTACTTCGCGAAGGACCCTCGGTAACGAGCTTGTACGAGTTCATCGAGACGATGCGACTCGACACCGCGAAGTACGCCTACCCCGTCGACTTCATGTGCGAACAACTCGGCGTGTCCAGGTCCGGATACTACGAATGGCGAACCCGCCCCGACTCCGCGACCGCCACCCGCCGCGCCCACCTTCGATCGGCCATCGAGGAGGTGTTCGCCGCGTCCGACGGCACCTACGGGCATCGACGTGTCCACGCGCAACTGCGGCGCCAGGGCGTGTCCGCCGGGCCGGAACTCGTCCGCCAGCTGATGCGCGAGCTCGGGCTCGTGCCGTGCCAGCCCCGCCCGAGGCGGTGGGGTCTCACCCAGTCGTCGTCCGGCACGGTGCCTGACCTCGTCGGCCGGGAGTTCACCGCCGACGCGCCTGGCGAGAAGCTCGTCGGCGACATCACGTACATCCCGACCGGCGAGGGGTGGCTGTATCTGGCGACCGTCATCGACTGCTGCACGAAGGAAGTCATCGGATACGCGATGGACGACCACTACCAGACGCCGTTGATGTCCCGCGCCATCCGTAACGCCGCCCGGAATCGCGAACTCAGGAAGAACGCCATCTTTCATTCGGACCGGGGCAGCAACTACATGTCGGACGACTACGGCAGAACGCTTCGGGATCTGAGGTTGCGGCGATCTGCTGGCCGGACCGGAATTTGTTTCGACAATGCGATGGCGGAATCGTTCTTCGGTGCGCTGAAGAACGAACGCGTGTCGCGTGTGAAGTATCCCACTCGTGAGGCGGCACGCCGGGACGTTACTGCCTACATCGAATTCTGGTACAATCGTCAGCGTCTGCATTCAGCGGTGGGCTACCGACCTCCCCGGGAAGTCCACGCAGAGTTCGAGAACCTTCAAATCGCGGCGTGAAAGAACCGGCCGAACCACTGTCCGGAAAACGCGAGGCCCCTCACCCTGTCGCTCATGACCATCGACGGCCTACCCACACCCGGCTCACAACGATCGACGACGCCCAGCGAAGGAGCACCACCAGACCAGCCGATCGAACCCGGCAGGCAGACCACCGAACGGTCGCACGCATCCCAGTACGCCCCACCAGCAGCACCCCGTCAACCACCATCGCCAGCCCGAGATCACGGCCCCTCCGGACCCGGCAGGACTCCCCCGGACCGGGCGACTCGGATCCGCATTGGCCAGGACGGAGATGCCGCCCGGAAAGGCGAGAAAGTCTTGACACGCATGAACTCTTGTCTCAATATGTGAGATGTCGATTCGTCGGCGACGTTCATCCGGCTTGCACCGACGCCGGGCCGGCAGCGCTCGCCCGCGCTGGACGCACCTTCGACCGCGCGGACAACACGAGCAACCCACAGTGGATCGGCTACTTCCACGAAGCGAATCTCTCGGCCAAGTTCGGACGCTGCTTCGCCGCGCTCGGCTAAGGCACGCCTGCGGCAAGCAGTTCAACCTGGCATCGTTGGCGCTTGCCCACGTGCAGTCCGGTGAGCCGGAGCAAGCCGACGCGGTGGGGGTGCAGGCAGCACAAGCCGCTGAGAGTCTGAGCTCCGAACGGGCGCACGCATACCTCGCCACTCTCGCGGACCGCCTCACGCCGTACGCCGGGCTGCCGACGGTGCAGGAGTCTCCGCGCGCGTACGGCCGCTACTCCAATCCGCCTAAATTCGCCCTGTCGCTTTGGCCAGCAGCACGGCGAGCAGACCAGCGACAGATCCCGCACCGACGATCTCCCCGGCGTGGATTCGTTGCTCTACCTCGGCCAGCGGGATCCAACCGATTCGCGCGGTCTCGTTGATGTCAGGCGCGGCGCCCGTGGGCTCGGCCCCTCGGGACAGGTAGATGATGTTCTGCTGGTCGATGGTGCCGACCATGGGCTGGAAGCCCAGCAGCGGCTCCATGGTCCTGGGCCGCCAGCCGGTCTCCTCCTCGACTTCCCGCGCCGCACAGACGACGGGGTCCTCGTCGTGGTCAAGGTAGCCGCCCGGCAACTCCCAGACCCACCGGTCGATGATGAACCGGTGCCGCCACATCATCAGCACGCGGTCGGCCTCGTCCAGCACGATCACCATCGCGGCGGACGGCACCCTGAGTACGTACTGCTCGAACCGGACGCCGTCGGGTAGCTCGACGTCCGCGACGCTCAGCACGGCACGCCTCGTGTCGTCGATGACCCGCTCGTCGTGGATCGTCCACTCACTCGCCCGCCGAGCACCGGCTCCCATGTACCGCACCCTATCGCCGCGTTGCTGGTCCAACTCGCGATGCACGTTGATCCGGCTGGACGCGCCAGGCACAATCGCCAGGTGATCGCGAGCGTGTTCTTCGATGTGGGCGAGACCATCGTCGACGAGTCCCGTGAGTACGGGACCTGGGCGGACTGGCTCGGCGTCCCGCGGCACACCTTCTCGGCCGTCTTCGGCGCGGTCATCGCCCGTGGTTTGGACTACCGGGATACGTTCCAGGTGTTCCGGCCCGGGTTCGACCTCGCCGAGGAGCGGCAGCGCCGGGCCGATGCCGGGCCGCCGGAGCATTTCTCCGAGGAGAACCTGTACCCCGATGCCCGGCCCTGCCTGGCGGCTCTTCGGAAGCTGGGCGTGCAGGTCGGCCTAGCCGGCAACCAGACCGCCCGGGCCGAGACCATCCTGCGCGCGCTGGACCTGCCGGTCGACGTGATCGGCACCTCGGACGGCTGGAACGTCGAGAAACCCTCGGCCGCGTTCTTCGATCGCATCGTCGCGCAAGCCGGCTGCCCCGCCGCCCAGGTGCTGTACGTCGGCGACCGGCTAGACAACGACATCCGACCTGCACAAGCGGCCGGGCTCGCGACCGCCCTGGTACGACGCGGACCGTGGGCACATATCCTCGACGACCAGACCATCAGCGGCCGCTGCCTCTTCCATCTCGACTCGCTAGCCGAGCTGCCCGAGCTGGTACGCAGGCACAACGAGTCGGCCGCGTAGCTCCCCGGAAGAGCAGCCCGGCTGGTCGCGAGGGCGGCGGCGCGTTCGACGAACCGGCTCATCAGAAGAAGGCGTGGGCGGCGAGCTCGGCGTGGGTGGCCACCGCAGGTCCTGGCGGTCAGTGGTCGCGGCCGAGAAGGATGTGTGGATAGCCCTTGTTGACCGGTTGGCCCAGTTCGATATCAAGGGAGGCGATGAACGCGTTCAGGCGCTGCGTGGCGTCGCCGACGTCCACGGCCTCACCCTTGAACTCGAACTCGACGAAGTCGCCAGCGTCCACCACGTGGTCGAGGACGATCTCCACGTCGGGCAGGGTCCACGCCTCGCGGGTCTTGTCGACAGTCACGAGAGGTTGGAAGTCCAGAGATTCCAGCAGGAGGCGGACGGCCTCGGCATCCCCGACACGGGTCTCGTACTCGTCGGCATGGGTCTTGACGATGGCATCAACGGGGTGCCAGCGCTTGAAGTTGATCGACGCTCCGTGGTCTTCGTTGCGGATACGCAGCCACTCAGAGATCACCGTCGGAGCGAGAAAGTCGCGGTGCGGGGCGTTGTAGTAGGCGTCGACCTGTCGGGTGGGCTCGGCGGGTTTCGCGCCGATGTCGGTGAGTCTGGCCCTGAGGCGTACAACAGCCGGTCGTGTACGGACGGGAGCAGGTCGCGCATGGAACACCTCCGTGACGAACAGGGGTTGGGCATGGGCATGCGTCGCCAGCCCTGTGACAGCGGCGGGAAAGGAGCGGTGAATGGTGTGGAAGGGCGCGCTCAGGGCGGCGTGGTGGATCTGGCCCCGCCGTGGTGTCGGACGGGCCAGCCGAGGAACCGGTCGAACAGGTCCGTGGCGTCGCCGGTAGCGCTCGGGTTGAGCCGGTGCAGGTCGTCGATGGCCTCATAGAGCCGGCCGGCCATATGGAGGAAGAGACCGATAGCGTTGTCGCGGTACTCGGCGATCAGTGCCAGCCGCGCTTGTCCGCAGGGCCACGGCTGCCCGCAACGGCGGCACAGCCAGAGCGGACGCAGCGGCAGATGCTCCGTCGGTACTGCCCGGCCCAGTTCCGCCGGTCTTGCTCCGTTGCCGATCATCAGCGGTCGCGCTTCCGCGCCTGCTGCTCGAACACGATTCGCCAGACGTGCGTCAGCAGCGGCAGATCGGCCACCGGCCGTTCCACCGGTTGATCGTGATCCGTGAGGTCCCGGGACAGTTCACCGGTCGCGGCATACCGCGAGATATACACGGTCATGGCCGACCCCGGACCGGCGCTGGCCCCGGTGCGTGGTGGGCTTGCCTGCGCGCCGGCAAGCCCACCACGGTCGGCCAGCGGCAGGGAGCGGACCGCCGGTCACCAGCCCTCGCAGCCTCGGTGGCAGTACGCGAACGGGGAGTCACCCGTGCGGCCGACGGGGTGCCGGGCGTGAGCACTTGCCGGTGCGTCGGGTCGCCTTCCGACCTGCCGCCCAATGGCACGTCCATCTGCATCTCCCTGGCGTGTGAGTGCCGCTGGCCCGTCGGCGTGCCATGGAGTCAAGGTGAACCTGGACCGGCCCGCCGACGTGTTCTGCGTTAACGATCGCTGGAATGTCAGGGCGGAAATAGACGCACGGTGGTGGGCCACGGTGCACCTCACCGTGTCTGAACTGGGCTGACGCCTAGGGGACGGGCGGCACACGTCCCCTAGACCTGGAAGGCTTGCTTCAGAGGATCCGCCACTGGCGCAGATCCGCCCCGTCGTCAACGAGGCCGGCAATCCGGCGATGCACTTCGTCGGCGGCCTCGGTTCCGGGGCGGGACTATCGGGCGTTGGTAGCGATCATTTGCAGCTCGCGTAGCTGGCACAGCTCCTCGAACTGGGACCAGGAGGTGACATCCCAGCCGTAGGCGGCGGTGAAATCGGCGAAGGCTCCCTGGCCGGGCGGGTCGAATCGGCGGCAGTGGACAGCGACCGTAGCGATGTCCCACTCCCTGGGTCCGAGGGCGGCACCGTCCCAGTCAGCCAGTACGGGCGTGCCGTCGAAGCGCCGCAGCGCGTTACGGATCTGCGGATCAGACTGGATCAGGCTCGTACCTAGGGGAAACCGCATGGCTTCCCAGCTGACCGCCAGCGTCTCGAGCCGGCCCATCAGCAGATCCTGTTCCTTGCCGTTCAGGACCTCAGAACGGGCGACGGACCATTCGATGCTGCGGATCGGTCGCAGTATCGGCAGCGGCATCGGCGGAGCCGGCAGGGCGTGCAGAACTCGGAGAAGCGTTCCGAGCTCGGAGACGGTGATGGGGTTGTCGTGCGCCGCGTCCAGACGCTGCCAGACCGTGACGGCGTGCCCACCCACCCGCAAGGGCTGGGACAGTCCTGGGTGAAGGCCCACCGTGGGGAAACCGTGGTCCACCAGCCAGTCGACCGCAGCCACCATCACACGCACCCGTTCCAGGTCATGGTCGCCGGGAGCGATCTTGATAACCACGTCACCGACTGCGTAGACGGCGTTGGTGTGGTGCCGCAGCAGGGTCGCGTTCGAGTCGGGGTAGCCGAGGAGACGACATACCTCGGCGAGCACCGGCCGGGTGCGCGCCTCGACGAACATGGGGCTCCTAGGGACCGAGTGGGGCTGTGGTCCCAAGCCTACGGGCGCTTTCGCGGCACACCCGCACATAGTCCGTCAAGACGGCGACCTCACCACGATGGCTCTCGTCAGGGATCGCCGTTGCCACGTCGGTCGCCCTGGTCAAGATGATCTCCGTCCGCTGCGCCTCGGGCAGGTCCGCGACGGCGTCACGCGCGGTCACCGCCGCCTCGGTCGCCCGCCGGTCCTGCGCAAGGCACATCGACCGGTCCAGGGCGATGAGCGCCGCATCGATCGGTACGGTCGGAGCGGCACCGTAGAGCCGCAGCGCCTCCTCCTGACCCGATACGCCTCACCCGTGTCACCGAGCCAGGTGTACGCGCCGGAGAGGTAGAACAACAGCCGCTTCTCCGGAAACCTGAAGGCGACGTCGGTGTCCTCGTCGCCAGCCTGATCGAACAGCCGACGCGCCTGGTCGATGGCCGACCGTGCCTGCTCGGCGGCGCCGATCCGGGCCAGGGCACGCGCCCGACCTGCGGCTGCCAGGGCACCCGGCGGCGATGCGATCGATGTGACCGCCAAAGCCGCGTCAGCTAACGCCACAGTTTGGGTGGGATCGCCGAAGTAGTACGGCAGCATCGCCGCTTGGGCCCGCACGAGCACCCTGAAACGAGGCTCCCCGCTGTCGTCCGCCGCGTTGATTGCCGTGCCGTACCACCGCCGAGCCTCAGCCACATCTCCGAGCCGCATCAACGCATCAGCGCACATCGTCGCCAGCAACGCCGCCACCCCGGACAGCCGGGACTGGACCGCCGCCGGCTGCCGCCGCAGCGACAGCATCTGAACCTCGCGGCAGTCGGCAGCCAGAAACGACAGCATGACCTGGGGCGAAGCCGAGGGGTAGACCCTCATGTGCTCGCTGGCGGACTCTTCGATCAACTCTAGTTGTGGAGGAGCGACGCTCGACGCCGCCAGAGCCTCGTCCAATCCCAGACGAAGTCTCACCAGATCGCTGATCTCCGCGCTGGTACCCACACCGGCCAGCGACCGGTCCGCTCCACCCTCCACAGCGACACGGCCAAGGTCAACAGGCACAACCGCGTCCTCGTCGCGGCCGAGCCCCATCGCCGGACGCGGAATGTTCAGACCGTCGGCTATCCGTTCCAACACCTCGTAGGCCGTGACCTGCCGGACGCCCTTGGCTATCTCCGCAGCGCGGTTGGACGAGACACCGACCAGAGCTGCGATCCTGCCGTATGACACGCCCCGCGCGTGGAGGAAGCGGAAGACAGCAGTGACATCGCGCCGCCGCAGAGACTCGCTGATCGGGCGGCCGTTCCAAAATCCCGAGTTCCACCACTCAGGGTCCACCTGCACGGCCACGAGCACCCCCGATCAAACGACGGCCACTCGCCAGCACAGCGCATCCGCGCCGTCACATCAAGTCAAGGCGGCCAAGTCGACGGCATCCACCCCAGTTTCGGCACATGCAGCAACACCCGGAACACCCACGATGGGCCCTCACGATGTCGCCACCTGGGATCAAGCAACCAGCCTGCCCTACATCGAGCGCAGGGCCTCCTTATTGGAGGAGATGAACTCGGTCAGCCCTTCCGGCTTTAGATCTACCGCAGGCAGCTCGTCGAGCCTAATCCGGTCCAACTGGTAGCCACCACGCGACGGCTCAGCGAACTCCTGCCCCGTGCGGGCGTCCTCGTTGAGCCGAAGTAGCCGGCAAGCGAAGAAGTGCTGGACGGAAACGCCCTCACCAGCGGGAGCAGTGAACAGGAACACCTGAGCGAACCGATCGGCCTCGACACCGAGTTCTTCCTGCAACTCCCGACGAAGCGCAGCCTCCAGGGAGACATCCGTCGGCTCCACGCCACCGCCCGGCGTCGTCCAGTACGGCGCCTGGCCTGGCTTGATCCGCTTGATCAGCACGAGGCGGTCGTCCTCGTCCAGCAGAATCGCCCGCACCGACCTCCGCACGATCCGACGCACGACCAACCCCCATCCACCCGACGGATGCACTGGCGACAACACAGCCATTTGATCTTCGAGCCTGACCGCTGGCATCACACCGTGTCCGCAACGGTCCAGCGGCTCCCGAGCGCCCGGCGAGCACCCAACCGGCCGTACGGCGTACGGCAAAAGGCCCCGACCAGGCGGAAACCGCCTGGTCGGGGCCTTGGTGTCTGGTACGCCGCGTAGGACTCGAACCTACAACCCGCGGATTAAGAGTCCGCTGCTCTGCCAGTTGAGCTAGCGGCGCTCGCTGACAACGCGGGCAACCCTAGCATGTCCGGCCGTCCAGCTTCCAACCAGTTGCCGGCAACGAGCCGTCTGTCCGGCGGACCTGCCCATGTGCGCGGATCTGGCACCCTTCCGGATCAGGCACGAAGGGCATGGCGGGTGATGCACGATGTCGGCAGGGACGGAACAAGGAACGGGGACTGGCATGCACAAGGTCAGGAGGGGTTGGTCGGTCGCGGTGACACTGGCAGTCATCGCACCGGCGGCACTGGCAGGGTGTGGATCGGACAAGACGCCACGATTCGTCAACGGCCAGGTGGCCACGGCGAGTCCGACACCCCCGCCGGAGCCGTTCGAGTTCGCCATCGCGCCGAAGGCGGACGCGAAGAACCTGCCGATCAGTACGGAGATCGGCACCACGGTCAGCGGCGGGGAGGTCACCTCGGTGACCCTCGTCGAGGACGGTGGCGGCGAGGTCAGCGGCAGTATGCGGGAGGACGGCACCGCCTGGGTGCCGGACAAACCACTCAAGAATCAGAAGAAGTACACGGCGACCGTCGTCGCGACCAGCAGCACCGGGGAGGAGGAGACCAAGACTACTTCGTTCACCACGATGGGCAGGTCCGGGTCGCAGACCGGCACCGGCCTCTACCTGTTCGACGGGCGGACGTACGGGGTGGCGATGCCGGTGGTGGTCGAGTTCTTCCCCGGCATTCCGGAGCAGGAGCGGGCCAGCGTACAGAAGCGGATGTTCGTCGAGACCGACCCGCCACAGCCGGGCACCTGGCACTGGGTGTCCAACGGTACCCAGGCGTTCTACCGGGCTCCGGACTTCTGGCAGGCCGGCACGACGTTGACCACCCGAATCGCGCTGGACGGCCACCCGACCGGTGACGGCCGGTACGGGGACATGGACCGGGGCGCCACCGCGAAGATCGGCGAGAAGGTGACCGTCGAGGTCGACAACGCCACCAAGCAGCTGTCGATGTTCAAGAATGACAAGCTGGTCAAGCAGATGCCGGTCAGTCTCGGCAAGCCGAGTACGCCGTCGTCGAGCGGCACCATGGTGGTGATGGACAAGCAGGAGCAGACCGTCTTCGACACCTTCGCCGAGTTGGGCCCGGAGGAGGGCTACCGGACGGACATCTCGTTCGCCCAGCGGATCACCTGGGGTGGCGAGTTCATCCACGCCGCCCCGTGGTCGGTCGGCGATCAGGGAGTACGCAACGTGTCACACGGGTGTGTCAACCTGTCGATGGACAACGCCAAGTGGCTGTTCAACCAGACCAAGGTCGGTGACCCGATCACGGTCAAGGGCACTGAGCGGGAGCTGGCGGACGGCAACGGCTGGACGGCCTGGAACCTCACCTGGGACGAGTTCGTCAAAGGTAGTGCGTTGCCGGTGCCGGCCGATCTACAACCGGCAAGGGCTGGTTCACCGGCACCGACGACGCCGGCTCCAGTACCGACAGCGACGTCCGGGTGACGGTCGATGCGTTTCCCGTCCACACGGGGGGCACAGTATGACATCTGAATGACTGCCAACAACGGACGAATGTGACACGGCTGACCGAATGTACCGGACGATCCGGGGAATACCGGTCAGCCGTGTCGCCGTTGCGTACGTTTGGGGCACGAACCCGGGAGTTGCCCCACCGCGTCTTTGTTGGACGATGGGATCCGGGGACCGAACTTCGTGAGGGGATCATGCGAGTCAGCCGCTTTCAGGTAGAGCCGCGGATTGGGCGGGCGCGACCGCCCGTACCGCGGGTTGTCACGGCCGTCGCGCTCGCCGCCGCGCTCGCCCTCACCGGTGCCTGCACCGGCGCCGGCGACGCTCCCACCTGGCAGGGCGGCACGGAGTCCGACCCGAGCCCGAATGCGCAGGCCACGATCACCGAGCCGGCCGCCGACGCCACCGACGTGCCCGCGTCGACGGCGATCACCTTCACCACCACCGACGCGACGCGGACAACGGTTGAGTTGACCGACGTCGACGGCAACCCGGTGCCGGGCGAGGTCGACGCCGACGGCTCTGTCTTCCTCCCCGACGGGCAGCTGGAGTACGACGCCGCGTACACCGCGACGGTGACGGTGACCGGCGACGACGGCGAGACCACCGTGACCAGCCACAACTTCCGGACCATGGCCCAGCCGGGCAATCAGGTACGAGTGTCCAGCTTCCTGGGCGACGGCAACGTGGTCGGCGTCGCGATGCCACTGATTCTGCGGTTCAGCCGGGACATCCCGCAGGACTACCGCGACGACGTGCAGCGGCGGTTGAGCGTCGAGACCGAGCCCGCCCAGGAGGGCATCTGGTACTGGGTGAGCCCTACCGAGGTCCAGTTCCGGCCACGCGAGTTCTGGCAGGCCGGCACCCAGCTGTTCTACAAGGCGCAGACCGGTGGCCTGCCGATGGGCGACGGCTGGTACGGCCGCAACGACCTGACCGTGGACGCCGAGGTCGGTGCGGCGCTGGTGATGACGGTCGACAACACCAGCAAGACGATGGTGGTCACCAAGGACGGCGAGACGATCAAGGAGATCCCGGTCAGTCTCGGCAAGCCGAAGACGCCCTCCTCCAGCGGCACCATGATCGTGATGGAGAAGCTGAAGGAGACCGTCTTCGACACGTACGAGGAGCTGGGCCCGGAGGAGGGCTACCGGACGGACATCGAGTACGCCCAACGGCTGACCTGGGGCGGCGAGTTCATCCACGCCGCCCCGTGGTCGGTGGCCGACCAGGGGGTACGCAACGTCTCACACGGCTGCGTCAACATGTCGGTGGACAACGCCAAGTGGCTGTTCAACCAGACCAGGGTCGGTGACCCGGTCACGGTCAAGGGCACCGAGGTCCAGCTCGCCAACGGCAACGGTTGGACGGTGTGGAACCTCAGCTGGGACGAGCTCGTCGAAGGCAGCGCCCTGCCGTACGAGCCGGAGTCGACCGAGTTGGCAACGACGGAGTCGACGCCGGGCGGTGCCGCCGGCGGGTCCGGAACCAGCTCGGACCCGCAGGCCTGACCCGTCCCCACCCGGGAACGGGCACCGAGCAAAAGCGCCCGGCCAGGATCAGATCCTGGCCGGGCGCTTCGGTATGGGGTGACTGAAGGGACTTGAACCCTCGACACCCGGGACCACAACCCGGTGCTCTACCTGCTGAGCTACAGCCACCAAGAACCACACCCGGCAGACTGCCGCGTGGGGTGCCGACCAATGATAGCCCTACCGGCAGGCATCACGTCGAGCGGGTTCCGCCGGGCCGGCCCGGCCGCCACCCAGCGGCCGGTCGTTCGGCGACGGTCAGAGGCCGGCGGCGATCGCCTTGGCCGCGTCGACGTCCGGGCCGGGCAGCGGCACGAAGATCGACCGCCGGTAGTACTCCAGCTCCCGGATACTCTCCCGGATGTCCGCCAGCGCCCGGTGCGACAGCCCCTTGGCCGGCTGCCCGAAATAGACCCGGGGGTACCAGCGCCGGCACAACTCCTTGATCGACGAAACATCGATCATGCGGTAGTGCAGGTAGGAGTCGAGTCGCGGCATGTCCCGGGCCAGGAAGCCCCGGTCGGTGGCGATCGAGTTGCCGCACAGCGGCGCGGTCTTCGGCTCCTGCACGAAGCTCGTCACGTACTCAAGTACCCGGTCCTGCGCCTCGGCGAGGGTGACCGCCGAGCGCCGCACCTCCTCGGTCAGCCCGGACTTGGCGTGCATCTCCCGCACCACGTCCGGCATCCCGGCCAACGTCTCCTCGTCGGCGTGGATCACCAGATCGACGCCGTCGCCGAGCACGTTGAGGTCCGAGTCGGTGACCAGCGCGGCCACCTCTATCAACGCGTCCCTGCCGAGGTCGAGCCCGGTCATCTCACAGTCGATCCAGACAAGAAGATCCGCCACGCGGACAGCCTACGCGGCACCGTCCAGCAGCCGACCAGGTCACCGGCGGCGGCCCCCGCTAGGCTCGCGGGCGTGCCCGCCGACACCCTCCCGGACGGCCCCGCGCCGCGCCCCGTCGACGACAGATCACGTACGCCGCGCCGGATCGCGGTCGTCGTCGCGCTCAGCGCCGCCGTGGTCGCCGCCCTGATCTGGTACGGCAACCGGCACGACTTCTACGACCTGAAGATCTACCTCAGCGCGATGCGCTGGTGGGCCGACGGCAACCCGCTGTACGACTACGTCCAGCCCGACATCGTGCAGGGCCAGCTCTACTTCACCTATCCCCCGTTCACCGCGTTGCTGCTGCGCCCGTTCGCGGCGGTGGGCGCCGGGACCGCCGCCGCCGTGTTCACCGTCGGCACGCTGCTGGCGGTGGTGGTCACCACGGTCTGGCTGGTCACGCCGATCGCCCGCCGACGCGGCCTGCCGCGCTGGTGGCTGGCCGGTTTGGCGGTACCGCTGGTGGTACTGATCGAGCCGACCCGGGAGACGATCTTCCTCGGGCAGATCAACATGCTGCTGGTCGTGCTGATCCTGGCCGACCTGCTGCTCGCCGTACCGAAGCGGTCCCGCTGGGCCGGCGTCGGCATCGGCCTGGCGACGGCGATCAAGCTGTTCCCGGGGATCTTCATCGTCTACCTGCTGGTCACCCGTCGGTGGCAGGCGGCGCTGGTGTCCTGCCTGGCGGCGGCGGCCGCCACCGGGCTCGCCGCGGCGGTCGCCCCGGCCGAGTCGTGGCGGTTCTGGTTCACCGAGCTGTGGAGCACCGAGCGGGTGGGGCGCAGCGACTACACCGGCAACCAGTCGCTGCAGGGGCTGCTCGCCCGGCTGGCCGCTCCGGCCGAGCCGGACCGGCTGGTCTGGCTGGTGCTGGTGGCCGTCGCCGCCGGCTACGGGTTGTGGCGTGCGGCCCGGGCGGCACGGGCCGGTGACGAGCTGGCCGGGCTGACCCTGACCGGCCTGGTGGCCGCGCTGATCGCACCGATCACCTGGCCGCACCACGTCTACTGGTTCGTCCCGGCGCTGATCGTGCTCCTCGACGCGGCGCTGCCGGCCCGCCCGCCGGTCGCCGCCGGGCCGCAGCCGGCGGCGGCCCGGAGCGGAGTCCGGGCCGCCGGACCGGCGGCGTCGGCGGCACTGGCGTTGGCGGCGGTCATCTTCGCGGCGCTGGTCGTCGGTGTCGTGTCACTGATCGACTGGGGCCATGCGAAGGAGCCGACCGACGATCCGGCCACCTTCGTGCTGCGCAACCTGTACGTGCTGGCCGCCGCGCTGCTGCTGGTCAGTCTGCCGATCCGCCGTCACCCGACGTCGACTCCGGGCGGGTAGCGGCCGCTGGGGCAGCCGCCGGAGCAGGCGTCGGGCGGCGGGTCCGGGCGAACGCCAGCCCGCCGAGTACCAGCCCGCCGAGGCCGGCGAGCAGCCCGACGATCCCCACCCCGAGCGCGGCACCGCTGCCGCCGGTGTCGCTGCCGGTCGCGGCGTCGTCGGCCGGTGCCTCGTCGTCGACTGGCTCCTGACCGCCGCCGACGGCGGGGCTGTCCTGCTCAGCCGAGGTCAACGTGAGCACGCTCGCCGGGGTGGCCGGCTCCTCCTCGCCGGGCACCGGCACCTCGATCCAGCGCACCACGGTGCCGTCGGAGTAGGTCTGCAGCGACTTGAAGACCAGCTGTTCGGCGTCGGGCAGCGGGCCCATCCGGATTGGTAGATCCAGGAACTCGCCCGGCTGCACGCTGGCCTCCGCGGTCTCGGCTGTCCACACGACCCGGGACACCGCCTCAGTCACCTGGGCACCGTGTACCTCCAGCGGCGGATCGACCGGCGCCGTCTGCACCTCGACGGTCCAGCCGGGCACCCGGGCCAGTGACACCGAGGCGATCGGCGTGTCCTCCGGCATCACCACTTCGACCTTGACCGTGCTGTGTTCGTCGCTCTCGTTCGGCACCTGGAAGTCGAGGCGGGCGTAGTCGCCAGACGGCGCCTGCGTCGGGTGGACCGTGATGTGTGCGGCCGCCGGGGCGGCCAGACCGAGGATGCCGACGACGGCGGCCGCACCGGCGAGCGCCGCAACGCGGACCGGTGTGCGTCGGTGAC